>JALOSD010000176.1 GCA_025458585.1 Burkholderiaceae bacterium | reverse complement strand
CGGGCAGTTGCTCGAGCCGAGCGCGCGCGGTGGCCGCGTCGACGCGCGACGGCAGCGCCGCGCGCAGCCGCAGCCGCGTCTCGTGCAGGATCTCGACCGCCGTCATCGCGCGTCCCCGGGCCGCGGCCGCGACCCGTGCTTGAGCACCTCGCGCACCACGAGCGGCGCCGCGGCGGCGCCCAGAGCGACGAGCGCGCATGAACGGCAGCGCGACGGTGCCCGCCTGCGCGAGCAGCGACCAGCCCACCGCGTGGTTCAGCATGCGGTTGGGCTGCAGCCCGCCGCCGACGAGCGGGCGCGACGAGCGCGCGGCGAGCGCGTACATCAGCTGCGACGAGGTCAGCGTCATGAACGCGAGGGTACGCGCCTGCGGGCTGTCGCCGTAGCGGGCGAGCCCGAAGCCGAAGCTCGCGAGCGAGGCCACCGTCATCACGCCGGCGTCGGTGGCGACCGCGCCCCAGTCCCGGCGGGCGAGCAGTCCCTCCTTCAGTGACACCGGCGCGCGTTCGAGCACGCCGGGCTCGGGCGGCTCGAGCCCGAGCGCGATCGCCGGCCAGATGTCGGTCGCGATGTTGGTCCACAGCAGCGCGAGCGGGTCGAACGGCTCGGGCAGGCCGGCGGCCACCGCGATCGTCGTCGCCGCGAGCTCGCTCAGGTTGGTCGCCACGAGGTAGCGCACCGATTTCTGGATGTTGAGGAACGCGGTGCGTCCCTGCTCGACCGCGGTCAGCATCGCCGCCGGGTGGTCGTCGCGCAGCACGAGGTCGCTCATCGCGTGCGCGAAGTCGGTGCCGGTGACCCCCATCGCGACACCGACGTCGGCCGTCTTCAGCGCCGGGCCGTCGTTGATGCCGTCGCCGGTCATCGCCACGACGTGGCCGCGCTGCTGCAGCGCGCGCACGATCTCCAGCTTCATCGCCGGGCTCGTGCGTGCGAAGCCGCTCGCGCGCTCGGCCACGTCGGCAAGCGCGTCGGCCTGCTCCGGCAGCTGGCCGGCGTCGACGACGTGCTCGCCGTCCACCAGCCCGATGCGCTCGGCGACTGCGCGTGCGGTGCCGAGCTGGTCGCCGGTGATCATCAGCGGCCGGATGCCGGCGGTGCGAAAGCGCTCCATCATCGCCGGCAGGTCCGCGCGCAGCGGGTCGGCGAGGCCGACCATGCCGAGCCAGCACAGGCCGCCGGTCTCGCCGTAGGCATGGTTCGGATGCTGGCGGAACGCGAGCGCGAGCACGCGCTCGCCGCGTGCGGCCATGCGGTCGTTGAGCGCCAGCAACGCCAGGCGCGTCTCGTCGGCGAGCAGCTGCACCGCCTGGCCGTCGAACCACGCCTCGCAGCGCGCGAGCACCTCGTCGGGCCGACCCTTGACGGCGACGAGCAGGCCGTGGTCGGCGCTGTCGTGCAACGTGACCATGTACGGGTGGTGCTCGCTCCTCTGGCGCACGCCGAGCAGCGGGTGGCTGCGGCGCAGCGCGGCGACCTCGGCGCCGCGCGCCTGCGCGAACTCGACGATCGCGATCTCGGTCGACGAGCCCTGCCAGCGCGCCTCGCCGCCTGCGCCGGGCTCGCCTTCGACGCGCTCGACGCCGTTGCACAGCGCGGCGACGCGAAGCCACGGCTCGGGCAGCGCCGGCGCGACGGCAGCGTCGTCGACCGGCACGAGCTCGACGCCGAGCGTCAGCGACGCGACGCTCATGCGGTTGTGCGTCAGCGTGCCGGTCTTGTCGAAGCACACCGTGTCGACCGCACCCAGGTTCTCGACCGCGTCGAGCCGGCGCGCATAGATCTGCTTGGCCTGCAGCGAGCGGATGCCGGCGGCGAGCAGGCTCGTCGCCACCGTCGGCAGACCCTCGGGAATCGCCGCGACGCCGAGCGACACCGCGGTGCGCAGCAGCGGCAGCAGCGGGCGCGCGCGCAGCGCGCCGAGCGCGAACACGCCGACGCACAGCAGCGCGGCGCCGATCGCGAGCCGCCTGCCGAGCACGTCGAGTTCGACCTGCAGCCGCGTGCGCGGCGATTCCGCGCGCTGCGCCAAGTCCCGTATGCGGCCGAGCGCGGCGCGTTCGGCGGTGGCGACGACGACCGCGGTGCCGGCGCCGCCGGAGACGACGGTGCCGAGGAACACCATGTTGCTGCGCTCGCCGAGCGGCGTGTCGGACGGCAGCGCGTCGTGCGCGCGCTTCTTCACCGGCAGGCTCTCGCCGGTCAGCGCCGCCTCGTTCGTCGCCAGCCGGTGCGCCTCGATGACGCGCGCGTCGGCGGCCACCGGCTCGCCCGGCTGCAGCACGAGCACGTCGCCGACGACGACGTCGCGCGAGTCGATCTGCACCGGCTGGCCGTCGCGGATCACGGTCGCCTGGCGTGGCGCGAGCTTGCGCAGGCTCGACACCGTCTCCTCGGCGCGCTTCTCGGTAACGAAGCCCAGCCCGCTGTTGGCGGCGAGCACGGTGCCGATCGCCGCCGCGTCGGCGAACGCGCGCGTCGTCAGCGCCAGCCCGGCCGAGGCGCCGAGCAGCGCCACCGGCACCGACCTGAACTGGTCGAGCAGGATCTCGCCGGCGCTGCGGCCGGTCACGTCGCGGATCTCGTTGCGCCCGTCGCGCGCGAGCCGCGCGGCGGCGTCGGCCGCGCTCAGGCCGTGGCGCGGATCGAACGGCCGGCCCTCGCCGAGCCGGCGCAGCAAGTCCGTCCATGCGACTGCGTGCATGGCGTCCGTGTCGGCGGGCGACGGCTTGGCCATGGCCTTCGGCGCCGCCCCGCCGGAGTCGGGCCGCGCGGCAGCGCTGGCGCGCGCCGGTGCGCGCGGCGCGGCACGGGCCGCGGTGGACGACGCCGGGGCGGGCCGCGCCACGCGCGTCGCCGTCGCCGTCGCGTCGACGGCGACGCAGCGCAGCAGCGCGCGCACCCACACCGCCTCGGTCGCCGCGCCGTCGAGCTCGACGCGCACGGTGCCGGTCTCGAGGCTGATCGTGCACGACGCCACGCCCGCGGGCCGCTGGGCGCGGATGCGCGCCGCCAGCTCGGCGTTGCGCAGCAGGCCGCGCACGCGCACCCGCACCCAGCGGCTGCCGCGGGCGGCAACGACGACGTCGGTGGCCAGATCCTCCATCCCTCGGTGCACCGTAGGCGAGCTCTGTGACGGTCTCGTGACAGCTGAGCAGGCCACTGGCCCGCTTCGGCTGCCACCATACCGACGACAGTATGCTCCGGCGGCGGCTGCAGCCCGACGCACGCCGCCAGCGACGCGGTGCTCAGGCGGCCAATGGCGCCACCACCGCCTCGGCGACGTCGGTGCACGCGCGCGCCTCGTGGTGCGTCCAGTCGACGATCTCGAGCCGCCCGTCGTCGTGTTCGACGAGCGCGGTCAGGCTCTCGACCCAGTCGCCATCGTTGGCGTAGAGGATGCCGTCGATCTCGCGCAGCTCGGCGTGGTGGATGTGGCCGCAGACGACGCCGTGCGCGCCGCGGCGGCGCGCTTCGTGGGCGACCGCGGCCTCGAAGTCGCTGACATAGCTCACCGCGCGCTTGACCTTGAACTTCAGGTAGCGCGACAGGCTCCAGTACGGCAGCCCCATGCGCGCGCGCAGCGAGTTGACGTGCCGGTTGAGCTTGAGCACCGTCTCGTAGGCCCAGTCGCCGACGTGCGCGAGCCAGCGTGCGCACTGGATCACGCCGTCGAACAGGTCGCCGTGCGTCACCCAAAGCCGCCGGCCGTCGGCGGTCACGTGCATCCAGTCGTCGACGACCTCGATGCCGCCGAAGTTGTGCTCGACGTAGCGGCGCGCAAACTCGTCGTGGTTGCCGGGCACGAAGATCACGCGCGTGCCCTTGCGCGCCTTGCGCAGCAGCTTCTGCACGACGTCGTTATGCGCCTGCGGCCAGTACCACTGGCGCCTGAGCTGCCAGCCGTCGACGATGTCGCCGACGAGGTAAAGCGTCTCGCACTCGACGGCGCGCAGGAAGTCGAGCAGCTTCGTCGCCTGGCAACCCGGCGTGCCCAGGTGCAGGTCGGAGATCCACACCGAACGCACGCGCAGGCGCGGCAGCCCGGCGACGAGATCGGACGAAAGCTCGTCGAACAGGGCGTCGCGTTGCATGAGACCGGATCGTCGCCGGCGTTCACGACGGGTCCGTGACCTCTTCGAGACAGTTCCGTGATGGCGCGCCCGCGTGTGGCGGCGGCGCCTCGAGCAGGCGCGCGATCAGCGCCGTGACCTCGTAGACGGCGCGGTTGTCGAGCTGCGCGACGCGTTCGCGCAGCACCGCCAGGCGCTCGCGCAGCGGCGCCATCGCC
>JALOSD010000175.1 GCA_025458585.1 Burkholderiaceae bacterium | reverse complement strand
CGATGTCTCCTGGAGGGCCGGGGGGTCGTGTCGCCGGGGTGACGATTCGCCGCGGACTGTCGCCCTGGGGCCTGACGAAGCCCTTACTCTACGACGGGCTTCCGGGGTGTCCATCGGGGCTTCGCCGCAGCGCCGGCGCCCATGCGCCCCCTCGCTGCCGCCCGATTGGCACAATCTCGCGTCCCGCCCGCCCCACCCCCATTCGTGACCGCCGACGCCTCCACCCCCCCGGACCTGCGCTCCCGCCTCGCGACCGTCCTCAAGAACGGCCGCGTGCAAAACGTCATCCTGGCGCTGATCCTCGTCAACGCCGTGATCCTCGGCATGGAGACGTCGCCCGCGCTGATGGCCGCCTGGCGTCGAGATCGCGGCGCGCCTGTTCGTGCACCGCGGCGCGTTCTTCCGCGACCCGTGGAGCGTGTTCGACTTCGCCGTCGTCGCGATCGCGCTCGTGCCGGCCAGCGGGCCGTTCGCGGTGCTGCGCGCGCTGCGCGTGCTGCGGGTGCTGCGCGTGCTGACGATCGTGCCCTCGATGCGACGCGTCGTCGGCGGGCTGCTGGCGGCCATCCCCGGCCTGGGCTCGATCGCGGCCGTGCTCGGACTGATCTTCTACGTCTTCGGCGTGATCGCGACGAAGCTGTTCGGCGACTCCTTCCCCGAGTGGTTCGGCCACCTCGGACGGTCGCTGTACACGCTGTTCCAGGTCATGACGCTCGAGAGCTGGTCGATGGGCATCTCGCGCCCGGTGATGGAGACCTACCCGTACGCGTGGGCGTTCTTCGTGCCTTTCATCCTCATCGCGACGTTCACGATGCTGAACCTGTTCATCGGCATCATCGTCAGCGCGATGCAGAGTTTCACCGAGGACGAGAAGGCGACGACGATCGCCGCCGTCGACGAGGCGCGCGAGCACATCGAGGCCGACCTGCACGCCGAAGTGCGCGCGCTGCGCGGCGAGATCGCGGAACTGCGGGCTTTGTTGCAGGATCAAGCAGCGTCGGGTTCGGGGAGGTCTCATTGATCCATGTCCTGCTGTTCATCGGCGGTCTTGTCGCGCTCGTCGCGGGCGCGGAGCTGCTCGTGCGCGGCGCGTCGAAGCTCGCGCTCGCGTTCGGCATCTCGCCGCTCGTCGTCGGGCTGACGATCGTCGCCTTCGGCACCAGCGCACCCGAGATGGCGGTGTCGGTGGGAGCCGTGCTCAACGGCACGACCGACCTTGCGCTCGGCAACGCGGTGGGCAGCAACACGTTCAACGTGCTGTTCATCCTCGGGGTGGCGGCGCTGATCACGCCGCTGGCGGTGCACGTGCAGGTGATCCGGCAGGAAGCGCCGATCATGATCGGCGGCGCCGTGCTGCTGATCGTGCTGGCTCTCGACGGCAAGCTCGGCCTGTTCGACAGCGCGCTGCTGTTCGTGCTGCTGCTGGCGTACACCGTGTTCCTGATCCTCCAGTCACGCGCCGAGGGCGCGGCGCGCACCGACGAGTACGCCGCCGAGCTGAAGCCCGCCGCCGGCGGGTGGGATTCACGGCGCTGGGTCCAGATTCTGCTGGTGCTCGTCGGCCTCGTGCTGCTGGTGGGCGGCTCGCAGGCGCTGGTCAGCGCCGCCGTCGTGTTCGCGAAGTCGCTCGGCGTCAGCGACACCGTTGTCGGGCTGACGATCGTCGCCGCCGGCACGTCGCTGCCCGAAGTCGCGGCCTCGACGATGGCAGCGATCAAGGGCGAGCGCGACATCGCGGTGGGCAACGTCGTCGGCAGCTGCGTGTTCAACATGTTCGGCGTCATCGGGCTGGCCGGGCTCGCGGCGACGTTCGCAGGCTTCGACGGCCTGCCGGTACCCGACGCGGTGCGTCACTTCGACCTGTGGGTCATGCTCGCCGCGCTGGTCGCCTGCCTGCCGGTGTTCCTGTCGGGGCGCGAGATCGCGCGCTGGGAAGGCGCGCTGTTCCTGCTGTACTACGCGGCCTACACCGCGTACCTTGTGCTCGCGGCGCAGCACCATGCGGCGCTGCCGGCGTTCTCGAACGTGATGCTCGGCTTCGCGATCCCGCTGACGATCGTGACGCTGGTGGTGGCGATGTTCCGCCCCGCGAAGGCGACCTGAGCGATGGCCGGCAGCGCCGCTTTGCACCTGCCCGGCGTGGCGATGAGCGTGCCCGCGCGCGCCGGCTTCGCGCTGCTGCCGGCGGCCGCGCTGGTGGCCGTGCTGTGGCTGCTCGTGACCTTCGACCTGCCGCTGTGGGCCACGTGGGCGTGGGCGCCGGCGCTCGGCCTCGAGCTCGCGTTCCACGTCGACGGTCTGGCCGCGCTGATGCTGCTGATGATCACCGGCGTCGGCACTGCCGTGTTCGTCTACGCCGGCGGCTACCTCGCGGGCGACCCGCAGCAGCGGCGCCTGTTCGTGCTGCTGACCGCGTTCATGGTCGCGATGATCGGCTGCGTCACCGCGGACCACTTCATCGTGCTGTTCATGTTCTGGGAGGCGACGAGCCTGCTGTCGTTCGCGCTCGTCGGCTTCCACCACGAGCGCGAGGCGAGCCGCAAGGCGGCGCAGCAGTCGCTGCTCGTCACCGGCGCCGGCGGGCTCGCGCTGCTGGCGGGCTTCATCGTGCTCGCGCAGGCGCTCGGCACTTGGCGCATCAGCGAGGCGGTGGCACTGCTGCCCGCGCTCGAGCCGACGCCGCAGCTGACGACAGCGCTGGTGCTGATCCTGATCGGCGCGTTCACGAAGAGCGCGCAGTTTCCGTTCCACTTCTGGCTGCCGAACGCGATGTCGGCGCCGACGCCGGTGTCGGCCTACCTGCACTCGGCGACGATGGTCAAGCTGGGCGTGTACCTGCTCGCGCGGCTCGACCCCGGCTTCGGCGACTGGGACCTGTGGGAGGGGGCACTGAAGGCCGCGGGCTCGCTCACCGCCGCCTGGGGGATGGTGCTCGCGCTGCGCGAGCGCGACCTCAAGCGCATCCTCGCCTGGTCGACGGTGGCCACGCTCGGCACGCTGGTCACGCTGGTGGGCCTGAAGGGCGAAGGCGCGACGGTGGCGGTGGGCGCGCTGCTGCTCGCGCACGCCTTGTACAAGGCGCCGCTGTTCTTCGTCGCCGGCAACATCGACCACGGCACGGGCACGCGCGTGATCGACCTGCTGGGCAACCTGCGCCACGCGATGCCGTGGACCGCCGCCGCCGCGCTGCTCGCCGGGGCGTCCATGGCGGGCATCCCGCTGTCGTTCGGCTACGTCGTCAAGGACGTGATCCTCGAGGCCAAGAGCGCCGAAGGGGTTTTCGCGTTCGCACGCGCGGCCAACACCGTGTTCGGCTCGATCGCCGTCGCGGTGGCCGGCGTCGCCGCGATCCGCGTGTTCTGGCGCCATCCAGGCCAGTACGAGACACCCGAGGCGCACGAGGGTGGCCCGTCGCTCGTGATCCCGCCGCTCGTGCTGGCCGCGATCGGCGTCACGCTCGGCGTGTTCCCGTTCATCGTCCAGGACCTGATCTCCGATGCATCGCTCGCGATGACGCCGAGCACCGAGGCGCTGGCGTTCAGCCTCGCGCTCGACCTCGGCCCGGCGCTCGGCTCGCTCGCGGTGACGCTGGCGATCGGCGCCCTCGTCTACGCGTTCTGGGATCCGCTGCACCGACTGCAGGACCGCGTCGTGCGCCGCGTCGGACGCTGGGGCATGGTGACGGTGTACGAGCACTCGCTGCAGTGGATTCCGCGCGTCGCCGCGGCGAGCACGCGCACGCTGCAGGACGGGCGGCTGCCGTTCTACGTCGGCCTCGTGGTGGTGGCCGTCACGCTGGGGATGGCCGCCGCCCTGCTCGCCGGCTGGAGCGCGCTCGACCTGCCCGCGCCCGACGCGCCGGGCGCGGGCGTGATCGCGGCCTGCGTGCTGATCGTCCTCGGCGCCGCGTTCGCCGCGGTGCTGCGCGACCGCCTGACGCTGCTGCTGGCCACCGGCCTCGTCGGCTACGGCAGCGCCGTGCTGTTCCTCTTCACCGGGGCGCCCGACGTCGCCTTCACGCAGTTCACGGTGGAAACGGTGTTCGTGATCGTCGTCGCCTCGGTGCTGCTCAAGCTGAAGAAGCTCGGCCGCGCGACGAGCGTCGACGAGCCCGGGCTGCGCCCGCTCGCGTTCCTCGTCGCGGCCGGCTTCGGCGGCGTCGTCACGCTGCTGCTGCTCGTCGCGACCGCCGGCGCGTTCGACCCGGCGCTGACGCGCTTCTTCGCCGAGGCCAGCGTGCCCGAGGCCTACGGGCGCAACGTCGTCAACGTGATCCTGGTCGACTTCCGCGCCCTCGACACGCTGGGCGAGATCGCGGTCGTGATGCTGTCATGCGCTGCGCGTGAACTCGAAGGAGAACGGGCGGTGAACCGGCGCCTGGTGATCCTCGAAAGCGCGGCCGGCCCGCTGTACTGGCTGATCCTGGCGGCATCGGTGTGGGTGCTGCTGCGCGGCCACAACGAGCCGGGCGGCGGATTCATCGGCGGCCTGGTCGCCGTCAGCGCCACCATCCTGTGGGCGGTGGCGCACGGCAGCGATGCGGCAGCGAAGCGGCTGCCGCTGCGCTCGCCGGTCACGCTGGCCGCCGTCGGCGTCGCGCTCGGCGCGATCGCCGGCGTGCCGGCGCTGCTGGTGGGCGACGCGTTCCTGACGCACTGGTGGGGCACGCTGCCGGGGGTCGGCATCAAGGTCTCGACGGTGCTCGTGTTCGACCTCGGCGTGTTCCTGTGCGTATGGGGCGCGCTCGGCGGCTACGCGCTCGCGCTGCTCGCGATCGACGACGAGCAACTCGATGCGGAGGCCAGGCGATGATCTGGGCCTTCGCGCTCGCGGTGTGGATCACGGTGACCGTGGGCGTGTACCTGGCGCTGTCGCGCGATGCGCTGCGCGTCGTGCTCGGCCTCGCGGTGCTCGGCAGCGCGATCAACCTGCTGCTGTTCG
>JALOSD010000023.1 GCA_025458585.1 Burkholderiaceae bacterium | reverse complement strand
CCAGATCGTCTTCCACGGGCTCGAGCGTTCCGAGGCGCTCGAGGGGGCCGTGCGCGACAAGGTCGCGTACCTCGAACACCTGAGCGGCGAGATCATGTCGTGCCGCGTCGTCGTCGACCTCGAGCAGAAGCACAAGCACCAGGGCGACCCGTTCGGCGTGCGCATCGACCTGACGCTGCCGGGGCGTGAGCTCGTCGTGGACCGCGTGCAGCACGAGGACGTCCACGTCGCGCTGCGCGACGCGTTCGACGCGATGAAGCGCCAGCTCGAGGACGCCGTGCGCCAGCGCCGCGGCTTTGAGAAGGAGCACGCGCGCGAGTTGCACGGCGAGGTCGTGCGCCTCGACGCCGAGGGCGGCTTCGGCTTTATCCGCACGGCCGACGGCCAGGAGTACTACTTCGCCCGCGACAACGTCGCTGGCGGGCACTTCACGCGCGTCGAGGTCGGCACCGCGGTGCAGTTCATCGCCGAGCCGGCAGGCGAGGGCATGCAGGCCAAGCGCGTGAGCTTGGGGCGCCACCACACGCCGTGAAGTTGCGCCGATGACGCCCGACGGCGCCGTCGTGCTGCTGCTGGCAGGCGACGTGATGACCGGCCGCGGCATCGATCAGGCGCTGCGCCGCCACGCGCCGCCGGACCTGTACGAGCCGGTCGTCCGCGACGCGCGCGAGTATCTGCGCCTCGCCGAGGCGGCGAACGGCGCGGTGGGCGCGCCGCTGGCGCCGCACGAACCTTGGGGCGACGCGCTGCCGACGCTGCTCGCCGTCGACGTCGACGCGCGCGTCGTCAACCTCGAGACCGCCGTGACCGCCGGCGGCGAGCCCTGGCCGCACAAAGGCATCCACTACCGGATGCACCCCAGTAACGTCGACGTGCTGACGGCGGCGCGTCTCGACGTGTGCGCGCTGGCGAACAACCACGTGCTCGACTGGGGGCGTGGCGCGCTGCGCGAGACGCTCGCGACGCTGCACGCCGCGGGCATCGCGACGTCCGGCGCCGGCGTCGACGCCGATGCCGCTTGGGCCCCTGCGGCACAGGCGCTGTCCGGCGGCCGACTGCTGGTCTGGAGCGTCGCACTGCCGAGCAGCGGCGTGCCCGCCGACTGGGCCGTGGCCGAGCACCGCGCCGGCGTCGCGCTGCTGCCCGACCTCTCGGCGGCCTCGGCGCTGCGCCTCGCCGAGCGCGTGGCGCGCGAGCGGCGCCCAGGTGATCTCGTTGTCGTCTCGCTGCACTGGGGCGACAACTGGGTGCTGGCGGTGCCAGCCGAGCAGCGCGCGTTCGCGCGCCGGCTGATCGATCTCGGCGGCGCCGACGTCGTCCACGGCCACTCGTCGCACCACGCGCTGCCGGTCGAAGTCCACCAGGGCCGGCCGATCCTCTACGGCTGCGGCGACCTAATCGACGACTACGAAGGCCTCGGCAACCGCGGGCCGTGGCGCCACGACATCGGCGCGTTGTTTCGGATTGCGATCGCGCCCGATTCGCGCCGCCTGCGGCGGCTCGACGTGACGCCGTGGCGGCGCCGGCGGCTGCGCCTCGAGCGCCCCGATGCCGAAACCGTGGCCGAGCTGCGGCGCCTGCTGCAGATCGATCGAGAAGCCGGCTGGCGCGATGAGGAGGGCGGCGGGTGGTCGCTCGTGCCAGCTCGCTGAGGCGGGCCGGGCGGCCGTCGGCGCGGGTGCCGGTCGGCACGCAACGCGGCTACGATCGTCACGGGGTGTGCCGCCCCGACGACGCCATCGACAACGATGACCGCGCTGCTGACCGACCTCTACCAGCTGACGATGCTGCAGGCCTACCTCGACGAATGCACGCAGCCTCGAGACGCTCGTGTTCACCGAAGACGAGATCGCGTGGCGCGACAGGCAAGGCGGCTTCACGCCGCGCCTGCTCGACCACTTGCGTGCGCTGCGCTTCACCGATGATGTGCACGCGATGCCCGAAGGCACCGTGTTCTTCGCCAGCGAGCCGATCCTGCGCGTGACGGCGCTACTGCCGGTGGCGCAGCTCATCGAGTCGCGGCCGCTCAACCTCGTGGACTTCCAGACGCTGATCGCGTCGAAGGCGGCGCGCGTCGTGCTCGCCGCGCCGGGCAAGCTGCTGATCGACTTCGGCATGCGCCGCGCGCACGGTGCCGAGGCGGCGCTGCTCGCGGCGCGCGCGTCGTACCTCCCCGGCTTCGACGGCACCGCGACCGCCGAGGCGGCGCGCCTGTTTGGCATGCCTGCGTACGGGACGATGGCGCACTCATTCGTGCAGGCACACGCGAGCGAGGCCGACGCGTACCCGGTCGAGATCTCGGCCGCGCTGCAGGCGCTCGCGGCGGCGGTCGATGAAGCGACGCGCTGAACGTTGGCCGATGCGATCGACGGCCGGCGTGACGCCGGCGAACGTGTGAGGGAGACGACAATGGCCGACACCCCACGACGCCTGCAGGTGGCCGTGATCGGCCTCGGCCGCCTCGGCACGGCATGCGCGTTAGCGCTGCTCGACGACACCGAGCTCGCACTCGCCGGCATCGTGCGTCGCCCGAACGCGCCCGGCCACGCGCCCGGCCGGCTGCAGCGCGCACCGGTCGTCGGCCACGTGCGCGAGCTGGCGACGGTCGACGCCGCGTTCGTCTGCGTGCCAGCGCAGGAGGCCACCGACGTCACGCTCGCGCTACTGCAGGGGCGCCTGCCGGTCGTCGAGTGTGCCGCGCTCGAAGGCGCGGCGCTCGCGCGCCACCACGAGAAGCTCGACGACGCGGCGCGGCGGCACCGCGTCTCGGCGGTCGTCGGCGCGGGCTGGAACCCGGGCGCCTGGTCGGCGTTCGTCGGCGCCTTCGAGCGGCTGATTCCCCGCGGGCAGACGGTGCAGCAGCGCCACCCGGCGACGGCGCTGCACCACAGCCCGGCGGCGGCCGCAGTCGACGGCGTGCGCGCGGCGCTCGAAGCCGAGATCGGCGGCACGCGCTACGTCTACGTCGAGCTCGCGCACGATTCGAGCCTCGACACGGTCCGCGAGCGCATCGCCTCGGATCCACTGTTCGTCGGAGTGCCGACGCAGGTATTCACCGTCGACGACGTGAGCGGACTCGAGGATCGCGAACATGAGGGCGTCGTGCTCGAAAGGCTCGCGACCGCCGCTGCAGGCCAGCACGCGAGCCTGCTGCTCGAGGCACGGTTCGACCTGCACGACTTCGCGGCGCGCGCGATGCTCGATGCGGCCAGGCAGGTTGCGGGACTGCCGCACGGCGCGCATCGGTACACGCTGCGGTCCTGATCACTCGCAGAGCCGGGCTGCACCCAGCGAGCCCCCCGTGGGGGATCGAGCGAAGTGGCAAAGCCACCTTTGTCCGAGAGCGGGTCGGCGCGGCGTCCCGGTATCACGCAGCCGTACGGCAGACGGTCGTCGAAGCCGTCCAGTCGGCGAGATCGGCGTGCACGTCGGCACCGCGGCGCAGCGCTGTCATCTCGGCGACGATCGCCAGCGCGATCTCGGGCGGGGTCAGTGCGCCGAGGTTGAGCCCCACCGGCCCGTGCAGGCGCGCGAGCTCGTCGTCGGCGAGGCCGAAGTGCTCCCCCAGGCGCTGGCGGCGTAAGTCGTTGTTGCGCTTCGAGCCGAGTGCGCCGACGTAGAACGCCGGCGTTCGCAGCGCCTCCATCAGCGCGAGGTCGTCGAGCTTGGGGTCGTGCGTGACGGCGACGACGGCGCTGTTGGCATCGAGGTTCATCGCGAGCACGAGGTCGTCGGGCATCGCCTTCGACAGCGTCACCCCGTCCATCGCGCTCCAGCCCTCGTGGTACTCCTCGCGCGGGTCGCACACCGTGACGCGGTAGTCGAGCATCACCGCCATCGCGGCCAGGTAGCGCGACAGCTGGCCGCCGCCGACGATGAGCAGGCGCATGCGCGGGCCGTGCACGGTGAGCAGGATGCGCCCGTCGAAGCGTACCGTGTCGCCGGCGTCGGCCCCTTCGAGCGCGACGACGCCGGTGGACAGGTCGAGGCGGCGCGCCACCAGCCGGTGCGACTCGATCGCCACCAGCAGCTCGCGCAGCTGCGACGCCGCCGACAGCGGCTCGAGCACCACCTGGACGGTGCCGCCGCACGGCAGCCCGAAACGCTGCGACTCCTCGGCGGTGGCGCCGTAGGAGGTAACCTGCGGCAGGCGGCTCGCGAGTTCGCCGCGCCCGACGCGGCCGATCAGGTCGTCCTCGATGCAGCCGCCCGACACCGATCCTGCCACCTGGCCGTCGCCGCGGATGATCATCAGCGAGCCCGGCGGGCGCGGCGCCGAGCCCCACGTGCGCACCACGGTGCCCAGCGTGACGCGGTGGCCGCGGTCCAGCCAGTCGAGCGCGGTGCGCACGATGTCGATGTCGATGCTGTTCATCCTCGTTGCTCCTCGAATGCAAGCCTCGGTCGATGCCAGGCCGCGACGCTGCCCAGCGCCGCGAGTGCGGCGAGCGCAACGTGCACGCCGCTCCACGCGGCCAGCCCGTCGTGTGCGACGAGCAAACCCAGCGCCGTCACCGCCGCGGCGCTGGCGAGCGCCGAGACGGCCGGGCCGCCGCGCGCCGCGGGCAACCCTGCGCCACCCGGCGTCGCGGGCGCCATCGCGCCTGCCCACGCCAGGCCCCAGGCGACGGCGTGCAAGGCCATCGCGACCATCGTGCCGTCGGCCGCGGGCAAGGCCAGCGCCGCAACGCCACCGCTCACCATCGCCACGGCGACAAGCGCCGGCAGCCGGCGCGCGAGCGTCGCCGAGCGGCTCCTGGCGACGATGGCCGCCGGCGCCAGCATCGCGAACAGGTGCAGACCGCTGACGGCGTGCACGGGCCAGCCGGCGCGCGCGCAGCCCTCGGCCATCAGCGGCAGCGACGTCATCATCGGCAGCATCGCCAGCGACGCCGCGATCCACGGCCAGTGCGCCGGCTCGCGCCACTGCGCCAGCGTCGGCCACGACAGTGCGCAATCGAACAGCCCGCCGCGGCAGCCGAGTGCGCCGTGCCGGTCGTCGGCCGCGGGCGGCACCATCCACGCCAGCGCGATACCGGCCGCGAGCACGGCCCAGCCTAGGTCCATGGGATGTGCCGCCACCGCCTGCGGGTCGCCCGCCAGCGCCCAGGCGGCAATAGCACCGAGGCAGGCTGGCGCGACGGGCGAGGGCAGGCGCGGGCCGGATTGGCGCCGCCAGCCGCGCACGACCCGCGACGCGGCCACCAGGAGCACGCCCCAGGCGGCCGCCGCCGGCCACAGTGCCAGCGGCACGCCATGCGCCAGCACAGCCAGTGAAAGCGTCACCATCGCGGCACTGCCGACGAGCACGGCACGCAGCGCTTGCGGCGACGCTCGCGGCGACGCGCTCACGTGCGTCGCGAGCCCAAGCGTCAGCAGCCACAGCGCGACCGGGGCCAACGCAGCGACCCCCACCGGGGCGTGGCGCAGGCCAAGCGCGCCGAGAACGAGCCAGCCCGCGATCATCAGCGTCCACGCCAGCGAGCGCGCGGCCAGCGCGAGGGCGGCGCGCTGCTCGGGTAGTGGAGGCGACAACGGCATCGCGCAGGTCAGGTGCCGGCGTAGCCGTGCAACCGGTCGCCGCCGCCGGCGGCGTGCACGCTCGCGTTGAACGAGACGATGACACGGTCGAGCCCGCCTGCGTACGGCAGCGCCTGATGCGCGAGCCACGCCGGGAAGATCACGAGCTGCCCCGGCACCGGTTCGACGTCGACGTGCGGCGGCTGCAGGTAGGCGTTGCCAAGGTCCACGTGCGCTCCGCCGAGATGCGAAAACGGCGGGCCGTAGAAGCGCGTGACCCCGTTGGCCGCGCCGTAGACCGGGTGCCGGGTGCGCGCCTCGGGTGCATCGGCCTGCACGCAGTAAACGCCCGACCAGGACGCGTTGCCGTGCGTGTGCACGTCGTGGAAGGCACCGCCGTTGGCCACCTGGAACCACATCCCCTCGAGGCGCACCTGCAGGTCGACGCCGCGCGTGGCCCAGGCCTCTGGCCAGGCGTGCGCGTTGGCGCGCGTCACGGTGTCGCGCACGCTGTCGACGACGAAGCGAACGAAGCGCTGCCACTCCTGGAGTTTCACGCGCTGCAGCAGGTCGTCGTCGCTGGCGAAGAACGCGCCGGCGCCTTCGCCGCGGGCGTGGGCCTGCGTGGCCCGCAGCGCCCCGAACACGCGCACCAGGAGCGGGTTCAGGGCGTCGGCGTCGGCGAAGCGGTGCACGCCGATCGGCGTGGGCCACAGCCCGTGAAAGGCCGGCTCGAGTGCCATCGCGGACCGTTCAGGCGGCCGGCACCAGCGCCGCTGGCCAGCGCAGCGCGTGGCTCGTGTCGCGCTCGAACCGCACGAGGTCCTCGGGCGTGTCGATGTCGACCTTGTAGCGGCGGTTGTCGGTGACGAACGGCGCCACCGACTCCGGGTGTGCGCCACGCCACTGGCGGCAGCCGACGTTGGCGTCGCCGGCGAGGATCTGCTCGCGCACCTCCGCACTGAAGATCACGGGGTTGCCCGGCTCGCCGTTGACCTGCGGGAACACGACCGACGTGCCTTCGGGGCGCTTCTTGTAGGCACCGATCAGCGCGGTGATGTCCTGCGCGTTGACGAGCGGCTGGTCGGCCAGCGCGACGAGAACGCTGTCGAGCTTGCCCGCGAGCGCACCCAGCCCGATGCGCTGTGACGACACCTGGCCGGCGTCGGGGTCGGGGTTGCGAACCAGCGTGACGGGGAAGGGCGCGACCACCGGCTCGATCAGGTCGGCGTGATGGCCGAGCACGACGACGACTTCGTCGATGCCGGCGCCCGACAGCGCGATCAGCGTGCGCCGGATCAGCGGCACGCCGCCCAGTTCGAGCAGGCACTTCGGCCGCCCGCCCAGGCGCGAGCCGGCGCCGGCCGCGAGCACGACGGCGCCGACGACGAGCCGGTTGTGCAGGCCGCCGCCACCCTTGAGGATGCAGCCCATCGCGTCAGCCTCCGCAGCACGACGGCGGTGGCACCGTCGCGAGAGCCGGGGCGGGCGTGGCCTCGGTGCCGCAGCACGCAGCGGCAGCGGGCGCGGCCATGGCCGCAGGCGCGCCCGTCGCGTCGCCGACCGCACCACCGCAACACGAACCCGCCGCCGCGTCGATCGGCGGCGTGGCGACCGGGGCGTCCGACGACGCGGCCGCGCGAGCCTGCAGGCGCGCCCGAGCCGCAGCCGCGGCACTGCTGACTTGGGCTCTCGGAACTGCAGTGGGTGCGCACGCCATCGGCGCCGCGTCGAGCGGGGCCTGTGTCGCCACGGCGGGGTTCGCCACGGCCGCGCCCCTGCGCGTCGCGACGACCGACGCCAGCACCGACAGTGCGATCTCTTCCGGCGTCTGCGCGCCAATCGGCTGGCCAGCCGGCGCGACGATCGCCGCCGCCGCCTGCGCATCAGCGCCGGCTTCGACGAGCGACGCACGCAGCACCTGCGCCTTGCGTGCGCTAGCGACGAACCACACGGTGCGCGCGTCGAGCGCCAGCGCCGCACGCAAACCTTGCACGTCACGCCGGCCCTGCGTCGCGACGACGACGAAGGCGCCCGGCGCCATCCGCTCGGCGACCGCGGCGGCGTCGTCGGTATCGACGACCTCAACCGCGTCGACAAAGCGCGACGCGTCCGCGCCGTGTGCCACCACGCACACGTCGAAGCCCACGCGCGGCGCCAGGGCTGCCATCGACACCGCCACCGGCGAGTCGCCGATCACGACCAGCCGCGCGCGTGGCAGCACCGGGTCGACGAAAAGTTCGATCGTGCCGCCCGAGTGGCAGGCCATGCCGAACTCAAGCACGTCGTCGAGCTCGCGCACCTGGCCCTCCTCGCTCGGGGCGATGCGGATCATGCGCGCACGACCGTCGGCCAGCGCCTGGCGCACGGTCTTCAGCACCGCCGGCTGGGCGCAACCGCCGCCGATCCAGCCGCTGGCGATGCCGTCGGCGGTGACGACGGCCTTGTCGCCGGGACGCGCCGAGGCCGGCGGCTGCACGCGCAGCACGCTGACCAGCGCGTACGGCTGGCCCTGCTCCTGCAGCCGCTGCGCGGCGGCGATGACGTCGTGACTGGACGTGCTCATGGCAACTCCTTCGATCAATGCAAGACCGCGGCGGCCTGCTCGAGGTCGCGCAGCGTGGCCAGACCTACGAAGCGCCCGATCAGATCCCTGGCTTCTTGGACCGCCTGCGACGCCGGAGGTGCCGCGGTCGGGTGGAACCACGCGACGGTCGCGCCGCCGGCTCGCAGGCGCTGCAGTTCCTCGCGCAGGCGCTCGGGCTCGTCGGCGTCGAAGCCGTCGGACAGGACCCAAACGCGCGCGCGTCGCCCGAGCTGCGCTCGCGCGTGCACGCGGGTGAAGTCCGACAAGCTGGTTGCGATGCGCGTGCCACCGCCGAAGCCTGCGGTCACGGCGTTGATCTTTTCCTGCACCGCGCCCGAGTCGCGCTGCAGCAGCGGCGTGACCTCGGCCAGCCGCGTGTGGAACACGAACACGCGCGCATCGGCAGCCTGCACGAAGGCGCGCGCGATGTGCAGGAACAGCTGCGCGTGCGTCTCCATCGAGCGGCTGACGTCGACCAGGATGAACAGCCGCGGGCGCTCGCGCCGCGGCGTGCGCCACGCCGGCGCCACCGGGACGCCACCCGTGCGCAGGCTGGCGCGCAGCGTGCGCCGCACGTCGAGCCGGGGGCCGTGCGCGTCGTCGCGCCAGCGGCGTGTGAGCTGCCGGCGCAGACGCATCGCGATGCGCTCGGCCAGCCGCTGCAGCGTGGCCAGATCCTGCGGCAGCCACTGTGACAGGCTGCGGTCGTGCAGCGCCTCGGTGCGGCTCGCACCGCCTTGCGCGCGCGACAGCGCCGAGGCGTCGTCGACGGCCGACGGGGCGTCGAGGGCGGTGTCGGCCGCGGCGCCGTCGCCGCGCGGCGGCGCACCGGCGCCGAGTTCCTCGTGCAGCGACTGCACGATCTGCCGCAGGTCGCGCGACGGCCGCGTCTGCCCGCTGACCTTGACCGTGCCCTTGAGCCGCTCGGGGTGCCAGTAACGCTCGAACAGCTCAGGCCAGCGCTGCCAGTCGCGGGCGTCGTGACACGCGATGGCGCGCCATGCGGCGTCGAGCCCGGCGCCCGACCGTGCCGCGCGTTCGAGCGGGACCGCCAGCGCGGCACGCACCATCGCCTGCTGCTCGGCGACGCCGACGTTCAGGCCGTGGTCGCGCAGCAGCGCGGTGAAGCCGGCGATCGAGGCGAGGGCGCCCGGGGCCATGGTGGCGTCGACCAAAGGCTCAGGCCGTGGTCTTCTCGGCGACGCCGCGCCGCCGGCCTTCGGCGATGCGGCGGACCTCGTCGGCACCGAGCTGGAAGCGGTCCTCGCGCGTCTTCAAGAGGCACCCGAGCGTGCCGAGCCAGGCCTGCGGGTCGTCGGGCAGTGCCTTGAAGTCGAGCCTGTGCAGCGCGCGGATCCAGTCCAGCGTCTCGGCCACGCCCGGCGTCTTGCCCAGGTCCTCGCGGCGCAGGCGCTGCACGAAGCCCACGGCCTGCTCGACGAGGGCGGTCTCGGCCTGCGGCAGCGTCGCGCGCACGATGGCGATCTCGCGCGCCAGCGTCGGGTAGTCCAACCAGTGATACAGACAGCGGCGGCGCAGCGCGTCGCTGAGTTCGCGCGTGCCGTTGCTGGTCAGCACGGCCAGCGGCACGTGGCGCGCGCGGATCGTGCCGAACTCGGGCACCGTGATCTGCCAGTCGGCCAGCACCTCGAGCAGGAAGGCCTCGAACGCCTCGTCGGCGCGGTCGATCTCGTCGATCAGCAGCACGCACGGTTGCTCGCTCGCGAGCGCCTGCAGCAGCGGACGCTCCAGCAGGTAGTCGCGGCCGAACAGGTCGGCCTCGCGGGGCTTCTCAGGGTCGGTTTCGTGCAGCCGGATCGCGAGCAGCTGCCGGCCGTAGTTCCACTCGTACGCCGCCTGCGCCAGGTCCAGCCCCTCGTGGCACTGCAGCCGCACGAGGCGACGGTCGAGCGCGCGGGCCAGCGACGACGCCAGCGCCGTCTTGCCGACGCCGGCATCGCCTTCGAGCAGCAGCGGGCGCTGCAGCTCGCCGGCGAGCCACAGCGTCGTGGCCAGCGCCTCGTCGGCGATGTAGCCGACCTGATGCAGGCGCTCGCGCAGTTCGGCGTCGGTCACCGTGCGCCTCGTCAGGCCGGGCGCCTGCCGAACAGGCTGGCGAACCAGTTCTTGATCAGCATCCACACGATGGCGAATGCGTTGAGGTCCTTGTTCAGCTTCGGCGGCGCGGCGGGGGCCGGCGCGGCGACGGGTGCGGCTTCGGTGACCGCCGCGGGCTCGGCACCCGCGGACGCTGCCACTTCCGTGGCCGGTGCGGCGACCGCAGCCGGCGCCGGCAGTGCCGCTGCGGTGGCGCGGAAGTTGTCAGCGAACTGCGCCAGGATCATGTCCGACACCTGCACCATCATTCGGCCGCCGAACTGCGCAAACTTGCCGTTGACGATGACGTCGGCCTGGCCGACCAGGTCGCACTTCGACGGATCGCCGGCCACCGGCTCGACGGTGGCCGTGAGTTCCATCGACGCCGACGAGCCACCGCGGTCGGCGCCTTTGCCGAACAGCACGACGCGCTTGGCGCCCTCGTCGAGCGCACGTACCTCGATGTCGCCGGCGAAGGCGGCGGTCGTCGGGCCGACCTTGACCTTCACCGTGCCCTTGTAGTGCGTGTCGTCGATCTGCTCGGTGATCGCGGCACCGGGCATGCACCCGGCGACCGAGTTCACGCTGCGCAGCACCTGCCATGCGCGGTCGGCATCGACCTCGAGCGGGTAACGCTTGTCGAGCTTGACTTCCATTACAGACTCACTCCGCTGGCCTTCAACTGCTGCCAGACGCGGTACGCGTTGTGCGGCATGTCCATGTGCGTGATGCCCAGGTGCGAGAACGCGTCGACCACCGCCGCGGTGAAGGTGGGGATCGAGCCGACGTGCGGGCTCTCGGCCACGCCCTTGGCGCCGATCGGGTGGTGCGGGCTCGGCGTGACGGTGTAGTCCGTCTCCCACTTCGGCGTCTCGACGGCGGTGGGCAGGAAGTAGTCCATCAGCGTGTTGCCCAGCAGGTTGCCCTGCGCGTCGAACGGCATCTGCTGGCCCATCGCCACCGCGAAGCCCTCCGTCAGGCCGCCGTGGATCTGGCCCTCGATGATCATCGGGTTGATGCGCGTGCCGCAGTCGTCGAGCGCGTAGAAGCGCCGCACCTTCGTTTCGCCGGTGGCGCGGTCGATGTCGACCACGCACAGGTAGATGCCGAAGGGGTAAGTGAAGTTGGGCGGGTCGTAGTAGTGCACCGCCTCCAGCCCCATCTCCATGCCCGGCGGCACGTTGTTGTAGGCGGCCCAGCAGATGTCCTTCATCGTCTTGTGGCGCGTCGGGTCGCCCTTGACGTTGAAGCGGTCGATCTCCCAGTCGAGGTCGTTCTCACCGACTTCGAGCAGGTGCGCGGCGATCTTGCGCGCCTTCGCATGGATCTTGCGCGCGGCCATCGCGATCGCCGCGCCGGCCACCGGCGTCGAGCGGCTGCCGTAGGTGCCCAGGCCGTACGGCGCGGTGCTGGTGTCGCCTTCCTCGACCTGGATCACCTCGCTCGGGATGCCGAGCTCGGTGGCGATGATCTGCGCGTAGGTCGTCTGGTGACCCTGGCCCTGCGTGATCGTGCCCATGCGTGCGATCGCGCTGCCGGTGGGGTGCACGCGGATCTCGCAGCTGTCGAACATGCCCACGCCGAGGATGTCGCACATCTTCGACGGGCCGGCGCCGACCACCTCGGTAAAGGTGACCAGGCCGATGCCCATCAGCGTCGGGCTGTTCGGGTCGGCGCGCTTGGCGGCCTGCTCGGCGCGCAGCGCCTTGTAGTTGACGGCGTCGAGCACCTTCTGCAGCGCCGTGTGGTAGTCGCCCGAGTCGTACTCGAAGCCGAACGCGCTGGTGTACGGGAACTGCTCCTTGCGGATGAAGTTCTTCGCGCGGATCTCGGCCTTGTCCATGCCCAGCTTCTGCGCCAGCACGTCGACCATGCGCTCGATCAGGTAGACGGCCTCGGTGACGCGGAACGAGCAGCGGTAGGCCACGCCGCCTGGCGCCTTGTTCGTGTAGACGCCCTTGACGCTGCAGTGCGCGGCGGGGATGTCGTACGAGCCCGAGCAGATGTGGAACAGCCCGGCCGGGAACTTGGTCGGGTCGGCGCAGGCGTCGAAGGCGCCGTGGTCGGCGACGACGTCGACGCGCAGGCCGAGGATCTTGCCTGAGGCGTCGGCCGCGAGTTCGCCGTCCATGTGGTAGTCGCGGGCGAACGCGGTGGTCGAGATGTTCTCGATGCGGTCCTCGACCCACTTGACCGGCTTGCCGAGCACGATCGACGCGACGATCGCGCACACGTAGCCCGGGTACACGCCGACCTTGTTGCCGAAGCCGCCGCCGATGTCGGGGCTGACGATGCGCACCTTGCTTTCGGGGATGCCCGACAGCAGGCTCACCACGGTGCGCACGACATGCGGCGCCTGCGAGGTCATGTACGTGGTCAGCTCGCCGCGCACCGGGTCGAAGCTCGCCACGCAGCCGCAGGTCTCGAGCGGGCAGGGGTGCACACGCGGGTAGTACATGTGCTGCGACACCGTCACCGGTGCACTGGCGAACGCGGCGTCGGCCGCCTCCTTGTCGCCCGCGGTCCAGGTGAAGATGTGGTTGTGGTGCTCGCGCGGGCCGTGCGCGCCGCTGGTCTTGCCGGCCAGGTCCTCGCGCAGCACGGGCGCGTCGGGCTTGAGCGCCTCGTAGGGGTCGATGACGACCGGCAGATCCTCGTACTCGACCATCACCGCCTCGACGCCGTCGGCGGCGGCGTAGCGGTCCTCGGCGATCACGACGGCGACCTCCTGCATCTGGAAGTGCACCTTGCCGTCGGCCAGGACGGCGGCGACGTCGCCGGCGAGCGTGGGCATCCAGTGCAGCTTCAGCGGCTTGAGGTCTTCGGCGGTCAGCACGGCGACGACGCCGGGCACCTTCAGCGCCTCGCTCTTGTCGATCTTCTTGATGCGCGCGTGCGCCAGCGGGCTGCGCACGATGTCCATGTGCAGCATGCCGGGCAGCTTGATGTCGTCGACGTAGTTGCCCTTGCCCTGGATGAAGCGGGCGTCTTCCTTGCGCAGGCGGCTGTCGCCCATGCCCTGCAGCGCGGCGGTGCGCTCGAGCAGCTTCGGGTCGGTGGGTGCGTTCATCGTGGCTCCTCGTGCTCAGGCGGTGGCGGCTTGCGACTCACGCAGCTTGTTCGCCGCGTACTGCACCGCCTTGACGATGTTCTGGTAGCCCGTGCAGCGGCACAGGTTGCCGCTCATGCCCATGCGGATCTCGTCCTCGGTCGGGTTCGGGTTCTCCTGCAGGAAGCGGTAGGCGCGCATCAGCATGCCGGGGGTGCAGAAGCCGCACTGCAGGCCGTGTTCCTTGTAGAAGCCCTCCTGCACGGCGTGCAGCACGCCCCCTTGGGCCAGGCCCTCGACGGTCAGCACCTCGGAGCCGTCGCACTGCACCGCCAGGTGCGTGCAGCCCTTGACGCTGCGCCCGTCGATGTCAACGGTGCAGGCACCGCAGTGGCTGGTTTCGCAGCCAATGTGCGCGCCGGTCAGGTTGAGTTGCTCGCGCAGGAAGTGCACGAGCAGCGTGCGCGGCTCGACCGCCTCCTCGCGCTTCTTGCCGTTGACGGTGACGGTAATCAGCTTCTTCGCCATGGGGTGTCTCCTACTTCACTGGCAGCGGGCGGCGGCCGCGCGGATCGCCCGCTTGACCATCTGGCCGGCCATCGCGGTCTTGTAGTCGCGGTCGCCGCGCAGGTCCTCGGCGGGGTCGCACACCGCCATCGCGGCCTGCGCCGCCGCGTCGATCGTGGCGTCGGTCAGCGGCTGGCCGATCAGCGCCTTCTCGGCGTCGACGGCGCGCAGCGCCATCGGCGCGACGTTGGTCAGCGCGATGCGGCAGGCGCTGACGGTGCCGGCATTCATGCGCATCACGACGGCGGCGCCGGCGGTGGCCCAGTCGCCGGTCTTGCGCTTGAGCTTCTCGTAGGCCCAGCCGGTGCCGGCCGGGAAGGCGGGCACGCGGATCGCGACCAGGATCTCGTCCTCGGCCAGGTCGGTCATGTACGTACCGTGGAAGAAGCCGTCGGCCTTGACGGTGCGACGACCGTTCGGCCCTTCGAGCACCAAGCTGGCGTCCACCGCGATCGCCAGCGCCGGATGGTCGTTGCCCGGGTCGCCGTGCGCGATGTCGCCGCCGATCGTGCCGCGGTTGCGCACCTGCGGGTCGGCGATCAGCTTGGGCGCCTCGGCCAGCAGCGGCACCTTGGCCTGCAGGATGGGGCTGGCGATGAGGTCGTTCTCGACCGTCATCGCGCCGATCACGACGTCGCCGCCGTCCTCGCAGACGCCGCGCAGCTCGACGATGCGGTTGATGTCGATCAGGTGCGCCGGCTGCGCGAAGCGCAGTTTCATCATCGGCAGCAGGCTGTGTCCTCCGGCGAGGATCTTGGCGTCGCTGCCGTACTGGCCGAGCAGGGCGATGGCTTCGCCGACGCTCTTCGGGGCGTGGTAGTCGAAGGCGGGTGGGATCATGCGTGTCTCCTCGGGTTGCTCGTGACCCGGACCGACCGTGGCGCGTGGCCGGGGGCCGTCTCGCGGAGCGCCGATTGTTCGCGTACGGCCGCAAACGTGCAGCGCCGGGATTTGGCGCGCTCAGGCGCACGAAGCGCGGAATTGCCTGCACCAATCGCGCGCACAGAGCACGAATTGCTGGCCCGGTCCTTGCGGACGATCAAGGCCCCGGGAAAGCCCTAGGACAGGGGAAACCCGTGGTCAGACTGGGCGAACGGCCATGCTGGCGGCGACGCCCAGGCGCTCGAGCAGCGCAGCGGCACTCGTGCGCGACACCGGGATCGGCGGCATGTCGGGGTGCAGTTCGAGCAGCAGGCGGCCATCCTCCCGTCGCAGCTGCGTGACCGAACGCAGGTTCACGATGTGGCCGCGGTGCACACGCATGAACTGTTCGGGGTCGAGGCGCGCCTCGAGGTCGCCGATGTTCAGGTTGCAGAACTGGCGCCCGTGCACGGTGCACACGTGGGTGTAGTGGCCGTCGGAGTGGATGCACAGCACGTCGTCGGTGTCGACAAGCACGATGCGCTGCTGGACGACCGTCGGGATCTTCTGCAGCCGCCGGCGCACGCTCGGCCGCTCGTCGCTGCTGACCAGTTCGGTGATGTCGTAGAAGACGAGGGTGTAGCCGGTGGTGCGCTCGGCGCCGTCGGCCATGCGCGAGACCTTGATCAGCAGCACCCGCTCGGGGATGTTGATGATCATCGCCATCGGCGGCGGATTCGACACCGGGCACTGCGCCGCCTGGTCCAGCAGGAACTCGACTTTCGGCTGCGAGCGCTCGGGATGGAACGACAGCACGAAACGGTCGAACGGCTGCTTCTCGTCGACCGGGAGCACGCGACGCGCGTACGCGTTCATCGACACGACACGACGCTCGGCGTCGAGCTGGATGATGCCGCCTTGGGGTCCATGCGGTCGTCGGATTGCGATCAGCGGGGCGCCGGCAAGACCGGCGGCTCGCGCGCTGGCGGTGACGATTGGAGCACGGTTCGCGATAGCCCAGCACATTCTTTAGGCTCACTAGAGGCGCCACTGCTAAGTTGTTGACAGATACCGCCTTTTTTCTGCGTGATGGCTCCAGAGGCCGTACGTCTGCGCGGCAGGTCTTCGGCGCCTCGCGGCTGCTATTTTCGGACTCCAACGTCGCAAGCGTGTATTTCGGCAAACCTGGCGCAACGAGCGCGCTTTTAGGGCTTTGTTGAAGCAGCGGCTGCTCAGCCCCAGAGGATGCCGTCCGAAGGAGACCGGACGCTAAAGTGGCTTCATGCGTAAGGCCAGCTTCGACCTTAAAACCTTGACGCTGCTCGACCCGCTGCAGGCCGGGCTGCTGCCCGAGGTCATTGCTGCTCGCACTCCGCTGGTGTTCCGAGCCGAGGCCGACACCAATCCGGCGTCGCATACCGTCGGGTGGGCCCCGGTGTATCTCGGGTTGCGGTCCTCTGCGGCGCAGTGGAGAGCAGGTCAGTGGTCCACGCGAGAAGACTGGATGCTTCCTGAGCTCGAAGCCGCCCTCGCGGCAATGGCGGACCAAGCCTTACCCGGTTACCGCGTCGCCGTTTTGCAGGTCTGGACCGTTTGCAGCCAGCTCAGCACCGAGGTGTGGGTGCAGACGTGGCCGGAGCGGCGCTGGCGTTGGGCCCGAACGGGGACTGCGCCTTTCAGCGCCTACGAGCAACCCGGGCGGCTGTACGCCTACCTCCGCAAGTCCCGTCTGTCGACGCAGAGGAGTTCGTGCGACCGTCGAGCATGGGATGTGCGCATGCTCGACGGTCCATATCCATGAGTTCCAGCTGATGCGGTGGCAATGTTCGCGGCGTCACTTGTTGCTGGCTATCAGCCCGTGCAGGGACTCGAGCCTGCGCCGAGTCGATTCCGGCGCTTGGGCCACCGTCCAGAGCATGTACTCCGCGAAGCGGTTGAAGCGCGGCGACATCTCCTGGATGTCCGCCTGTACGGTAGTGGCGAACAAGACACCGTCGCAGCGACCTTGCATGACAGCGCGCTGGAGCTCCGCTTCGTGCCGGTGGATGAAGTCGACGTTCCGCTGATGCAGAAAGTCGCCTACGTCCTCTGCGGTGTGATGAACCAGGATTGAGCGTTGGGGCGTCAGGTCGTCGAGGTTGAACGCAACCAGACCGGGATGGCCCATGCGCCCCAGTTGCTGATAGCCCTTCCTCAGTGGCGTCTCCAGGCTGTCCTCCGAGTAGAGCTTCTTGCAGGCGATTCCGTAGCTCCCGAGACCGTCAGGGAGGTCAAGGGCGATGTCCGGCGGCTCTTGCAGGCGTGCGGCGACCTTGTGGCTCCTGAGGAACTTGAGCAGGTCCAACTCCCACAGCGCGTCCTTGCCCTGCGACGGTTGTCTGGTGGAAAGGTTCATGTCGCTCTTGGTCATCCGACGGATGAGCTCTCCCGCATCCGGCTCGTCGAGCACTTCGCCCACCGCCTGTGCAATGCGCAGCGCCTCGTCTGCCTGCATCAGCGTGAGGATGTCTTGCCCGTGAGTCTGAGCCTCCCACTGCTCGTTCAGGGCGCTCGCCTTGAGCAACAGGGAGCCTAGCGCGCTGTTGGGCGGGCATCGGATTCCTCGCTCCGTCAGCTGCGTGCGGAGGTCTTCCACAGTCGTCGCGATTTCCGCGTACGTCTGCGACCGGTGAACACGTTCCTTGGTGTGGAGTTCGACGAGGGAAGGGCGGCTGCTGACAGGCATAGATTTCGTTTGGAAATTCTCCGAAAGACGTCTGTTGGTGGCCACGTGTCAAGGGTCAACCCGCTTGCCGTGACTTGCGCTTACGGTGGTCTCGGCCGGCGCGCAGCCGGCCAACTCCTTCGCCTTACCCTTGCCTCGAGGCAAGCTGCGCCTTGAACTCGGCCCACGCCGACTCCAGAGCTTCCGTGGCAAAGCGCTGGAAGCCGCGACGCTCGTAGTGGTAGCAAAGCTGCTTGAGCGACTTCGGCGTGGTCGGCAGACCTCGGCTCGTCACCAGCTCCAGGGCCATGAGACCAATGTCGTCGCGGCGCTCGCCTGCGCGCGTGCGCTTGCGTTGCTCCTGCAGCCAGGCGCTGAACTTCGGCCGCAAAGCCTGATACTCCGCCCGCGCTGCCAGTGCACCGGCCTCCAGGATGTTCACAGGGTCGTCTGGCCGGCGCCACTCCGCTTTCGAGCGCCAGTCCCGCTTCTTCCAGCGTTCCAGCTGGTCGAGAAGCCGCTCGCCGGTATGCGGGCCGTGGTCGGCGAAGTGCTCAGCCGGGAAGAACACGTCGCACCTCGCACAGTAGTAGCGCTTCGGGTCGTCTTCGAGCTGGTCACCGTGCAAGTAGTAGCGCGGACGCGGGTCCTTCGGCTCTTGGCTGGTCGGCGACACGGGCGGCAGCTGAGCCATGGCACCCCGAGGTGCAGCCGCATCCGTAGAGGCGCTGTGCTTGGCGAGCAACGACCAGTTCCGGTAGCCGTGCTTGGCGGCAATCCGGTCGAGGGCTTGGTAGTGGGTCAGGGACTCCTGCTTGCGCAGGCGCTGGGCGTCGCGCCGCAGCTGGTCCAATTGGGACGGAGTCAACGAGGTAGACATGGTGGCGGTTCTCCGGTCACCGTGACGTCGATGCGCCCACACATCGAGCCAGCGGCGACCATGCGGCCAAGCCATGACTCGTTCTCACTTCGCGCTGCCGAATCCGGCTGTGCCTTGTGGGCGGGCGAGCCGGCGCGGCGGCTGCTGGCAGGGAGTCTACCGTGTCGATGAACCAGCAGACAAGTTGCCTCCCGGCGGACCACGCCAACTGCTTCCCGACGGAGAATTGGACCAAAGCAGCCAGGGGAGGGGCAGCCGGATGCGGCCACCATTGCATCAGAAGCTTGTCGACAAGGCAGTCGCCGCCATCACGGCAGCGGTGGAGGTCTACAACAAGCCGTCCTTTGCATATCGAGAAGAGACCTTCGCCATCCTGGCTCTCAACGCCTGGGAGTTGCTGCTCAAGGCCAAAGTGGTCAAGGACGCTGGCAACGACTTGAAGGCCATTCGCGTCTATCAGGCTCGGCCCACGAAGTCCGGCAAGCCCAGCAAGAAGCTGTTCCTGAAGCGCAACCGTGCAGGGAACGCCCAGACCATTTCGCTGGGCGCGTGCATCGTTGAGTTGGACAAGACTTCGGCCAGGTTGCACGTTGAGGTGAAGAACAATCTCGAGGCTCTCACCGAGATTCGAGACAACTCAGTCCACTTCGTCACGGCAAGTGCGCTGCTTGCGCGGCAGGCGCAGGAACTGTCAGCGGCGGCCGTCAAGAACTTCGTAGTCTTGACCAAGCAGTGGTTCGGACGGGACCTCTCTCGCTCGCTGCATGTGGTCCTGCCGCTGTCCTTCATCGCGCCGGTGTCCATGGTGGAGAGCGTCGTGGTATCAGCTGACGAGGGCCGGCTGATACGACACCTGGAAAGTTTGGCCAAGGTGCCGACCGATGCCGATTCGCCGTTCGCCGTAGCCGTGCGTCTGCAGTTGAAGCTGGAGAAGTCAGGGCTAGCCAGTGCTTCCAAAGTGCAAGTTACCAAGGACGCTGACGCAGTGAAGGTGACGCTCTCTGAGGAAGACGTGCGGGCAAAGTACCCGTGGGACTACAGAGAGCTGTGCAAGCGCATGGCCGCGCGATACAGCGACTTCAAGCAGGACGGTCGATTCCATGGGCTGCGGAAGCCGTTACTGGCTGACGAGCGGTACGCGAAAGCGCGGTACCTGGACCCGGGCAACCCGAAGAGTCCGAAGAAGGACTTCTACAACCCGAACGTACTGACCGTCTTTGACGCTTCGTACAAGCGGGCCTAGCACTGGGCAGTCTGGCGCTGGGCCTGCGCGAGCGCTAAGCGTGCATACTTTGTCGGCGCATCAGACCTGCCGAACTACGGCGTCCAGCGTGTCGCCAGCCTGATTCTTCCAAGTCACCCAGCCGTTCATGTTGTTGCCAACGATGATGGCCGCGGCAGAACTCGGTGACTTGAACACGTAGTCCTGGGTGAAGACGAGGGCGTCGCCGGCGGGCTGCAGGATGCCAGCCTCCTGGAGCTTGAGTCGGGTGGCGTAGAACGGCTTGCCCTTGAAGCTATCGGTGACGGTCGCGCGCGCTTTCGAGCCCTTGAGGACAACCATCCCCTCCGGCGTGTACTGGGCACGTGCATCCGTCCCCGCGGCCGCGCAGTAGTAGAGGTTGCTCGCAAGAGGTGGGTCACTCGGCTTGTCGAACAGCGCGAAGCCGAGCGTTGACATCAGTGTCTCGCCCGTCTCAAACAGCTCCTCGCACTCGGCCTCGAGAGGCTTCGTGGTGTTCAGCTTGTTCCCATTAGTGTCGTTCTCGATGGTGTACCGGTCGGCTTCTTTGGCCCGTTGGATACAAAGCCGCTCAAGGTAGACCGAATGCGTGGTTGTGAGGCTGTCGGCCCGGGAGAGCATGACGACGGCCCGCTGCCAGAAGTCCTTTTCCTTGTTGTGCTTGACGAACCGCTTCTTCAAGTCCGACGTCTGCCCGATGTAGACCTTGGGCTTGGCGGACTCCTCCGCGTCGCCGAACAGGAAGTACACGGCACCGCCCGCCGCCTCCGGCATCTTGAAGAACTCGCTCAGCAAAGCCCGCGGAACCTCGATGACCCGAACGATGCGGGTTGTGACTTCAGCCTGGCGGATGCCTCTGGGGTCACCAGAGGGCAGGAAGATTTCCTGAATCCGTGACCTCGATCGACGCAGGTCGATACTGGATGGCCGTGGCATGACCACGGCCGGCGGATCAATCGGTAATGCGGACGAATTAGCGGCGC
>JALOSD010000174.1 GCA_025458585.1 Burkholderiaceae bacterium | reverse complement strand
GGCGCTCGTGCACGAGACCTACCTGAAGCTCAGCCGGCAGGCCGGTGTCGCGTTCCCGGACCGGCCGCGCTTCCTCGCCTACGCCGGCAAGGCGATGCGATCGATCATCGTCGACATGGTGCGCCACCGGCAGACCGAGCGCGCCGGCGGCGACGTCGCGCTGCTCACGCTGACCGGCACGGTGGCCGACGCGCTGCCCGCCGAGGAGGCGCACATCCTCGGCGTGCACGAGGCGCTGCACGCGATGGCCGAGGTCGACCCACGCATGGCCCAGGTGGTCGAGATGCGCTACTTTGCCGGCATGACCGACGCCGAGATCGCCGCCGCGCTCGGCGTGACCGACCGCACCGTGCGCCGCGACTGGGAACAGGCGCGGCTGTTCCTCGCCGAGGCGCTGAAGTAGCGCCGGCGTGCACGCAGCCCGCCGCGGCGCCGCGATGAATGAGGCCTTCCGCCTTGCACCGGCCGAGTGGGCGCAGTTGCGCGCGTTGCTCGACGAGGCGCTGGCGCTGCCTGCGGGCGAGCGCACGGCTTGGCTGGGGCAGCTCGATCTGCGCCACGCGGCGCTCAAGCCGCGGTTGCAGGCGCTGCTCGCGCACGCCGGCGACGCGGCCACCGTCGCGCGCCGGCTCGAGACGCTGCCCGGCATCGAGACGGTGCAGTTCGCGCCCGCGCCCGGGGCGGCTGGCGAGCGCGCCGGCGACACCGTTGGCCCGTACCGGCTGATCCGCGAGCTCGGCAGCGGCGGCATGGGAAGCGTCTGGCTTGCCGAGCGCACCGACGTGCTGCAGCGCCGGCAGGTCGCGCTCAAGCTGCCGCACGGCGCGTGGCGACGAGCCGGGCTGGCGGAGCGACTGGCCCGCGAGCGCGAAATTCTCGCCACGCTTGAACACCCGAACATCGCGCGCCTGTACGACGCCGGCGTCACGCCCGACGGCCAGCCCTGGCTTGCGCTCGAGTACGTGGCCGGCGAACGCCTCGACACCTACTGCCGTGAGCGTCGGCTGCCGGTGGCCGGGCGGCTGCTGCTGTTCCTGCAGGTCGCGCACGCGGTTGCGCACGCGCACGCGCAGCTCGTCGTCCATCGCGACCTGAAGCCGGCCAACATCCTCGTCACCGACGGCGGCGAGGTGAAGCTGCTCGACTTCGGCATTGCCAAGCTGCTCGACGAGGGCGTGGCGCAGGAAACCGCTCTGACGCGCGAGGCCGGCCGCGCGCTGACGCCCGAGTACGCGAGCCCCGAGCAGATCCTCGGCCGGCCGTTCGGCACCGCGAGCGACGTCTACTCGCTCGGCGTCGTGCTGTTCGAGCTGCTGACCGACGCGCGGCCGTACCGCCTCGGCCGTGCGACGCGCGCAGCGCTCGAGGAGGCGATCGTGCACGCCGACGTGCCGCGCCCGAGCGCGGTCGCCGCGCCCGAGCGCCGGCGCGCGCTGCGAGGCGACCTCGACACGATCGTGCTCAAGGCACTGCGGCGCGACCCGGCCGCGCGCTACCCCACCGTCGCTGCGCTTGCCGACGACGTGCGGCGGCACCTCGAGCATCGCCCCGTGCAGGCGCAGCCCGACCGCGCGGCCTACAGGCTGCACACCTTCGTGCGCCGCCATCGCGTCGCTGTGGGCGCCGGCACTGCGGTGGTCGCGGCGCTCGCAGCCGGCCTCGTCGTCGCGCTGTGGCAGGCGCGGCTCGCGCAGGCCGAGCAGCGGCGCGCCGCGGCAGTGAAGGCGTTCGTCACCGGCCTCCTCGTCGACGTCGACCCGTTCAACACGACGACAACGGCACCGACCGTCGAGGGTCTGCTGCAGATGGCCGAGCAGCGGCTGCGTGGCGAGCACCTGCGCGACCCGGCGATCCGCGTCGAGCTGCTCGACACCGTCGGTGCGAGCCTCGTCGGGCTGAGCCTGTTCGACCGCGCCGAGGCCGTGCTCGGCCAAGCGGTCGCCGAGGGGCGGCAGGCGCTCGGCGCCGACCACCCGCTGACGTTGCGCGCGCGCCTGACGATGCTCGACGTGCACCGCTTCCGCGGCCACACCGACGCGATGCAGTCCGAGCTCCACGCCCTGCTGCCGGCGCTGCGCGCCGACCGCGCCGCCCCCGAACTGCTGCAGCGCGCGCTGACGGCGCGCGCGCACCTGGCACTCGACACCGGTCGCTTCGACGAGGCCGAGGCTGCCGCCGCCGAGGCGCTCGACCTCGCGCTCGCCCGTCTCGGCCCGCGGCACCCGCACACCGGTACCGCGGCGCTGCTGCGCGCCACGGCGGCGTCGTTCGGCGCCGACCGCGAGCGCGCGCTCGCGCTCGCGCTCGACGCGCGCGACCGCCTGCTGGCGATCCACGGCGGCGAGCGGCCGCACGCGCGCGCACTCGATGCGCGCTTCATGGTCGGCCGAGCGCTCGGCAACGTCGGGCGCTACGCCGAGGCGGTCGACGAACTGCGCGGCGTGCTGGCGCAGGTGCAGGCGCTGCTCGGCGAGCAGGCCCACATGGCGGCGTTCGTCGCGACCGACCTCGCGCGCTTCGAGCTCGAGCTCGGCCGGCCGCGGCCGGCCGAGGCGGCGATGGCGCAGGCGCTGGCGATCCTCGCGCGCGACACCGCCGACGACTCGTACACGATGGCCGCCGCGCTCGGCTACCACGGGCGCGCGCTGCTCGCACTGCGTCGCAACGACGAGGCGCGAGCCCAGCTCGCCCGCGCGCTCGAAGGCATGACGCGCGAGCGCGGCGCCGACCATGCGCTGACGCTCGACGTCGCCGCCTCGCACGCGAGCGCGCTGGCGCGTCTGGGCCGCCTCGACGAGGCCTGGCGCGAGCTCGAGCCGCGCCTGGCGGCGTACCGCGCGAGCTCGCCGGTGTCGCGCTACCGCGGTCTGCACGCCGCCGGCCTTGTGCGCCGGCTGCAGGGCCGAGTCGACGAGGCGCGCGCGCTGCAGGCGGAAGCGCTCGAGGCGCTGCCCGACACGCCGGCACACCGGCCGCGCCGTGACACCGTGCACGCCGAGCTCGCGCGCCTCGCGCTGGTGCAGGGCGACGCGCAGGCCGCGCTCGACGAACTCCAGCGCCTGTCGCGCGCGCCCGGCGCCGGCGGCGCCCACGGGCCCGACGAGGCCGATCGCCTGGCGACGCTCGGCGAGGCGCTGGTGGCGCTCGGCCGCGCCGACGAGGGGCGTGCCGCGCTGGCGCGCGCCGCCGACGTGGCGTCCGCCGGCGGCGGCGATTCGGCGGCGGCCGCGACCGCGCTGGCGCCGCCCTTGCCGCGCGCCGTTGCGCCGTCCCTTCCCTCCAAATAGGGACGGCGAGCGGCGGCATGTCCGGAGCGCGCCGCGGGTGTCGTTCTCCCGAGTAGGCGGGGTCGCGACCGGTCCGCCGGCCACTCCGTGAACCTCCGGCGGCGCTGCCGGTTCCCCGTCCCGTCGGTCGGCCCCGCGCCGTCGTGCCACCGTTTCGCAACCCTCGCGGGAGCTCCCGATGAACCGCATCACGATCCATCACCGCGAAGACGTGTGCTTCAGCGCCCACGCCGGCCGCCACCAGGTCGCGATCGACCTGCCGGAAGGCCACGGCGGGCAGGACAGCGGCATGGCGCCGCCGCGGCTGTTCGTTGCCGCGCTCGGTGCATGTGCCGGCGTCTACGCCACCGACTATTGCGACAGCCAGGGCGTCGACTACCGTGGCATGCGTCTGGACATCGACTGGGAGACCCGCGAGCTTCCACGCCGCATCGGCCATGTGCGCGTGCGCGTCGAGCTGCCGCACGACGAGCTGTCGCCCGCCCAGCTCGACGGCCTGCGCGCCAGCGTCGTCGACTGCCTGCTGCACAACACGCTCGTGCACCCGCCCGAACTCGTCGTCGACGTGGTGCCGACTGCCGCGTCGAGCATCGCAACCGCCGCCGCGGCCGCGTGCGACGACGGCGCCTGCTGCCGGCCGCTGCGCTGACGCCGCAGGGTGGTCGCCAACGCCGAAGCACGGCCGATTTCCGGCCGCATTTCCGCCTCAACCCGAACCGCGCTTCGCCGGATCATCACCGCACACCTTCGGGAGCGTGCGCATGATCCGTTCGTTGTGGATTTCGAAGACCGGCATGGAGGCCCAGCAGACGCAGCTGGACACG
>JALOSD010000173.1 GCA_025458585.1 Burkholderiaceae bacterium | reverse complement strand
GACGAGCAGGGCGGCGCGCTGCTGCGTGGCGCCGACGGCAGCGTCGCCGAGGCCGTGTGGAACGCGTTGGCCGAGTTCCGCTTCGACGCCGTCGCCCCGGGGCCCTGCACGCTGACGTTGCGCACCGCCGAGTGGGAGCTGGAGCTGCCGCCCCTCGAGCTCGGTGGCTGAGACGCCAAGCGGCGCGGTACCGATGGCCGACGACGTGCGAGCCGCCGGCTGGGCGCTGAAGCAGGCCTGCTACGACGCCTGGCACCGCGACCCGGCGCAGGCGCGCGACGCCGCGCGCCGGCTTGCCGAGCTTGCGGCGGTGCATCCCGCGAACACCGAGGTGCACGCGCTCGCCGCGTGGACGGCCGGCATCGGCGCGCTGACCGACGGTCGGCTCGCCGAGGCGCTCGAGCACCTGCGCGCCGCGCAGGCGGCCTTCGAGGCGTTGCACGACGTGCAGCACGCCGCCGAGACGCGCGTGCCGCAGATCGCCGTGCTGGCGGTGCTGGGCCGCCACGACGAGGCCCAGGCGTGTGCCGAGGCGGCGCTCGCGCAGTTCGTCGCCGGCGGCGACGAACGCTCGGCCGGCAAGGTCGAGCTCAACCTGGCGAACCTGCTGTTCCGGCAGGACCGGCACGCCGAGGCCGAGCCGCGCTACCGCGCCGCCGCGCTGCGCTTCGCGCGCGTCGGCGACACCGAGCTGTCGATCATGGCCGACGGCGCGCTCGCCAACGTGCTCGGCTGGCAGTTCCGCTTCGACGAGGCGCTGCAGATGTTCGAGCGCGCGCGGCAGCGTGCGCAGGCGCACGGCTACGGTGTGCTCGTCGCGCAGATGCATCAGGGCATCGGCCAGATCGAGCTGCTGCGCGGGCGGTGGCCGCGCGCGCTGCACGAACTCGCCACCGGGGCGCGTCTGGCCGCCGAGACGGGCGGCTCGCCGCAGCGCCGTCTCGAGGCCGAGGCCGCGCTGGCCGATGCGTACCTCGCCGTCAACCTGCTCGACGAGGCGGTCGCGCTCTACGCGCGCCTGATCGACGAGGCGGCCGCGCTGCCGGCGCCCACCGAGCAGGCGTGGGCGACGCTGCAGCGCTCGCGAGCGCTCGCGCGGCTCGGCGAGACGGCGTCCGCCCTCGAGGGCTTCGCGCAGGCGCAGCGGCTGTACGAGGCCGCCGGCAACACGACGGTGCTCGGGCTCGTCGCGCTCGGCCGCGGCCGCGTCGAGCTCGCGGCGGGCGGCACCGACGCGGCGCGGGCCAGCGCCGCGCAGGCGCTCGCCGCGCTGGGGTCGAGCGGCATCGTCGGCTGGCAGCTCGAGGCACGGCTGCTGGACGCGGCCGCGCAGGCGGCCGCCGGCGACGCCGCGGGCGCGCGCGCCGGCTTCGAGCGCATCGTCGAGCAGGCGCACGGTGCGCACGACCTGCCGCAGGTCGCGTGGCAGGGCCATGCGGGGCTCGCGGCGCTCGCCTTCGCGACGGGCGACGTCGAGGGCGCGCGTCGCGCCGCCGAGCTCGCCCTCGGTCTCATGGAGCAGGCGCGTGCGGCGCTGCCGGGCGACGACTTGCGCAGCGCGGTCGGCGCCGAGACCGAAGCGGCGCAGCGCGTGCTCGTCGAGGTCGCCGTCGCCGCCGGCGACGCCGCGCACTTGATGCTCGCGATGGAACGCGGGCGCGCCCGCGCGCTCGCGATCGCGCTCGGCGGCGACGGTCCCGCGGGCACGCCGGTGGCGGACGACGGCGCCACGCGAGTGCGCTGGCTGCGGCAGCAGTGGCAGCAGGCCGCGAGCGAAGGCGACGCCGAACGCGCGCCGGCGCTCGCCGCGCGCGTGCAGGCGCTCGAGCACGAGCTGCTCGAAGCGCACCGGCGCGTGCGCCTGGGCGCCGAGCCCGCCGAGACGCGCGGTGCCGACGCGACGTTCGACGGTGCTGCGCTCGCCGCCTTGCAGCGTGCACTGGGCGCCGACCGCGCGCTGGTCGCGTTCCAGATGCTCGGCGAGCGCCTGCTGGCGTGCGTCGTCACCGCCGACGCCGTCTCGCACCGGGTGTGGCCGGCGGGGGACCTCGCCGCACGCATCCGCAGCCTGCGCTTCCAGCTCGACACGCTGCGTTTCGGCAGCGCGCTCGCGCAGCGTCACGGCGCGCAACTGCTGGCGCGCACGCGCTCGCTGCTGCAGCAGCTGCACGCGAGCGTGTGGGCACCGGTGGCGCCGCTGCTCGGTGGGCGCGCACGCGTCGTCGTGCTGCCGCACCGCGACCTGCACTACCTGCCGTTCGCCGCGCTGCACGACGGCGGGCACTGGCTCGTGCAGACGCACGAGATCGCGCTCGCGCCGAGCGCCGCGGTATGGCTCGCGCTGCAGCGCCGTGCGCCGCCGCGCTTCGACAGCGCGCTCGTCCTCGGCATCGGCGGTGCGGGCCTGCCGCACGTGGCCGCCGAGGTGGCGGCCGTGGCGGCGGCCTTCGGCGGCCGGGCGGACATCCGCGTCGACGGCGAGGCGACGCACGTTGCGCTCGAGGAACGCGCCGGCGACGCCGACGTGCTTCATCTGGCGTGCCACGGCCGCTTCCGTGCCGACAACCCGGCGTTCTCGCTGCTGCAACTCGGCGACGGGCCCTTGACGCTGCACGACGCCGCGCAATTGCGGCTGCGCGCGGGCCTCGTGACGCTGTCGGCGTGCGAGACCGGCGCCAGCCGCGTCGCCGCCGGCGACGAGGTGCTGGGCCTCGTGCGCGCCTTCCTGCTCGCCGGCGCGGGCGCGGTGCTGGCCACGCAGTGGCCGGTCGACGACGCCGCGACGGCGGCGCTCGTCGGGGACTTCTACGCCGGCCTCGCCAACGGCGCGGCGCCCGCGGCGGCACTGCGGCAGGTGCAGGCCGCGGCGGCCGAAGCCGGCCGGCACCCGTTCCACTGGGCCGCGTTCGCGCTGCACGGCCGGGGTTGAGGGCCTTGCCCCGCGTGGACGGCGGGGAGGGTGACGGCCCGCAACAATGCGTGGCGACGTATCACGACGCTTTGCGGTCGCTCCGTGGGGCTCCCATTTCCCAGCGAGGCCCGCGCGCGGGCTGGCCACCATGCCGAACACCACCCGATCCCACCGACTTGCCGCCCTCGCCGCGGCCGTTGCCCTCGCCACCGGTTGCGGCGGAGGCGGCGGTGATGCTGCGTCCGACAACATTGCCACGCCGACGCCTGGCGGCACGGCGCCGCCGGCCGGCGGCACGACGCCGCCCCCGGTCGTGTCAGGCCCGCAGGTGCTCGTGCAGGTCGAGGCCGGCGTCGAGGTCGCCGCGCTCGCCGCGGCGCGCGGGCTGAGCGTCGTCGGCCGGTTCGGGCAGCGACCGATCTACCGGTTGCAGCTGCCCGCGGGCGGCGACGCCGAGCGCGTCGCGGCGTCGCTGCGCGGCGTCTCGGGGGTCGTGTTCGCCGAGCCGAACGTCGACAGCGAAACGCCCGAGGGTCGGCGCAACACGTTCTGGGCCATCGGCAACTCGGCGCAGGACTACGTCGGCCAGTGGGCGCCGGCGACGCTGCGGCTGGCGCAGGCGCACGCGGTGACGACCGGCACCGGCGTGCGCGTGGCGGTGCTCGACACCGGCCTCGAGACGACGCACCCCGCGTTCGCCGGCCGGCTCGCACGCCGCGCCGACGGCCGCCTGCTCGGACGCGACTTCGTCGACGGCGACGACGACCCGTCGGAGCGCGGCAGCGTGGCCGACGCCGGCTTCGGCCACGGCACGCACGTCGCGGCGCTGGTCGCGCTGGCGGCGCCCGGTGCGACGCTGATGCCGGTGCGCGTGCTCGACCCGGCCGGCACTGGCAACGCGTGGGTGCTCGCCGAGGCGCTCGCCTGGGCCGTCGATCCCGACGGCGACCCGCGCTCCGACGACGGCGCGCACGTGGTCAACCTCAGCCTCGGCAGCACGCGGCCCACGCGCATGCTCGAGATCGCCCGCACGCGGCCACGGCGCGGCGGTGGTCTCGGCGGCCGGCAACTCGGGCAGCGCCGACGAACTGCAGTACCCGGCCGCGGAGGAGGTGAAAGGCACGCGTGCCGTCACCGCGACGACGGCGGCGCAGCGGCTGGCCGAGTTCGCGAACTTCGGCGGCTGGATCAAGCTTGCCGCGCCGGGCGAGCAGATCGTCAGCGCGGTGCCGGGCGGCGCGTGGGGAACATGGTCGGGCACGTCGATGGCCGCGCCGCTGGCGGCCGGCGCCGCGGCGCTGGTCTTGACGACGCCCGCGAAGGACCCGCGCCCCGGCGCCGTCGACCGCCTTCGCCAGTGGCGGGCGGAGGACCTGATGAAGCGCCTCGAGGACCGTGCCAAGCCGGTGTGCGACGCGTCGGTCAAGCAGATCGACGCCGCCGCCGCGGTCACCGACACGCCGGCGCCGGATCCCGTCTGTCGCTGAGAGATTTCTGCCGCC
>JALOSD010000022.1 GCA_025458585.1 Burkholderiaceae bacterium | reverse complement strand
TCACCGGCGAGAAGGGCGACGCCGTGCTTCGCGCCGAGTACGTCTGGATCGGCGGCCGGGCCTACGGCCTGCGCTCGTCGCCAGCGTGAGCGGGGTGTGAGCGGGGCCGTCGCCCCCTACACTGCGGGACAAAGGCTCGAGCGACAGGAGGCGACGATGCGCATCGGGGTGCTGACGGGCGGCGGCGACTGCCCGGGGCTGAACGCGGTGATCCGCGCCGTCACGAAGTCGCTGATCGGCACCTGCAACGCCGAGGTGATCGGCATCGAGGACGGCTTCCAGGGTCTGATCGACGGCCGCATGCGGGCGCTCGACTGGCGCGCCGTCAGCGGCATCCTCGCCACCGGCGGCACGATCCTCGGCACGAGCAACCGTGCCAACCCGCTCGGTTCGGCTGCGAGCCTCGAGGCGGCGCTGCGCCACGCGCGCACGTGGCAGCTCGACGGCGTCGTCGCGATCGGCGGCGACGGCACGATGGCGATCTCGGGCGGGCTCGAGGAGCACGGCCTGAAGATTGTCGGCGTGCCCAAGACGATCGACAACGACATCGAGGCCTGCGACCGCAGCTTCGGCTTCGACACCGCGGTGGCGATCGTCACCGAGGCGCTCGAGCGCGTGCAGACCACCGGCCAGAGCCACGGCCGCGTGATGATCGTCGAGACGATGGGGCGCTACGCCGGCTGGATCGCGCTCGAGGCCGGCATCGCGGGCGCTGCCGACATCATCCTTCTGCCCGAGGTCGACTACGACGTCGACGCCGTCGCCGCGGTCTGCCGCGATCGCGAGCAGCGCCAGCACTTCACCGTGATCTGCATTGCCGAAGGCGCGAAGCCGCGCGGCGGCGAGATGACGGTCGCCGGGCGGCTCGAGGACAGTCCCGACCCGCTGCGCCTGGGCGGCGTCGCGCACGCACTGCGCGCACAGCTGCAGCCGCACCTGAAGAGCGAAGTGCGCGCGACCGTGCTTGGCCACGTGCAACGTGGCGGCGCGCCGACGCCGTTCGACCGCGTGCTCGCGACGCGTTTCGGCAACGAGGCGGCGCACCTCGTGCAGCGCGGCGAGTTCGGTCGCATGGTGACGCTCGCCGGCGGCGAGCTCGGCAGCGTGCCGCTCGCCGACGTCGCCGGGCGCAACCGGCGCGTGCCGGGGGACCACCCGCTGCTGACCTGCGCGCGCCAGATCGGCGTGTCGCTCGGCGACGCCTGAGGCCGGCGCCGAGCGCGCTCGATGCGCCCGCGGTGCCTTGCGGCTGCCCGGTGTGGGCGCGCTCAGGCGCGCAGCGCCTCGCGCGCCGCGGCGACGGTGGCGGCGATGTCGTCGTCGCCGTGCGCCGCGCTGACGAACCCCGCCTCGTACAGCGCCGGCGCGAGGTAGACGCCGCGCTCGAGCATCGCGTGGAAGAAGCGGTTGAAACGCTCCTTGTCGGTGGCCATCACGGCAGCGTAGTTTTGTGGCAGGTGGTCGGCGAAGAAGAAGCCGAACATGCCGCCCTCGCTGTCGCCGGCCATCGGCACGCCGGCGTCGCGCGCTGCCGCGAGCAGGCCCTGCACGAGGGACTGCGTCTTCGCCGCCAGGGCGTCGAAGAAGCCGGGCTTCGAGATTTCGGCCAGCGTCGCGAGCCCGCAGGCGGTGGCCACGGGGTTGCCGCTGAGCGTGCCGGCCTGGTAGACGGGCCCCAGCGGCGCGAGCTGCTCCATGATGCGCTTCGGCCCGCCGAAGGCCGCCAGCGGCATGCCGCCGCCGATGACCTTGCCGAACACGCTCATGTCGGGCGCGAAGCCGCGGATCTGCTCGGCGTACAGGCTCTGCGCGCCGCCCAGCGCGACGCGAAAGCCCGTCATCACCTCGTCGAACACCAGGAGTGCACCGTGCTTCGTGCACAACTCGCGCAGCAGCGACATGAACGGCAGGCTCGCGCGCACGAAGTTCATGTTGCCGGCGATCGGCTCGACCATCACGCAGGCGATGCGATCGCCGTGGACCTTGAACGCCTCGTCGAGCTGGGCGAGGTTGTTGTACTCGAGCACCAGCGTGTGCTGCACGACTTCGGCGGGCACGCCGGCGCTCGTCGGGTGGCCGAAGGTCGCGAGCCCCGAGCCGGCCTTGACGAGCAGCGCGTCGGCGTGGCCGTGGTAGCAGCCCTCGAACTTGACGATCATCGGCCGGCCGGTGGCGCCGCGCGCCAGGCGCAGCGCACTCATCGCCGCCTCGGTGCCGCTGGACACGAGCCGCACCTGCTCGATGCTCGGCACGCGGGCGATGATCGCCTCGGCGAGCTCGACTTCGCGCTCGGTCGGCGCGCCGAAGCTGAAGCCGTCGGCCGCGGCCTTCTGCACCGCCTCGAGCACCGCCGGATGGCCATGGCCGAGGATCATCGGCCCCCACGAGCCGATGTAGTCGATGTAGCGACGGCCCTCGGCGTCCCACATGTAGGGGCCTTGCGCGCGGGCGATGAAGCGCGGCGTGCCGCCGACGGCGCGGAACGCGCGCACGGGCGAGTTGACGCCGCCGGGAATGACGCGCTGGGCGCGGGCGAAGAGTTCGGCGTTGTTCATGTCAATGGATGCGACGGGAGGCCGGCTTCGACTCGTCCGGCGGCGGCTCGGGTTCGCCGCCACCCGCGTCGGCGTCGCCTTCCTCGTCGGCGGGCGGCAGGGCCCAGAAGAAGCGGTCGGGCACGACGTTGCCCATGCCGGGGCGGAAGCCCGCGTCGAGGCTCTGGTCGAGGAACGCCAGCGCCTCGCCGACGGCGGCGGTGAGGTCGGCGCCCGAGGCGAGCAGCGCCGCGAGCGCGGCCGACAGCGTGTCGCCGGCGCCGACGAACGAGGCCTCGAACAGCTCGAACTTCTCGCCCGTGATCGCGCCCTGCGGCGACGCGAGCACGTTGTCGATGTACTGCTCGCTGCCCTTGGACGGCAGCATGATGCCGGTGACGAGCACGTAGCGCGTGCCGTGTTCACCGGCCGCCACCGCCAGTTCGCGCGCCGACGGCGGACGTTCGTTGTCCCACTCGGGCAGCAGGAAGTCGGTCAGCGTCTTGTGGTTGCCCACCAGCACCTCGGTGGCCGGCAGCACGAGCTCGCGAAACGCATCAAGGTAGGCCTGCTGCGCATCGTCGGCCATCCACGCGAGCCCAGGCATGTAGGCCACGAGCGGCACGTCGGGGTAGTCCGACAGGATCTCGGCGACGGCGCCGACGACCTCGGCGCTGCCCAGGAAGCCGACCTTCCACGCGGCGACGGTCACGTCCTCGAGGATGCTGCGCGCCTGCTCGACGACCGTCTCCGGCTCGAGCGGATGGTCGTCGAACACCTCGGCGGTGTCGCGCATCAGGATGCCGGTGAGCACCGGCAGCGGGTGCGCGCCCATCGCGGCGATCGTCGTGACGTCGCCCGCGCTGCCGCCGGCGCCGCTCGGGTCGCCGGCGTTGAAGCTGAGCACGCACGCCGGCGCGGGGGCGTCGGCTTCGGGGTCGGGGGTGTTGCCAGACGGGGAGGGGTCGGAAGTCATGGCGGCGGTCCGGCAGGGGTACGGGGTGCAGTCGGCACCGCCCGCGACGGCGGGCGCCGTCGCGACGTGCCCGCGGTCCAGGCGGCCGGCACGGGCACCCCCATGCATACAATCGAAAATCCATTGTAGTGACTGACCAGCCACCGTGAGCGAGCCCAAGACCTGGATGTGCCTGATCTGCGGATGGATCTACGACGAGTCGCTCGGAGATCCTGAACACGGCATTGCGCCGGGCACGGCCTGGGCCGACGTGCCGTTGAACTGGACGTGCCCGGAGTGCGGCGCGCGCAAGGAAGACTTCGAGATGGTGCAGATCTGACCGCCGGGCGGCGCGGGCGGCAGGTGCCGCGCCGGGCCCTGGCGGCGGCGACCGCGATCTGACGGTCGTTTGCGCGTCTTTTTTGGCGCAATTGCCGGGAACACATCGGCGGGCGCCGACCGATGATCAAGCCTCGCGCCTTTCGGGCCGATGCTGGATCGGGATGTCGTTGAGGAGAACGCGTCGTGAGTGACGGATTCGCGGACCCCCCGCCGCCGGGGACCAAGGTGCTGGTCATCGATGACAGCAATACGATCCGCCGCAGTGCCGAGATCTTTCTCGGCCAGGGCGGCTACCAGGTCGTGCTGGCCGAGGACGGCTTCGACGCCCTGGCCAAGGTCAACGACCACGACCCCGAGCTGATCTTCTGCGACATCCTGATGCCGCGGCTGGACGGCTATCAGACCTGCGCGATCATCAAGCGCAACCCGCGCTTCGCCGACGTGCCGGTGATCATGCTGTCGTCGAAGGACGGCCTGTTCGACAAGGCGCGCGGACGCATGGTCGGCTCGCAGGACTACCTGACCAAGCCGTTCACGAAGGAACAGCTGCTGCGCGCCGTCGAGCAGCACCGCCGCCAGCCGGCCTGATCGCCGCCGCCGCGCCGGCGCGCAGCCGGCGCCGTTCGCAGGGGACCCCGATGACGATACGCAAGATCCTGGTCGTCGACGACTCGAAGACCGAGCTCCACCACCTGTCCGACGTGCTCGGCCGCGCCGGCTTCCAGGTGCGCACCGCGCAGAACGGCGACGACGCCCAGCGGCGGCTGGCCGAGGAGCGCCCGGACCTGATCCTGATGGACGTCGTGATGCCGGGCCAGAACGGCTTCCAGCTCACGCGCTCGATCACGCGCGACCCGCGCTACGCCGGCGTGCCGGTGATCATGTGCACGAGCAAGAACCAGGAAACCGACCGCGTCTGGGGCTTGCGCCAGGGCGCGCGCGACTACGTCGTCAAGCCGGTCGACGCCGGCGAGCTGATCGCCAAGATCCGCGCCTTCGACTGACGTTCCCCGCCACCTTCCACCCTGCCGCCGTGCGATGGCCGACAAGGACGCCCTGAGGGCGCTGCAGACCCGGCTCGCCGAGCGCCTGCGCTCGGTGCAGGAGCAGCCGCGCGCGCCGTCGTGGCTGGCCGTCGAGTGCCGCGGCCAGGGGCTGCTGTTCCCGCTCGACCAGGCGGGCGAGATCTTCGCGCTGCCCGCGCTGCTGCCGGTGCCGCACACCGCGTCCTGGTTCGCCGGCGTCGCGAACCTGCGCGGCGGCCTGTACGCGGTCGTCGACCTCGGCGAGTTCCTCGGCCTCGCGCCGACGTCGGTCGCGCCGCGCGACGCCGCACGCGTCGTCGCGCTCGCGCCGCGCGCCGGCGTCAACGCCGCGCTGCTCGTCGACCGCCTGGCCGGCCTGCGCAGCGCCGGCCAGCTCGAAGCCGCAGCCGCCCCGGCCGACGATCGGCCGGCCTTCGCCGGCACCCCCTACCACGACGCCGACGGCCGTCCGTGGCAGGAGATCGTGCTGTCGGCACTCGCCGAGGACGAGCGGTTCCTCGCCATCACCCGCTGAGCCGCCATGCCCACGCTGACCCCCGCGCGCCCTTCGACCTCCCCCTCCGACCCGAGAGAGCAAGCGATGAACATCCTGGACCGAGTCCGAGGCACGCCGCCCGGCCGCCCGGCCGCGCGTGCCGGCGCCGCCGGCAGCCGGCACGACGACGAATCGCCGTTCGACCGCCTCGACGACGAGGACCTCGGCGGCTCGACGCTCGCGCCCGCCGGCGCGCTCGCGGCCGACACGTTGAACTTCGACGACCCGTCGTCGATCCTGACCGAGGCGATGCCGTCGAACCTGCCCGGCGACGCGCCCGCGGCCCCCGCTGCCGCCGCCGCGGCGTCGCTGCCGCTGATCGGCAAGCTGCCGGTGGCGCGTCAGCAGCAGCTGCTGATGGGCGCGGGCGCCGTCGGGCTGGTCGCGCTCGCTGCCGGCATCGTCGTCGGCGGCCTCGCCGGCTGGCCGCTCGTGCTGGCCGCCGGCGGCGCGCTCACGCTGCTGCTCGGCGCCTGGGGCGTCGTGCGCCTCGTCGTCGGCGACCAGGCGCAGCGTGCGCTGCAGGCGCAGCACGAGCGCGCGCAGGCCGAGCGGCAGGAGCTCGAGGCCAAGCGGGTCAACGACGCCAACCAGGCCGCGATCCTGCGTCTGATGAACGAGCTGCAGGCGGTCGCCGAGGGCGACCTGACGCAGCAGGCCACCGTCACCGAGGACATCACCGGCGCGATCGCCGACTCGGTCAACTACACCGTCGAGGAGCTGCGCAGCCTCGTCGCGCAGGTGCAGGCCACGGCCAACCGCGTGACCGAGACGACCGAGCAGGTCGAGGCGAACTCGGTCGAGCTGCTCGCCGCGTCGACCGAGCAGCTGCGCGAGATCCGCGCCACCGGCGAGTCGGTGCTGCAGATGGCCGGGCGCATCAACGACGTGTCGGCGCAGGCGCAGCAGACGGCCGAGGTCGCGAAGCGCTCGTTGCAGGCCGCCGACACGGGCCTGGCCGCGGTGCAGGACACGATCGGCGGCATGAACCAGATCCGCGAGCAGATCCAGGACACGTCCAAGCGCATCAAGCGCCTCGGCGAGAGCTCGCAGGAGATCGGCGAGATCACCGAGCTGATCAGCGACATCACCGAGCAGACCAACGTGCTCGCGCTCAACGCCGCGATCCAGGCCGCCTCGGCCGGCGAGGCCGGGCGCGGCTTCTCCGTCGTCGCCGAGGAGGTGCAGCGGCTGGCCGAGCGCTCGGCCGACGCGACGAAGCAGATCGCCGTGCTCGTGAAGACGATCCAGACCGACACCGCCGACGCGGTGGCGGCGATGGAGCGCAGCACGCACGGTGTCGTCGAGGGCACGAAGCTGTCAGACGCTGCCGGCGCCGCGCTCGCCGACATCGACCGCGTCACGCGCCAGCTCTCCGACCTGATCGCGGCGATCTCGGCGCAGGCGCTCGCCGAGGCGCAGCAGGCCAACGTCGTCGCGACGAACATCCAGCACATCTTCGCCGTCACCGAGCAGACCGGCGACGGCACGCGCTCGACCGCGCAGATGGTGCGCGAGCTGTCGAACACCGCCGCCGAGCTGCGCCAGTCGGTGGCGCGGTTCAAGATCGCCTGAGCGTTTTCTGCCGCGCGCCGGCCGGCCTACCGCGATGACCTTCGATTCCCTGCCCGAGCACACGCCGTCGGCCGACGACCTGAGCGCCCTGTCGTGGGTGCACGAGGAGTTGCGCCGCACGCTCGAAGCCGCGCACAAGTCGCTGCGGCGCCACCTGCGCGAGTCGGACTCGATCCACGGCTCCGACCTCGGCGCCGTCGACCCGGCGGTGCTGCGCCAGGCGCGCAACCAGCTGCACCAGGCGGCCGGCGCGCTCGAGCTGATCGGCCTGCGCGCCGGCGCGTCGCTGCTGCAGGCGAGCGAGGCGGCGGTGCAGCGCGGCATCGCCAAGCCCTCGCTGCTCGACCTGCCGGCGGTCGAGACGATCGAGCGCGCGTCGTTCGCGCTGCTCGACTTCGTCGCCCGCCGACTCGCCGGCAAGCCGGTGTCCGCGCTCGGGCTGTTCCCGCAGTACCGCGCGGTGCAGCAGCTCGCCGGCACCGACCGCGTGCACCCGGCCGACCTGTGGACCGAGACCGTGCCGGCGGCCGTGCTGCCCCCCGACGCCGGCGCCGCGCCGCGTGCGGCCGACGACGAGCTGCGCGGCGAGGTCGAGGCGCAGATGCTCGCGCTGCTGCGCCAGCCGCGCGGGCCGGCGGCGGCGCGCATGAGCGAGCTGTTCGCGGGACTCGGCAACGGCAGTGGCGACGCCGAGCAGGCGACGCTGTGGCACCTCGCGGCGGCGGCGTTCGAGGGCCTCGCGAAGGGGCTGCTGCCGGTCGACGTCTACGGCAAGCGGCTCGCGCCGCGCCTGCTCGCGCAGCTGCGCCTCGCGCAGCGCGCGGCGGCCACCGGCGAGCCGGCGGCCGTCTCCGAGCGCCTGCGACGCGACCTGCTGTTCTTCTGCGCGCAGGCCGGCGCCGCGGCCGACGCCGCGTCGTCGCCTCGGCTCGCGGCGGCGCGGCGCGCCTTCGGCTTCGCCGGCCGCAGGGCCGTCGACTACGAGGCGCCGACGCTCGGCCGCTTCGACCCGACGTGGATCGCGCAGGCGCGCAAGCGCGTCGAGGCGGCGAAAGACTCGTGGTCGGCGGTGGCCGGCGGCGAACGTATGCGCTTCGGCGCGCTCAACGAGCAGGTGGCGCTCGTCGGCGATTCGCTGCGGCGTCTGTACAAGGACGGCGAAGCGCTCGCCACCGCCCTGCAGTCGGCGGTCGCGGCCACCGTCGAGCGCGGCGAACCGCCGCCGCCCGAGCTCGCGATGGAAGTCGCGTCGGCGCTGCTGTACCTCGACGCGTCGCTCGAGGACGCCGACTTCGACGACCCGTCGCAGGCCGCGCGCGTGCAGCGGCTGGCCCAGCGCATCGGCATGGTGCGCACCGAGGGCCGCGCGCCGCCGCTCGAAGGCTGGATGGAGGACCTGTACCGTCGCGTGTCCGACCGCCAGACGATGGGCAGCGTCGTGCACGAGCTGCGCGTCGCGCTCGGCGAGGTCGAGAAGGCGATCGACCAGCACTTCCGCGACCCGTCGAACCGCGACGTGATGATCCCGGTCGGCGGCCAGCTGCAGACGATGCGCGGCGTGCTGTCGGTGCTCGGCCTCGACGACGGCGCGCTCGCCGCGGTGCGCATGCGCAGCGACGTCGAGGCGCTGATCGGCGGCGGCGCGCTCGCCGACGACGTCGTCGACCGGCTGACGGCGAACCTCGGCTCGCTCGGCTTCATGGTCGACATGCTCGGCGTGCAGCCCGTGCTCGCGAAGGCGCTGTTCGTCTTCGACGCCACGGCCGGGCGCCTGCGCTCGCGCGTCGACTCCGAGGCGCAGCACGGCGCCGCGCCGGCCGGTGCGCTGCCGCCGGCGCTCGTCGAGCAGGCGCAGGCGCTCGCGCTCGCGGCGGCGCACCCGGAGGTCGACGACGCCGAGGTGCTGCGCGCGCTCGAGCGCCTGCTGCACGAGGCGACGGTGGCCGACCAGAGCGCGCTCGCGCAGCTCGCGAGCCGCGCGCGTGCGGCCCTCGAGCGTGCCGGCGACGCCGCGGCGCGCCAGGCGGCGCGCGAGAACCTCGCGCAGGCGATGGCCGAGGCCGTCGCCGGAACCGTTCCGGCCGTCGCGGAGCCGGCGGCCGCAGCGCCCGCGCCCGCGGCCGTGGCGGACGACGAGATGCGCGAGATCTTCATCGAGGAGGCGCGCGAGGTCGTCGCGGCCGCGCGCGAGGCGGTCGACGTGCTCGAGGGCACGCCGGACGACCTCGCAAGCCTCACCGCCGTGCGCCGCGCCTTTCACACGCTCAAGGGGAGCTCGCGCATGGTCGGCCTTGCCGACTTCGGCGACGCGGCGTGGGCGTGCGAGCAGCTGTACAACGCCCGCCTGGCCGACACCCCGCGCGCCGACGCCGACCTGCTCGGCTTCACGCGCGACGCGCTCGACCATCTCGAGGCCTGGGCCGACGCCGCCGCCGCGGGTCGCGACGACCATCACCGCGCGCAGCCGCTGCGCGAGGCCGCCGACGCGCTGCGCCTGCGGGGACGGCGCGAGCAGGTTCAGGCGCCGGCCGCCACCGCGCCGTCGCTGGCCGAGGCCGTGCCCGGCCTGCCGTTGGCGAGCGAGCTTGCGTTCGACGCTGCCGCCTTCGAACTGCCGGCCGGGGCGATCGAAGCCGTCGAGCCCGCGCCGGCGCTGCCCGATCTCGACGACGTCGTCGGCGCCGCGCCGATCGACGCTGCTGCGCTCGACGCCGCGCTCGCCGAGCCGCCGCCGCCCGAGCCCACCGGCGAGCCCGTCGCCGAGCCCATCGACGAGTCGTTCGTGCTCGAGTTGCCGACGCTCGCCGGCGAGCCCGCCGGCGTGGCCGCCGAGCCGCCCACCGAGGTCGCGTTCGAGCTCGACCTCTCGGCCCTCGAGCCGGCGCCTTCGCTCGAGGCAGGCCCCGACGCGCAGGCGGCCTGCGAGGCCGGCGACGCGATCCCGGCCGACTTGATGCCGATGCCGGCCGAGCCGCTGGCCGACTTCGCGCTCGAACTGGGCGAGCCGGTCGCGGCCGACACGCCCGCCGCCCAACCCGACGTCGCGGCCGAGGCCGAGCAGTACAAGACGATCGGGCCGCTGCGCATCGGCATCGCGCTGTTCAACGTCTACCTGAACGAGGCCGACGAGCTGTCGCGGCGGCTGTGCACCGAGCTCGCCGAGTGGGCGCACGAGCTGCACCGCCCGGTCGGCGACTCGACGATCGCGCTCGCGCACTCGCTCGCCGGCAGCTCGGCCACCGTCGGCTACGAGGACCTGTCGGGGCTCGCTCGCTCGCTCGAGCACGCGCTGGCGCGCTCGCACGCGCTCGGCGCCGGCACGCCCGACGAGGCGGAACTGTTCGAGCAGACGGCCGACACGATCCGCCGGCTGCTGCACCAGTTCGCCGCCGGCTTCCTGCACCCCGCGCCCGAGCTGCTGCTCGATCGGCTCGCCGCGCACGAACGCGAATGCGCCGAGCGCGCCCAGGCGGCACCCGTGGCGGTCGCCGAGCCGTCGGGGTGGGACACGCCGAGCCTGGCCGGCAGCGTCGAGGCTTTCGCCGTCGACGTCGTCGAACCCGTGCCGGTCGACACCGCGGTCACGTCCCCGCCCGATGCGGTCGACGGGCCCGCCGCCGGGCCCGCCGCCGTGTCGTCGGCCGCGGCGGCGGACGCCGAGGCGACGATGCAGGCGTTTGCGATCGACGTTGCCGAGCCTGGGCGTGCGCAGATCGGCGTCGCGACACCGCCCCACCTCGAGGCTTTTGCGCTCGACGTCGTCGCGCCGGCCGCACCTGCCGCACCGGCCGTCGAGGCCTTCGCGCTCGACGATGACGACGACCTCGACGTCGAGGACGCGGTCGACGCCGATCTGCTGCCGGTGTTCGAGGAGGAGGCGCACGACCTGTTGCCGCAGCTGGCGGCGCAGATGCGCGAGTGGGCGCACCGCCCCGACGACGCCGGTGGCGCGTCGGCGTGCATGCGCACGCTGCACACGCTCAAGGGCGGCGCGCGGCTGGCCGGCGCGATGCGCCTGGGCGAGCTCGCCCACCGCCTCGAGACCGCGATCGAGCAGCTGCTCGCGCGCGGCGACGTTCATGGCGTCGACGTCGAGCGGCTGCAGGCGAGGGTAGACCACCTCGGCGCCGTCTTCGATGCGCTGCGCGGCACTCCCCTGGCCACGCCGGGCGCGTCCGCCCCGGCCCTGGCGCCCACGCTGCCGCCCGTCGTGGCGCCGACCGCACCGGCCGCGGAGCCCGCGCCCGCTGTCGCCGCGGCGGGCCAGCCGCCGGCCCGCTTCGCGCCCGCCACGGCCGGGGCGATCGACTGGAGCCGCTTCGCGACGCCAGCCGCACCCGCCGCCGCACGTGCGCAGCCGGTCGCGGCCGCCGCCTCCTCGGTGCGCGTGCGTGTGCCGCTGCTCGACCGCCTCGTCAACCATGCCGGCGAGGTGAGCATCACCCGCTCACGCATCGAGGCCGACGTCGGCCAGCTGAAGGATTCGCTCGCCGACCTGAGCGACAACCTCGAGCGCTTGCGCCGCCAGCTGCGCGACCTCGAGCTGCAGGCCGAGACGCAGATCGCGTCGCGGATGGAACAGGCGAAGGCGGCGGCGCAGGAGTTCGACCCGCTCGAGCTCGACCGCTTCACGCGCTTCCAGGAGCTCACGCGCATGATGGCCGAGTCGGTCAACGACGTCGCCACGGTGCAGCGCAGCCTGCAGCGCGCGCTGCAGTCCGCCGAGGACCAGCTCGCCGCGCAGGCGCGCCTGACGCGCGACCTGCAGGACGACCTGCTGCGCACGCGCATGGTCGAGTTCGAGGGCCTGTCGGAGCGCCTGTACCGCGTCGTGCGCCAGGCGGCGAAGGAGACCGGCAAGCAGGTGCGGCTCGACATCGTCGGCGGCTCGATCGAGGTCGACCGCGGCGTGCTCGACCGCATGACCCCCGCCTTCGAGCACGTGCTGCGCAACTGCGTGACGCACGGCATCGAGCGCCCGGAGGCGCGCGCCGCCGCCGGCAAGGACGCCGCCGGCCAGATCACGGTGACCTTGACGCACGAGGGCAACGAGGTCGGCATCGAGTTCGGCGACGACGGCGCGGGCCTCGACCTCGCGCGCATCCGCGCGCGCGGCGTCGCGCTCGGCCTCATCGCTCCCGACGCGCCGGTCGCCGACGCCGAGCTCGCGCAGCTGATCTTCGCCCCCGGCTTCTCGACCGCCGAGAAGGTGACCGAGCTCGCCGGCCGCGGCATCGGCATGGACGTCGTACGCTCCGACGTGCTCGCGCTCGGCGGGCGCATCGAGACGACGTCGGTCGCCGGGCGCGGCACGCGTTTCAAGCTCCTGCTGCCGCTGACGACGGCGGTGACGCAGGTGCTGATGCTGCGCTGCGGCGAGGTGACGCTCGCGGTGCCGTCGACGCTCGTCGAGGCGGTGCGCCGCGTCGGTGCCGACGACGTCGAGCGCGCGCTCGCGGGCGGCACGTTCGCGGTAGGCGACGAGGTGGCGCCGTTCTTCTGGCTCGGTGCGCTGCTCGACACGAGCGCGCGCAGCGCCGAGGCGGCGCGCAGCGTGCCGGTCGTCGCGGTGCGCAGCGCGCAGCAGCGCGTCGTGCTGCAGGTCGACGAGGTGCTCGGCAACCAGGAAGTCGTCGTCAAGAACCTGGGGCCGCAGCTGTCGCGCCTGCCCGGCCTCGCCGGGATGACGCTGCTGCCCTCGGGCCAGCCGACGCTGATCTACAACCCGGTCGCGCTGGCCGCGCTGTACGGCGAGCAGGCGCGGGCGGCGACGGCGAGCGCGCCCGCGACGCGCGGCGCCGAGTCGCACGCCGAGGCCGACTTGCGGCCACTCGTGCTCGTCGTCGACGACTCGCTGACGGTGCGCCGCGTCACGCAGCGCCTGCTCGAGCGCGAGGGCTACCGCGTCGCGCTCGCGAAGGACGGGCTCGACGCGATCGAGCGCCTCGCGGCGGAGAAGCCCGCGCTCGTGCTCAGCGACATCGAGATGCCGCGCATGGACGGCTTCGACCTCGTGCGCAACCTGCGCAGTGACGCGCGCTGGCGCGATCTGCCGGTGATCATGATCACCTCGCGCATCGCGCAGAAGCACCGCGACGTCGCGGCGCAGCTCGGCGTCAACCACTACCTCGGCAAGCCGTACGCCGAGGAGGAACTGCTGGCGCTGGTCGCGCGCTACGCCACCGCCGCCCTGCCGGCCTGACGCGACCGGCGCCGCCGCGGCCTTGTCGGGGATAACCCCAAGGCGCGGCGGGCCTCGGCGGCGGTCTCAATCAAACGTTTGATTCGGCGCTAGCATGCGCCGGATGAACGTGTCTGCCACCCCGGCGTCGAGCGCCGACGCCGCCGCCGAGCGCCAGGCCGCGCGCGAGCGCCTGCTGCTCGCCGGGCTGCGCCTGTTCGCGCACCAGGGTTTCGCGAAGACGTCGACGCGCGAGCTCGCCGAGGCGGCCGGCGTCAACGTCGCCGCGATCAGCTACTACTTCGGCGACAAGGCGGGCCTGTACCGCGCCGCGTTCTTCGAGCCGCTGTGCGGCCCCGCGGCGTCGCCGCCGGCCTTCGACGACCCGGGGCGAGCGCTCGACGACGCGCTGCGCGGCTTCTTCCAGCACATGCTGGCGTCGCTGAAGGAGGGCGACCGCTCGCGCCTGTGCATGAAGCTGCGCTTTCGCGAGATGCTCGAGCCCACCGGCCTGTGGGACGAGGAGCTCGCGCAGGACATCGTGCCGCTGCACGACGCGCTCGTGCGCGCCCTCGCGCGCCACTTCGGCGAGGCCGAGGCCGCCGCGGGCGCCGACGACGAGCTGAAGCGGCTCGCGATCTGCATCGCCGGCCTCGCGGTGCACCTGCACGTCGGCCGCGACATCGTCGACACGCTCGCGCCGGCGCTCAACGCCGGCGGCGACGCCGCGGTCGACCGCTGGGCCGAGCGCCTCGTGATGTACGCGCGCGCGATGGTCGATGGCCGCCGCGCTGCTCGCCGGCTGCGCGACGACGCTGCCGCCGCGCGAGCCGCCGACGCCTGCCGCCCCCGCGGCCTGGCAGGCGAGCGAGCCGGCGGCGCTGCCGCACGAGGGGCGCGTCGCCGAGCTCGGCCAGTGGTGGCGCCAGTTCGACGACCCCCTGCTCGCCGCGCTGATCGACGACGCGCAGGCCGTCAGCCCGACGCTCGCGTCGGCGCTGTCGCGCATCGAGCAGGCGAGGGCGGCGACGACCGCCGCTGGCTCGGCGCTCGTTCCGCGCGTCGATGCGGCGGCGAGCGTCGCGCGCGGCCAGTTCGACCTCGGCCTGCCCACCGGCACGCGCTCGGCCGCCGAGCTGCGCGCGACGTGGGAGCTCGACCTGTTCGGCGGCAACCGCGCCGCGCTCGACGCTGCGCAGGCGCGCTTCGACGGCGCGCAGGCCGACTGGCACGACGCGCGCGTGCTCGTCGCCGCCGAGGTCGGCACGGTCTACGTCGCGCTGCGCGCGTGCGAGGCGCAGCTCGAGCAGGTGCGCTTCGACGCCGCGTCGCGCGCCGAGACGGCGCGCCTGACGACGCTCGCCGCCGACGCGGGCTTCCGCCCGCCTGCCGCCTCCGACCTCGCGCGCGCGAGCGCCGCCCAGGCGCGCGTGCAGGTCGAGGCGCAGCGCCAGCGCTGCGAGCTCGACGTCAAGGCGCTCGTCGCGCTGACCGGACGCGACGAGGCCGCGTTGCGCGCCGCACTCGCCGGCGCCGGCGCGCGCCTGCCGCAGCCGGCGTCGATCGCCGTCGACAGCGTGCCGGCGCAGGTGCTTAACCAGCGCCCCGACCTCTATGCGGCGGCGCAGCGCGTCGCCGCCGCGGCCGCCGACACCGCGACCGCGCAGGCAAGGCGCTACCCGCGCGTCGGGCTGACCGGATTCATCGGCCCGGCGCGTTTCGACGCTGGCGGCGCGAGCGCGAGCGGCACCTTGTGGAGCCTCGGCCCGGTGCAGGTCGAGCTGCCGCTGTTCGACGCCGGCGCGCGCGCCGCCGACGTCGACGCCGCCCGCGCGCGCTACGACGAGGCGGCGGCGCTGTACGCCGCCAGCGTGCGGCAGGCGGTGCGCGAGGTCGAGGACGCGCTCGTCACGCTGCAGGGCAGCGCGGCGCGCAGCGCCGACGCCCGACTGGCGGTCGAGGGCTACGACGCGTCGCTGAAGGCCACCGAGGCGCTGTACCGCGGCGGGCTCGCGAGCCTGTTCGACCTCGAGGACGCGCGCCGCACCGCGCTGCTCGCGCGGCGCGAACTGATCGACCTCGAACGCGAGCGCGTCGCCGCGTGGATCGCGCTGTACCGCGCACTCGGCGGTGGCTGGAGCGCGCCGGCGCCGCCGGCGCTCGCCGCAGCGCCGCGCTGATCGCCGCGCTGA
>JALOSD010000172.1 GCA_025458585.1 Burkholderiaceae bacterium | reverse complement strand
TTCGTCGACGAGTCGTGGGTCGAGCACCTGCGCCGCTTCGACCGCATGACCGGCGCCGACCTCGCGCTGCGCGAACGCCGCAACGCGCTGCACCGCGGCTCGACGCCCCCGGTGGTCACGCGGTGCCTGGCGGAGGCGGTGGACGCCGAGTGAGCGCTGATCACGGCCTAGGGATTGCCTGCGGCGCGCGCGCGTCGTATACGAGCGCCGGAGCACGAAGGAGACAGACCATGCGCTGGGCCGACTGGCTCGACAAGTGGAACATGCGCTCGCTGAGCATCCGGCTGCCGTTCCTCGAGATGCAGTGGGCGCCCGGCGACGCCGACCGCGCCGCGGCGTGGGACATGTACGTCGAGATGCTGACGCGCGTCACGACGCAGGCGCTGCCCGACGTGATGGGCGTCGAGAAGGCAGCGCTGGCGAGCGTGCAGTCGCTGTTCCCGACCACGCGCGAGGTGCTGCGCCGCCACGGCCGCGGCGCCGGCGAGTTCACGCGGCTGGCGATCGTCGTGCTGAACCAGGTCATCAGGCCGTTCACCACGAAGTGGCACTTGCTCGAGCAGGCAGGCGCGTTCGACGACCCTGTGCAGCGCGCCGCGTTCCGGCGCGAGGTCGAGGCGCTGCGCACGCAACTCGTCGACTACACGCGAGCGCTCGCCGACATGGCGGGTGTCGAGGACCTGACCGGGGTCTGACCGGTCGCGGCCGACAGTGCAAGCCCCACGGGAGATGATGCGATGGACATCCGGCCACAGGCCTCATGGAGGCGGCGCCTCGCCGGCGCGGCCACGGCGTTCGCGCTCGCGTCGTGCGGCGGCGGCGAGATCGTCGCGCTGCTACCGTTCGTCACGCCGGTGGGCGGAGCGTGGAACTTCGACGCCGACCCGGCGACGCCGTCGATCGACAACGTGCCCGGCGAGTTCTTCAACGTGAGCCCGGTCGCCGGCACGCCGTACCTGCTCGCGAGTCCGATCGCGGTGGCCGGCACCTATGCCGCGCTCGACCCGTCCCGCCGCTGCATCGGCCAGGACAGCGTCGAGGTCGCCGGCACGATCGACGACGGCGCCCTCGTGCTGCACGTTGCCGGCCGGCCGGACCAGGTGTGCGTGCGCGGGCGCTTCGCCGACCTCGCGACGTTTCGCGCCGACGACGGCCGCGTCTACCGCAACCGGCGGGTCGACGTGCAACTCGACGTCGGCGTGTGGGTCGACGTCGACCGCCGCGAGCGGCGCTTCAAGTTCACCGTCCCCGACTCGGTCAACAACGTGACCGGTGCCGCGCCGTCGGCCGACGACGGCTCGCTCGTCGCGATCGCCGGCTGCGAGCTGACCGTCGGCGCGAAGCCGGCGATCACTGGCCAGCTCGCCGGCTACGTCCAGGCCACCGGCGCGCCGCCGAGCATCGCCGCGCTGCTGCGCGACGGCCAGCCGCTGTTCACGCAGGGCGTCGTCGTCGACGGCGCGACGATCGAGTTCGCCGGCCCGCAAGGCAAGGTCAAGCTGCGCCGCGAGGCGGACACCGCCGCCTCCTGCACATAGCTCAGAGCGGCGGCAGGAACCAGGCGCGCCGCAGCGTCACGGCGCGTGCGGCGGCGCCGCGCTCGACGGCGAGCGCAAGCTCGTCGCGCCCGTGCACCGCCGCCCACGCCGCGGCGACCGAGTCCGGTGGCGGGCCGCCGTTCCAGCGCCGCAGCCGGTCGCCGGCGCGCAGCCCGGCCTGCGCCGCCGGGCTGGCGTCGTAGACGGCGGAGACGAACCAGCCGTCGGCGTCCTCGCCGATCGCCAGGCCGAAGCCGCCGGGCAGCCGCCGCTCGCCGGCCTCGAGGCACAGCCGCGCGCGGCCGAGTTCGAGGCGCAGCCGCGCGCCCTCGAGCACCGCCATGCCGGCGAGCGCGCCGACGTCGGCGGCGAGCGCGCGGCGCAGCGTCGGTGAGCGCAGGAACGTGACCGGCACGTCGAGGCGGCGCAGCGGACCGAGTTCGACCGCCGACGCGCGCGCCGCGACCGCGCTCAGGCCGGGCACGGCGGTGCCGGTGCGCCGCGGCGCGAGCAGGCCATCGATGCGCACCAGGGCGCCGGCGTTGCCGGTGTCGAGCAGCGCGCGCTCGGGCGCTGCGCCGTCGACGCGCAGCTCGACGACCGGCAGCCCCTGGTGCAGCGCGAGCGGCAAGGCCTCGTGCCCGGGCGGGCACGCCGGCGCGCCGTCGTCATGGAGGCGCAACGTCCAGCGTCGCAAGTCGAGGTCGAGCGCGTGGGCGGCGAGCGCCGGCGCGCCGAGCACGCCGTCGATGCCGGCGGCGGCCGCACCGGCGACCGCGACCAGGTCGAGCACGAGCGCGCGCTGCCCCGCCAGCGTCAGCGCGCCGACGCGAAGCGGCGGCAGCTCGACCTGGCGGCCTTCGAAGCGGCCGAACGCCGTCTCGGCGCGCGCCTCGCCGAGCACCGGCAGACGGTAGCGCTCGGCGAACGCGGGCGACACCAGATGGTGTGTCGCGCCCGTGTCGACGAGCCAGCGCCCGCGCGCCTCACCTGGGCCCGCGCCGGACTCGACGCCCGCCTCGACGCCCGCCTCGACGCCCGCCTCGACGCCCGCCTCGACGTCCACCGCGATCAGCATCCCGAGGTCGCCGGTGTGCACCCGCTGCAGCGGCACGTCGCCCGAGTCGGCGCCGAGCGCGGCCCGGGCGCCGAGCACGGCGATCGCCGCCACCAGCAGACCCCGGCCGAGACGGGCGCGCCGGCGCTCAGACATCGTCGAGCAGGCGATCCTGCAGGCGGTCGACGAACGCGGTGCTGTGGTCGCCGAGCGCATCGAGCGCGCGCTTGAGCGTGGCGACGAACTCCGCGCGGCGCGCGTCGGCGGCGGCGCAAGCCTTCGGGTCGGGGGCGAGCACCGCGTCCCAGCGGTTCAGTGCGGCGATCACGGCGTCGTTGACGGCAAAGGCGGCGCCCTGGTAGATCTCGCGCTCGACGAAGGCGGCGAGGTCGCCAAAGCGGTCGCCGAGGTTGCGGCCGAAGCGTTGCAGCACCTCGTCGGCCAATCCGGGCAGGCGGGGCATGAACTCGCTGGCGATCGCGTGGTAGCGGTCCTTCACCTCGACGAAGCGCGCGAACGCGACCGGGTCGGTGGCCAGCCGCGCCAGCGGCACGTCACAAATCGCGTGCAGGTCGTAGGCCGCCGTCTTGAACGCGAGCAGGTCCTCGCGCAACCGGGCGACGAAGCGCCGGTTGCCACCGCCCTGCGGCTCGACGACGTCCATCCACTCGCTGGCCCACTGGAAAAGGTACTCGCCCAGGCGCCGACTCGCCGCCGCGTGGCCGTCGGCGCTATCGTCGAACACGCTCAGGTGCAGCTTCTCGCGCAGGCGGTCGAACGGTGGCGGCGCGGCGGCGAGGTCGAGCGGCTCGAGCAGCACCGGCATCACGAAGCTGCGCTTGCGCCGGCGCAGCGTGCGCTCGTGGTCGAGCGCCCACCGGGTCTCGGTCGCGACCCAGGGCTTGCGCAGTGACGTGGTGCTCAGGAACACGGCAAACGCATGGCTCTCCTCGACGACGGCGTGGCGCAGCTCATCGTCGAGCGACTCGCCGAGCACGAGCTCGCGCGTGTCGAGCCACGGCGAAACGAAGCGCGCGAGCGGCTCGACGATCGCGAGCACACGCGGCTTGTCCTCGGTCGCGTGGCTGATGAAGACGCGCATCGGCGGAAGTGCGCGGGGCGCGGCGCTCAGGACGCGGCGGGCGGCGCCGCGCCGCCGTGCTCGCGCACCAGGTTCGCGAGCTCGACCGCCGACTTCACGCCCATCTTGTCGAACACGCGCGCGCGGTGAACCTCGACGGTGCGCACGCTGATGTCGAGCGCGTCGGCGATCAGCTTGTTCGGCCGCCCCTCGATCACGAGCTGCATCACCTCGCGCTCGCGCTCGGTCAGCTCGGCGACGGCGCGCCCGAGCGCGGCGCGGCGGTCGCGCGCTGCAATCGCCGCCGCGCTCGCCGCCAGCGCCTGCTCGATGCGGTCGACGAGCGCGTTGTCGGAGAACGGCTTCTCCACGAAGTCGAACGCGCCGTGCTTGACGGCGCCGACCGCGGTCGGCACGTCGGCGTGGCCGGTGAGGAAGATCACCGGCAGCAGCGCGGTCAGGCCGCGC
>JALOSD010000171.1 GCA_025458585.1 Burkholderiaceae bacterium | reverse complement strand
GGTGGCCGCCTTCACGAGCGGTGGGCCACCGAGGAAGATCGTGCCCTGGTTGCGCACGATGATCGTCTCGTCGCTCATCGCCGGCACGTAGGCGCCGCCCGCCGTGCACGAGCCCATCACGACGGCGACCTGCGGGATGCCGGCCGCGCTGAGGTTGGCCTGGTTGTAGAAGATGCGGCCGAAGTGGTCGCGGTCAGGGAAGACCTCGTCCTGGTTCGGCAGGTTGGCGCCGCCCGAGTCGACGAGATAGACGCACGGCAGCCGGTTCTGCTGCGCGATCTCCTGCGCGCGCAGGTGCTTCTTGACCGTCATCGGGTAGTAGGTGCCGCCCTTGACGGTGGCGTCGTTGCACACGATCACGCACTCGACCCCGGCGACGCGGCCGATGCCGGCGATGAGGCCGGCGCCCGGCGCCTCGTTGCCGTACATGTCGAGCGCGGCCAGCGGCGCGATCTCGAGGAACGGCGTGTCGGGGTCGAGCAGCATCTCGACGCGCTCGCGCGGCAGCAGCTTGCCGCGGCCGAGGTGCTTCGCGCGCGCCGCCTCGCCGCCGCCCTCGGCGACGTTCGCGAGCTTGGCGTTCAGGTCGTCGACCAGCGCGCGCATCGCCGCGGCGCTGGCCTTGAACTCCTCCGAGCGCGGCTGCAGCCGCGACGTCAGCGTCGGCATCGGGTCTCCTTGGTCGCCGCCCGGATCGTGCCCGGACCGGCCTGATTGACGTTTACGTCAACGTCAATTCTAAGGAGACCTTCGGCCGCTCTCGTGCGGTAGCCTTCAGCCTCGGTGCGCGCCGCGACGCCGACTCGCCTTCACCGCGGGGGCGCCGGGACAGGAGGACGAGCGTGATCTGGAGAACCCTGGCAGGCCAAGTCGTCGTGAGCGTGGGGCTGGCCGTGGCCGGCCTCGTCGCCGCGACCGCAGCGGCTGCCGACTTCGGCACCCCGGGCGGCGCCCTCCCGGGCAACGTCGACGCGGTAACCGCCACCTTGAGGCAGGACCGCCACGACCTCGAGCTGCTGATCAGCTACGGCACGTCCAAGGGCGGCTCGGCCGGCCACCTGGCCCTGGCGATCCGCGACGACGTCTCGGGCGACGACATCGTCCACTCGGCCAACTTCTACGCCGACCGCGCGCCGGAGCACGAGCGGGACTTCCACACCTCGGACCTGATGCTCAGGATCCCGAAGACCGAGTACCTGTTCGGGACGACGTCCTCCCTCGGCCCCAAGGCGTCGTTCGGGCTCGACTTCGGCGAGGTCTACAAGCGCTCGGTCGTCGGCGTTCGCGTGTTCGGGGTGCCGGCCGCCGAGAAGCGGGCCCTCGCCCGCTACTTCGACAGCATCAACGACGACTTCCACCGACGCGCTTCGAAGACGGAGTACCACGACGACGAGATCCGCTACGACTACCTGCGCCTGAACTGCGCCAAGACGATCGGCTCGGCGTTCAGGTTCGGCGCCGGGTACTCAGATCTCGAGATCACGGGCGCGCGGCTGTTCTCGGGCCGGCCCGTGGTGGCCGCGTTGAACGCCAACGTCCCGACCGAGATGGCGATAAAACTGATGCAGCAGTGGGACGCTCGCGGCTACACGATGGACGTCGTGATGTACCGCAAGTACGCCGGCTCGCCGTTCGTCGATCCGCGCGAGGACGAGAAGATCGCCTTCAAGGACCTGCCGAACCGGTTCCCGTCGGTGCTGTCGCGCGACTTCCGCCGCGACGAAGGCGAGTACGAGGACGAAGACAACCTGTTCGCGATATACCTGCTCGACAACCTGAACAGGTACCGGGTGCGGATCGACGACGAGACGAAGCGGCTCGAGATCGACGCGGTCAGTAGCCCGATGCCGTACGCCGAAGCGACCGCGCTCGCCCGCGAGAGCGCAGGCGACGACAGCCGGAATTACCGCCAGCGCGCGGCGTTCCAGCCCAAAGGCAGGCGCCTCGGGGAGGACTGAACCGCCGCCCGCCGCCGGAGCGGTCCCGGTTCAAGGCGCCTCAAGGTCCGCAGGGCCCCTCAGGGCGCGCCCATCAGGAGGTACAGGCTCCAGCGATCGTTCGCGCCGTAGCCGGCGCCGAAGTACAGCGGGCCGAGGAAGGTGTCGGCGCCGAGGAAGAGCGACCCCGACCAGACCGTACCGGGCGACGACAGGCCGAAAGCGCGATCGTCGACGCGGCCGACCTCGGCCGAACCGCCGACGTAAACCCCCGAGCCGAGGATGTCGGGCAGCGCCACCGCGCGCCGGTAGACCATCAGCCGCCCGAACGCGTACTCCTTGCCCGCGAGTTCGTCGATGCGGTACGACGACAGCCGCAACGGACCACCGAGCGAGAACGATTCGTACGCCGGGGCGTCCGATCCGAACACCTTGCCGCCGCTGGCGGCCACGCTCAGCGAGTACCGGCCCCAGGTGGCGATTGCGCGGCCGCCCAGCTCGAGCCGCTGGTACTCGCGGTCGGAGCCCAGCGAGGGCAGCGCCGCGTAGGCGTCGCCGATGAGGGCGTAGCCCGCGGTCGGGAACCACGCGTTGTCGGTCTGGTCGACGAACAGCCTGCCGCGCACGCCGCCCAGGGTGTCGCGCTGCGGCGGCAGCAACGGCGAGCCGGTCTCCGGGCGAGCGTCGAAGCGGGCCCACAGCGGGCCGGCGCGCAGCTCGCCCCAGGTGCCGAGCCGGGCCCCGAAGTCGATGCCCGCCTGCGCGATGTCCACCAGGTAGTCGGCGACGCGATTGCCCTCGCCGTCGAACACGCCGCGCATCGTGCGCCCGACGACGGCGCTCGGCGCGACGAACCACATGCCGGCCTCGTTCAGCGGCTGGTAGAACTCCGTGTAAAGGCGTGTGTCCTGTCCGATCTGCACTTCGGTCAGCCATTCGGCACCGAGCGGGTTGAGCCAGGTCCGACGGTACTGGACGAGCAGGTTGAACTGGTTCTCGCCGCTGAAGTCGGTCGCCAGCCCGAGGCCGAAGCGCAGGTAGTCGGGCCCCCACGCCTTCTCCCGCGGCTCGATGAGCAGCGCGCGCGGGCCGGCGTCGCCGCCGACGATGCGGTAGCCAATCGACTCGAAGTCGCGCGTGCCGAACACGCGCCGAAGGTCGGCACCGAGCCGCTCCTCCGTCAGCGGCTCGCCGGGCTTGCTGTCGACCAGCGAGCGCACCACGGCCGGGTTCGTGCGCTCGAGCCCCTCGACGCGGATCTCGTCGACGACGGGCAGCGGCTTGGCCGCGACCACCTGCCGCGCGCGCAGCGCCGCGTAGGCGTCGGGCGGCAGGCTGTAGCGCGCGAGCTGGTCGGCCATCGCGCGCGTGGCCTGCTCGCCGATGCGGATCGCGTCGGCCGAGCGGTCGAAGGTGCCTGCCGAGATGTTGCCCAGGTCCGGCGCGATCAGCACGTCGCGCTCGCCCAGGCTGCGCAGCTGCGCGTCGACCGTCTGCATGCCCAGGAAGTTGATCAGCTGCCCGGTCACCTGCAGCGCCGACGTGAGCTGGTCGCGCTTGAGCGGCGGCGTCGAGATGTTGACGGCGATGATCACGTCGGCGCACAGCTTGCGCACCTCGTCGATCGGCAGGTTGTTGGCGATGCCGCCGTCGACCAGCAGCCGCCCGTCACGCTCGACCGGGGCGATGGCGCCCGGCACCGACATGCTGGCGCGCATCGCCTGCGCGAGGCTGCCGCTTTCGAGCACGACCGCCTCGCCGGTCTCGATGTCGGTGGCCATCGCGCGAAACGGGATCGGCAGGCGGCGGAAGTCGGTGATCTCGAACGCCGGCGCCGACAGCTGGCGGAAGAACGACTCGATCGACACGCCGGCGATCACGCCCTTGGGCAGCGCCAGGCCGCCGTCCTTGATGCCGTACTCCGGCGCGAACAGCGTCTTGTAGTCGTCGACCTTGCGTCGCACCGCGATCTCCTCGCGCGGCGGGCGGTCGCGGAAGATCGCCTCCCAGTCGGCTTCGAGGACGAGCCGCTCCATCTCCTGCGGCGTGCGTCCGGCCGCGAACGTGGCGCCGACGATCGCGCCCATGCTCGTGCCCGTCACGCAGTGCACCGGCACCCGCAGTTCGTCCAGCACCTTGAGCACGCCCACGTGCGCCAGCCCGCGCGCGCCGCCGCCCGACAGCGCGAGCCCGATGCGCGGCGAGGCGCCCGCCACCGGTGGCTCGGCCGCCG
>JALOSD010000170.1 GCA_025458585.1 Burkholderiaceae bacterium | reverse complement strand
TCGACGCGCACGCATGCGGCGTCGAGCACGAAGCGCAGCAGCCGCTCGGCGTGCAGCGGCCCGCCGCGCGCGTCGAGGAAGCGGGCGACCTGCCGGATGCGGTGGCCGTAGACCGGGAACGCTTCGCGGCGGCACAGGGCGTAGCGGTCGTTGTAGCCGCCGTTCCACTGCCACGACGGCAGCCGCACGGTGTCGACCGGCCTCGCGAGGATCTCGCGCATGTCGTCGGCGAGGCTGTCGTGCAGCATCAGGTCCGGGCGGACGAACACGACGAGGTCGGGCGGATCCGCGTCGAACTGCAGCGTCAGCCGCTCCAGCGAGTGCAACTGCAGCAGCAGGTTGCGCAGCGAGGCGAATCCGTCGCCATAGGCGTCGCCGTACGTCGACCAGCGCGCGAGCCCTGAAGCCTCGGCCACGCCGTCGGCGCTCTCGAGTTCGCCCGACCAGGCCTCGAAGGCCGTGTAGTGGCCCGGCGAAAGCGCGCCGTCCTCGCCGCTGCGCGCATTGACGACACGCTGCTGCAGGTACAGGTGGTAGCGCTCGTCGACGACGCCGAGCGAGCGTGCCGGCTCGATCAGGTGCTGCTCGAGGCTCGGCAGCGTCCACGGCGTCGAGCGCGGCAGACCGAAATAGCCGATGCCGATGCGCACGCCGCGCTCGTTCATCTGTACGCTCCCGGTGCGGGCACACCGCTCGCCGTGCGCTGCGCCGCCGTCACGTGCGACGTCGAAGCCGCGGTCGTCGGGTTCGAGTCACGGTCGTCGGGTTCGAGTCATACGGCAAGCGCTTCGCGCATGGCATCGATCACCGCCCGATAGTCCCGCTGCCCGAAGATCGCGCTGCCGGCGACGAAGGTATCGGCGCCGGCGTCGGCGACGCGGCGGATGTTGTCGGCCTTGATGCCGCCGTCGACCTCGAGCCGGATGTCGCGCCCCGACTGGTCGGTGATCCTGCGCGCGCGCTCGATCTTGCGCAGCGCGCTGTCGATGAACGACTGCCCGCCGAAGCCCGGGTTGACGCTCATGACCAGCACGAGGTCGACCTTGTCGATCGTCCACTCGAGCACGTCGAGCGGCGTGGCCGGGTTGAACACGAGCCCCGCGCGACAGCCTTTCGAGCGGATCAGCTGCAACGTGCGATCGACGTGCGTCGACGCGTCGGGGTGGAAGCTGATGAGGTCGGCGCCGGCGTCGGCGAACGCGGCGGCGAGCGCGTCGACCGGCCGCACCATCAGGTGCACGTCGAGCGGCACGGGCGTGCCGTCGGGCTTGACGCAGTGCGGCTTGAGCGCAGCGGCGACCATCGGGCCGATCGTCAGGTTCGGCACGTAATGGTGGTCCATGACGTCGAAGTGGATCCAGTCGGCGCCGGCGGCGATCACGGCGCGCACTTCGTCGCCGAGGCGTGCGAAGTCGGCCGACAGGATGCTGGGGGCGATGCGATACCCGGCCACCGGGGGATTCTAGGAGGCTGCCAGAATCCGGCCGCTATGGCCCGCCCCGAGTTCACCTGCAACGTTCGCGTGCAGCACCTGCCCGAGCAGTCGAGCGACGACGCGACGGCGTTCGCCTACACGGTGACGATCACGAACACCGGCGACGTCACCGCCCAGCTCGTAGCCCGCCAGTGGCTGATCACCGATGCCGCCGGCCACACCGAGGAAGTGCGCGGCCTCGCCGTCGTCGGCCACCAGCCCGTGCTCAAGCCCGGCGAGGTGTTCGAGTACACGAGCTGGACGCGCCTGGCGACGCCGCTGGGCACGATGCGCGGCACGTTCTTCTGCATGACGGAAGACGCGCACCCGTTCGACGCCGCGGTGCCCGAATTCGTGCTCGCGCGCCCGCGGGATCTGCATTGAAGGCGCCCGGGTGAGCGCTGGCCTCGCCCCCGCCGCGCCCGCGGCGCGGCGCCAGCGCGCGGCGTGGGACCTGACGGCGCTGCTCAACGCCGCCGACCCGAAGGCGGACCTCGTCGAGCGCCACCTGTGGTTCGTGCGGCTGACCGAGTGGCTGCGCTCCGGCCCCGGCGACACGCGCGACGCCGGGCAGACGCCGCTGCCGGTGCTGCGCCTGCGCCACCTGCTCAACGTGCTCGAGCGCCACGACGAGCACCGCGTGCGCGTGGCGGCGTTGCTCGCGTGCTTCTGGGACGAGGTCGACGTGGCATCGCTGTTCGCCGAGCTCGGCCACGGCGCGCGCATGTCGCTGTCGAGCGAGCTTCGCCACCGCCTGGCGCTGCGCTGGCTGCCCGCCACCCCCGAGACGCACGACCTCGCCGAGCTGTTCGTGCTGCTGTTCCCGGCGCCGGGCGACGCGGCGTGGCTGCGCGCGATCGACGACGACACGCTGGGCAGACTCGTCGCGCTGATGCGCCCGTCGCACGCCACTGCCGCCGACGCGGCGCGCTGGCGCGGTCCGCTCGCGGACGCCGCATCGCACCTCGCCGCCGCGATCGCCGCGTCGGGGCTTTCGAGCACGCTGCGGCTGCGCATGGACGACGACCTCGTCGCCGCCGCGCCGTTCCGGCAGCTCATGGCGGCCACCGAGACCACCCTCGCCGCGATCCGCGCCGGCGACGACGCCGCGGCGCTGCAGACGCTGCCGTACCTGCGCGCGCTGATCGACACCTGCCGGCGCGCCGCCGGCAGCGTACGCGGCCACCTCGAGGCGTACGGCGTGTCGGTCGACATCGTCTACGAGGCCGACCAGCTGAAGTCTCGCGCGCGCCGGCTCGAGGACGTGCTCGACTGCCTCGTCTCGCCGACGCCGGCGCGCGACGTGGCGCGCCTGCTCGCCGACCTCGCCGACGTCGCGCAGCGCGCACGCAGCGTGAACGCGCTGCTCGAGCGCCACTACGCGCTGCTCGCGCGCAAGATGATCGAGCGCCACGCCGAGACCGGCAGCCACTACATCACGCGCGACGCCGCCGAGTACCGGCACATGCTGCACGCCGCCGCCGGCGGCGGCGCCGTGATCGCGCTGACGACGTACGTCAAGTTCGCCGTCACCGCCGCCGGCCTGGGGGCGCTGTGGACCGGCTTCTGGGCCGGCGTCAACTACGCCGCGAGCTTCGTCGTCGTGATGCTGCTCGGCTACACGATCGCGACGAAGCAGCCGGCGATGACGGCGCCGGCGATGGCCGCCCGGCTCGACCGCCAGATGGCCGACGGCGCGGTGGCCGGCTTCGTCGACGAGGTCACGCACCTGATCCGCTCGCAGGCGGCGGGCATCTTCGGCAACCTCGCCGTCGTGTTCCCGCTCGTGCTCGCCGTGCAGCTCGGCTGGCAGCTCGCGTTCGGCGGGCCGCTGGTCGGCGAGGCGAAGGCCGACTACGTGCTGCACTCGCTGACGCTGCTCGGGCCGACGGTGCTGTTCGCCACCTTCACCGGCGTGCTGCTGTTCGCGAGCTCGCTGATCGCCGGCTGGGTCGAGAACTGGTTCGTGTTCCACCGCCTCGACAGCGCACTCGCCCACAACCCGACGATCACCGCGCGCCTGGGTGCCGGCCGCGCCGCCCGCTGGGCCGCCTGGTGGCGCGCCAACGTGTCGGGCGTGGCGGGCAACGTGTCGCTCGGCATGATGCTCGGCGTCGTGCCGGCGCTGCTCGCCATCGTCGGGATCCCGCTCGAGGTGCGCCACGTGACGCTGTCGACCGGTCAGCTCGCCGCGGCCGCCGGCGCGCTCGGCTGGGACGTGGTCCACCGCGCCGACTTCTGGTGGTGCGTCGCGGGCATCGCCGTCACCGGCGTGCTCAACGTCGGCGTGAGCTTCTACCTCGCGTTCAAGCTCGCGCTGAAGGCGCAGCGCGTCGAGGTGCAGGACCGTGCGCGCATCGCGCGCGCCGTGCGCCGGCGGCTGTGGCGGCGCCCGCTGAGCTTCCTGTTGCCGCCGCGGCCGTGACGCATTGCGCGCAGGGCTCGCGGCTGCCGACGACACGCCGGGCCGCCCCGGGTGTCCTCGACCCCCGAGGGGGACGGGCGCTCAGCGGCGCGGCGTGTCGTCGCGATCGGGCGTGTCGTCGCGCTCGCCGCGCTTGCGGCCCGAGAACATCGTCCACCAGACGATGAAGATCAGGATCAGCAGCGCCGCGAGCGCTTCGACGAAGATCAACCACATCGTGCAGGGCGGGCGTCGGCAGGTCGGAGGGCCGGTGACGGCGCGGGGCGTGCGCCCCGGCGTCGTG
>JALOSD010000169.1 GCA_025458585.1 Burkholderiaceae bacterium | reverse complement strand
ACGCGCGCCGCGCGCGGCAGGTGCAGCAGCGACAGCGCCACGTTGTCGAGCGCCGACAGGTGCGGCATCAGCGCGTAGTGCTGGAACACGAGGCCCACGTGCCGGTGCCGCGGGGCGACGAACACGCCCGCCTCGGTGTCGCACCAGCACTCGTCGCCGACCTGCACCCGGCCGCGCTGCGGGTGCATCAGGCCCGCCAGCACGCGCAGCATCGACGTCTTGCCGGCGCCCGAGGGGCCGACGAGCGCGAGGACCTCGCCGGCAGCGCACCCGAAAGCGCCGGCCAGCGGCATCGGCAGCCGCTGCTCGACCTCGACCGTCAGCGCAGGCCCGGCCATCACCGCCTCGCCGCCAGGCGCGCGGTGGCGAAGAACGACGCCGCGACCGCGCCGAGCGAGAGCACGAGCAGCAGCAGCGCCATGCGGTCGGCGCTGGCGAAGTCGAACGCCTGCACGCGGTCGTAGATCGCGATCGCGATCGTCTTTGTCTCGCCGGGGATGCTGCCGCCGATCATCAGCACGACGCCGAACTCGCCGAGCGTGTGCACGAACGTCAGCACCATCGCCGACAGGATGCCCGGCCACGCCAGCGGCAGCTCGACGCGCGCGAGCGTGGCCCAGAAGCCGAGTCCGCTGACGGCGGCGGCCTCGCCGAGCTCGCGCGGGATCGCCTCGAACGCGCGCTGGATCGGCTGCACGATGAACGGCACGTTGAACACCACCGACGCGATCAGCAGGCCGAGGAAGTTGAACGTCAGCCGCAGGTCGAAGGTCTCGGCCAGCCAGCGCCCGACGGGTGACGCGCCGCCGAGCGAGACGAGCAGGTAGTAGCCGAGCACGGTGGGTGGCAGCACGAGCGGCAGCACGACGAGGGCCTCGACCCAGGCCTTGCCGGCGAAGGTCGTCGTCGCGAGCCAGCGCCCGAGCGCAAGACCGAACGGCAGCAGCACGGCGAGCGTGGCGGTCGCGAGCTGGAGCGAGAGGACGAGGGCCTGCCAGTCCATCGGCGGCGGCGTCAGCCTCGGGGCATCTCGAAGCCGTAGCGCTTCATGATGGCCTGCGCGGGCGGCGTCGCGAGGTAGTCGTAGAAAGCGCGCAGTGCCGGCGGCGCCCCCTTCGTCAGCACCATGCGCTGCCTCAGCGGCTGGTGCCAGCTCTCGTCGACGAGCGCGAAGTCGCCGAGCTTCGCGACGCTCGGTGCGAGCGCGAGCGACAGCGCGACGATGCCGCCCTGCGCCGAGCCCGAGGTCGCGAACTGCGCCGCCTGCGAGACGTTCTCGCCGTAGACGAGCCTGGGCTGGATCGTGTCCCACAGCCCGGCGTGCCGCAGCGCCTCGCGCGCGCGCATGCCGTAGGGCGCGTGGTCGGGGTTGGCGATCGCGAACCTCCTCAGCCGGCCGTCCTTCAGCGCTGCGGCGAGGTCCTGCAGCGTGCCGTCGGCCTTCAGCGGCGAGCCGTGGGGCACGAGGATGCCGATGCGCCCGACCGCGTACAGCCGCCCCCGGTCGAGCGTCTTGCCGGCGTCGTGCAACCTGAACACGAAGTCCTCGTCGGCCGACATGAACATCTGGAACGGCGCGCCCTGCAGGATCTGCGAATAGAAGTTGCCCGACGAGCCGAACACCAGACGCAGCCTGTGCCCGGTGTCCTGCTCGAAGCGCGCGACGGCCTCTTCGAGCGCGAACTTCAGGTCCGAGGCGGCCGCGACCGTCGGCACCGGTTGCGCACGCAGCGCGGGCAGCGCGCCGGCCAGCGGCAGCGCGACGGCGAGCAGGGCGGCGAGACGGCGCTTCGGACTCATCGCGCGGCGGTGGCTGGGGCGATCACGATGGACGGGCAGCGATATCTTTCAAAAGCGATATCGCGGGCGGAGTATATCCGTCGCGCTGCGACGGCCTGCCGCGCAGCTCACAATGCGCGCCATGCCGTCCGTCGCTCCACCGGCCGCCACCGGGCTCGACGCCACCACGCGCTTTCGCGTGCAGCTCAAGCACGCGGTCGCGATCGGGCCCGGCAAGGCCGACGTGCTGCAGGGCATCGCCGAGACCGGCTCGATCGCCGAGGCCGGACGGCGACTGGGCATGAGCTACCAGCGCGTGTGGTCGCTGGTGCAGGCGATGAACCGCGACTTCGTCGCCCCGCTGGTCGAGAAGCACCGCGGCGGCAGCGCCGGCGGCGGTGCGCGGCTGACGCCGACCGGCGAGCAGGTGCTCGCGCTGTACCGGCGCATCGAAGCCGACGCGCAGCGCGCGGTGGCGCGCCGGCTGCCGCAGCTGCTCGCGCTCGTGCGGCCCGACGCCGGCGGCAACGGCTGAACCCGCGGCGTACGATCCCGTTCACGTCGACCCCGAAGAGGAGGATCCCCCATGCTGGCCATCATCGGCGGCACCGGCCTGTACGACCTGCCGGGCATGCAGATCGAAGAGAGTCTCGACGCGCCGACGCCGTTCGGCGAACCGTCGGGCGTCGTCCAGCGCGGCCGCCTGCACGGCGTGCCGCTGCTGTTTCTCGCCCGCCACGGCAAGGGCCACCGCTTCCTGCCGCACGAGGTCAACTACCGCGCGAACGTCTTCGCGCTCAAGCGCGCCGGCGCGACGACGATCCTCGGCTTCTCGGCGGTGGGCAGCCTGTCGGAGCCGATCGCACCCGGGCACTTCGCGATGCCCGAGCAGTACTTCGACTGGACGCGCGGCACGCGCGAGCGCAGCTTCTTCGGCGGCGGCGTCGCCGCGCACGTCTCGACCGCCGAGCCGGTGAGCCGCGCGCTCGTCGACGCGGTGGCGGCGTGCGCGTCGGGCCTGGGCATCCCGCTGCACCGCGGGGTCACCTACGCCTGCGTCGAAGGCCCGCGCCTGGGCACGAAGGCCGAGAGCCACTTCCTGCGCCAGGCGGGCTGCCATCTCGTCGGCATGACGAACGTGCCCGAAGTGTTCCTCGCCCGCGAGGCGCAGATGGCCTACGCGACGGTGGGCATCGTGACCGACTACGACTGCTGGATGGACGACCCGAGCCGCCACGCGAGCGTCGCCGCGATCCTCGAGCTGTACGCGAAGAGCCTCGACGGCGCGCGGCGCCTGCTCGACGCGCTCGTCACCGCCGGGCCGCCGCAACCCGAGGCGTCGATCCGTGCCGCGCTCGACGGCGCGCTGCTCACCCCCGACGCCGCGCTGAGCGACGCGCAGTGCGAGTGGGTCGAGGTGCTGCGGCGCTGATGCTCAGCCGGCGGCGGCGCCGGCGAGCAGCACGACGAGTGCACCGTGGCCGCCGTCGGCGGCGCGCGCCTGCACGAAGGCGATCACCGCGTCCTTCTGCACCAGCCACGCGCGCACCTTGCCCTTGAGCACCGGCGCCTTGCCCGGCGAGCCGTGGCCCTTGCCGTGCACGACACGCACGCAGCGCAGGCCGCGCTGGCCGGCGTCGCGCAGGAAGGCGGCGAGCGCCTCGCGCGCCTCGTCGCGCCGCAGGCCGTGCAGGTCGATCTGCGCCTGGATCGCCCACTGGCCGCGGCGCAGGCGCTTCAGCACGTCGGGCGCGATCTGCGGCCGGCGAAAGCTCAGTTCGCCGTCGGTCTCGAGCAGGCTCTCGACGTCGACCTCGTCGGACAGCGCCTCGCGCAGCGCGGCCTGCTCGTCGCGTTCGCGCTGCCGCGGCAGCGGCGCCGGGCGCGGGCGGCCGACCTCGGCGAGGCCTCGATCCGTCAGCCGGTGCACCGGTCCGACGCTGCGCTCGAACAGCGTGCGCTCGCGCTCGGCGCGTGCCGCCGCCTCACGCTCGCGCGCCGCGCGCAACTGCGCGTCGCGTTGCCGTTCGGCAAGCGCGGCCCTCAGCGAGGCGAGGTCCTGCAGACGGTGCACCGTCGTCACGGGCGTTCTGGCGGTCGATGTGGAGCCCGGATTGTCGCAAGCGGCCCGCCGAGGCACCACCGCGCTGGCGGCAAGACCCGCAGCGCCGCAGGTCAGAGCAAGCCGCGCTCGGCGAACGAGACGACGTCGGCGGCGCCGACCACCATGTGGTCGAGCACACGCACGTCGACGAGCGCGAGCGCGCTCTTCAGCGACTGGGTCAGGTACTCGTCGGCGCGCGGCCAGCCCCGACGGGTGGTTGTGCCAGGATCACGGCCGACGCGTTCAGCGCGAGCGCGCGCTTGACGACCTCGCGCGGGTAGACGCTGGTCTGCGACAGCGTGCCGCGGAACAGCTCCTCCAGCGCTAGCAGGCGGTGCTGGTGGTCGAGGAACAGCACGGCGAACACCTCGTGCGCGAGGTGCGCGAGCTGCAGGCTCAGCTACTGCCGCACCGTCTGCGGCGTGTCGAACACCGGGCGCTCGGCGAGCTCGGCCACCATCGCGCGGCGCGCGATCTCGAGCACGGCGGCGAGTTCGGCGCGCTTCGCCGGGCCGAGGCCGCGCGAAGCGCGCAAGCTCGGCGGTGCCGGCGTGCATCAGGCCGCGCAGGCCGCGCAGGCCGCCGAAGTCGGCCAGCAGCCGCTGCGCGAGCTGCAGCACGCCGGTGCGCAGCAGCAGGGCGAGCAGCTCGGCGTCGGCGAGCGCCTGCGGGCCGCGTCGGAGCAGCTTCTCGCGCGGGCGGGCCTCGGCCGGCAGCTGCTTGATCGACATCGGGGCGCGGGAACGTTGGCTTCCTACAATGCCAGTCTATGAGCGCCGAGCCGGCCGTCGCGGCCACCATTGGGGGGGACTCGTTCCTGACCCTGCACTACCGCCTCGTTCGTCAGCACGTTCGACGGCGCGCCGGCCACGCTGTCGCTGGGCAGCGGCCAGCTCGCGCCGGCGATGGAGCGGCGCCTGCTCGGGCTCGCCGAAGGCGCTCGCGCGACGTTCGAGCTCGCGCCGGGCGAGGCCTTCGGCGAGCGCAACCCCGAGCTGCTGCAGCGCGTGAAGCTCGCGCTGCTGCGCGAGCTCGGCGACCCCGACGCGACCTACGCCGTCGGGGACGTGGTGCAGTTCCCGACGCCCGACGGCGGCGGCAGCTATGCCGGCGTCGTGCGCGAGGTCGGCCCGCCCGACGAGGGCTGGCTGCTGTTCGACTTCAACCACCCGTTGGCCGGCCAGCCCGTGCGCTTCGAGGTGCAGGTGATCGGAGTGCTGTGATGAACGAGCCCTTGATCGGCGAGGTGGTGCTGGCCGAACCGCGCGGCTTCTGCGCCGGCGTCGACCGCGCGATCGAGATCGTCGAGCGCGCGCTGCTGAAGTACGGCGCGCCGATCTACGTGCGCCACGAGATCGTGCACAACACCTACGTCGTCAACGACCTGAAGGCCAAGGGCGCGATCTTCATCGAGGAGCTGGGCGACGTGCCGCCGGGCGCGACGCTCGTCTTCAGCGCGCACGGTGTCAGCAAGTCGGTGCGCGACGAGGCGCTCGCGCGCGGCTTCAACGTGTTCGACGCCACCTGCCCGCTGGTGACCAAGGTGCACGTCGAGCTCGCGAAGCTCGCCAAGGAAGGCTACGAGTTCGTGATGATCGGCCACAAGGGGCACCCCGAAGTCGAGGGGACGATGGGGCAGCTGTCCGAAGGCATCTACCTCGTCGAGGACGTCGACGACGTCGCGCGCGTGCAGCCGAAGGGTGACAAGCTGGCGGTCGTCACGCAGACGACGCTGTCGGTCGACGACGCGGCGGACATCCTCGCCGCGGTCAAGCGGCGCTTCCCGCACGTGCGCGAGCCGAAGCAGCAGGACATCTGCTACGCGACGCAGAACCGGCAGGACGCGGTGAAGCTGCTCACGCCGCAGGTCGACATCGTCGTCGTCGTGGGCAGCCCGACGAGCAGCAACAGCAACCGCCTGCGCGAGGTGGCCGAGCGGCGCGGCACGCCGGC
>JALOSD010000168.1 GCA_025458585.1 Burkholderiaceae bacterium | reverse complement strand
GGCGGCGCGCCGCATGCCCGGCCGCCTCGTCCACACTGCCGACTTCAAGCGCGTGCTGGCCACCGCGCCGAAAGCGCGAAGCGCTCACTTCGCTGCGCATCACGTCGCGGCGCGACCGTCTGCGCCTGCGGGCCAGCGCGTCGAGTCTGCTGCTCAGGACTTGTCCACAGACGGCTCACAGAAATGCGCGCCAGTTGTGTATAACTCGGTTCCGGAGGCTCACTGGGCAGGCTACGCGCTACCCAAGCGCTTCGCGCGCCGCTCCGTCACACGCCAGTTGCTGAAGCGGCAGATGCGCGAGGCGATGCGCCGGCACGCCGCCGACCTGCCGCCGGGGCTGTGGGTGCTGCGGCTGCGCGCGGCCTTCGATGCGCGCGCGTTCGTCTCGGCGGCGTCGGTGGCGCTGCGCGGCGCCGCGCGCGACGAACTCGACGCGCTGCTGCGTGCAGCGGCGCGGCGCTGAAACGCTCCCCACCATGTCGCCGCTGGACTGGCCTCGGCAGATCCTGATCGCGCTCGTGCGCGGCTACCGGCTGCTGCTCAGCCCCTGGCTCGGCAGCGCGTGCCGTTTCGAGCCGACCTGCTCGGCCTACGCGCTCGAGGCGCTCCAGCGGCACGGTGCGGCCGCCGGCACGTACATGAGCGCTGCGCGGCTGCTGCGCTGCCACCCTTTGTGCGCCGGCGGCTGCGACCCGGTGCCGGCACAGCCGCCGAGGCTGTTCCGCGGCCTCGTGCCGCCAGACGCGCCCGATGCGGCCGCTCCGACGCGAAAGACGCCATGACCGATATTCGCCGCACCCTGCTGTGGGTGGTGTTCACGATGTCGCTCGTCCTGCTGTGGGACGCGTGGAACCAGCACACGGGCGCGCCCTCGCTGTTCGGCGGCACGCCGAGCCGCCCGGTGGCGGCCGACGGCGCGCCCGCCGCCGGTGCGCCGTCGACGGCCGCCGTGCCGGCGCCGGCCGCGGTGGCGACGCCCGGCGCGACGCCCACCCCGGCGCCGGCAGGGGTGGGCGCCGCGGGCGAACGCGTCGACATCACGACCGACCGCCTGCGTGCCACGTTCGACACCAAGGGCGGCGACCTCGTGCGCGTCGAGCTGCTGCAGCACCGCGACCAGCTCGACCCCAGCCGCAACGTCGTGCTGTTCGACCAGAGCGCCGAGCGCGTCTACCTCGCGCAGACCGGGCTGATCAGCGCCCGCGCCGGCGCCGCGCTGCCGAACCACCTGACGGCGATGACGCTCGTCGACGGCGAGCGCACGCTGGCCGAGGGGCGCGACACGCTGCAGGTGCGCTTCGAGTCGCCGGAGGTCGGCGGCGTCAAGCTCGTCAAGACGTACACGTTCCGCCGCGGCGACTACACGGTGACGGTGGATCACGAGTTGCGCAACGTCTCCGACGCTGCGGTCGACGCGCAGCTGTACCTGCAGCTCGTGCGCGACGGCAACGCGCCGGCCGGCGAGTCGTCGTTCTACTTCACGTTCACCGGCCCGGCCGTCTACACCGACGCCAACAAGTTCCAGAAGATCGACTTCAAGGACATCGCCAAGGGCGGGGCCAAGCACGACCGCACGGCCAGCGACGGCTGGGTCGCGATGGTGCAGCACTACTTCGCGTCGGCCTGGATCGTGCCGCCCGGGCAGGCGCGCGAGTTCCGCACCGCGAAGATCGGCGACAACCTGTACTCGGTGGCGATGGTGCTGCCGCTGGGCGAGCTCGCCGCCGGCGAGACGCGCGCGCACCAGTCGACGCTGTTCGTCGGCCCGCAGGAAGAGCGCAAGCTCGCCGCGCTCGCGCCCGGGCTGGACCTGGTGAAGGACTACGGCTGGTTCACGATCCTCGCCAAGCCGCTGTTCTGGCTGCTGTACGAGCTGCACGCGCTGATCGGCAACTGGGGCTGGTCGATCGTCGCGCTCGTCGTGCTGCTGAAGATCGCGTTCTACTGGCTCAACGCCAGCGCCTACCGCAGCATGGCGAAGATGAAGGCGATCAGCCCGCGCATGATGGAGATGCGCGAGCGGCTGAAGGACAAGCCGCAGCTGATGCAGCAGGAGATGATGAAGCTGTACCGCGAGGAGAAGGTCAACCCGCTCGGCGGGTGCCTGCCGATCCTCGTGCAGATGCCGTTCTTCATCGCGCTGTACTGGGTGCTGCTGTCCAGCGTCGAGATGCGCAACGCGCCGTGGATCGGCTGGATCACCGACCTGTCGGCGAAGGACCCGTACTTCATCCTGCCGCTGCTGATGACGGCGTCGACGCTGCTGCAGACCTGGCTGAACCCGACCCCGCCCGACCCGGTGCAGGCGAGGCTGATGTGGATCATGCCGATCGTGTTCAGCATCTTCTTCTTCTTCTTCCCCGCCGGCCTCGTGCTGTACTGGCTGACGAACAACATCCTGTCGATCGCGCAGCAGTGGTACATCAACAAGAAGCTCGGCGCGATGAAGTGACGCGCTGACGCGCGCCGCCGCGAAGCCCCGCCGGTCGAGCGCCGCGGGGCTTCGTGTTTTTCGGCACGCGCCCCCGCGGGCGCGGGGTGCACCGGCCCGGCCGAGGTGCCGACAATGGTCCTGCGGGGCATGACCCGGCCGGACCCTTCGATCCTCCGGCTGGCTCGGGGGCGTCATACGGGCGATCGTGGATCGTCGCGCGCTCCCCCCGCGCCATTCACCCTCGCGCCGGCTGTTGCCGGCGCACCGCGGCGTCACAATGCGCCGCGATGCTGCCGCGCCTCGCCGACCCGATCGCCGCCGTCGCCACCGCGCCGGGGCGCGGTGCGGTGGGCATCGTGCGCGTGTCGTCGACGACGCCGCTGGGGCCGCTGATCGAGGCGCTGTGCGACCGGGCGCTGCGGCCGCGGCAGGCGCACTACGGCCCGCTCCTCGACGCGCGCGGGCACGCGATCGACCACGGCCTGGCGCTGCACTTCCCGGCGCCGGCGAGCTACACCGGCGAGCACGTGCTCGAGCTGCAGGCGCACGGCGGCCCGGTGGTGCTGCAGCTGCTGCTCGCGCGCTGCCTCGAGGCGGCGGCCGAGACCGATGCCGCCGGGCGACCGCGCCTGCCCGGGCTGCGCCTGGCCGAGCCGGGCGAGTTCACGCAGCGCGCGTTCTTCAACGGCAAGCTCGACCTCGCGCAGGCCGAAGCGGTGGCCGACCTGATCGACGCGAGCACCGAAGCGGCGGCGCGCTCGGCCGCCGAGTCGCTCGCGGGTGCGTTCTCGCGCGAGGTCGAGGCGCTGCACGGGCGCATCGTGCAGCTGCGCCTGCTCGTGGAGGCGACGCTCGACTTTCCCGAGGAAGACATCGACTTCCTGCGCCAGGCCGACGCCGAAGGCCAGCTCGCCGCGATCGCCGCCGCGCTCGACGCGACGCTCGACCGCGCGCGCCAGGGCGCGCTGCTGCGCGAGGGCATCCGGGTGGTGCTCGCCGGGCAGCCGAACGTCGGCAAGAGCTCGCTGCTCAACGCGCTCGCCGGCGCCGAGCTCGCGATCGTCACGCCGATCCCGGGCACGACGCGCGACCAGATCGGCCAGACGATCCAGATCGAGGGCGTGCCGCTGCACGTCGTCGACACCGCCGGGCTGCGCGAGTCGGACGACGAGGTCGAACGCATCGGCGTGCAGCGCAGCTGGCAGGCAATCGGTGCGGCGGACGCCGTGCTGTTCCTGCACGATCTGACGAGGCGCGGGCAACCCGGCTACGACGCTGCCGAAGCCGGTATTGCAGCGCGCCTCGACCTCGACGGCGCCGAGGCACCGACCGCGCGCGTGCTGCACGTGTTCAACAAGGCCGACGCGGTGGCGCCGTTGCCGGCGCTGCCGCCGGGCGCGATCGCGCTGTCCGCCAGGCAGGGCGAGGGTCTCGACACGCTGCGCCGCGCGCTGCTCGAGCGCGTGGGCTGGCACGCCGTGCCCGAGGGCCGCTTCATCGCCCGCGAGCGCCACGTGCAGGCGCTGCGCGCGACGAAGGTGCACCTCGAGCTTGCCGCCGGCCAGCTGCACGCGCCGGCGCCGGCGCTCGACCTGTTCGCCGAGGAGCTGCGCCTGGCGCACGACGCGCTCGGAGCAATCACCGGGCGCATGACACCCGACGAGTTGCTCGGCGAGATCTTCGGGCGCTTCTGCATCGGGAAGTAGGTGCGCTTCCGGAGAGATCCGGTGCGGTCCAGTGGCGAGCTGTAAGTGCTTGTCAAACAACGATTTATGTTCCTGCG
>JALOSD010000021.1 GCA_025458585.1 Burkholderiaceae bacterium | reverse complement strand
GAGATGTCGATCGCCGCCGCGACCAGCCGCGGGTCGCCGCGCATCAGCGTCACGCCGGCGGTTTCCATCGCGACGTCGGTGCCGGTGGCCATCGCGATGCCGACGTCGGCGGCGGCGAGCGCCGGGGCGTCGTTGATGCCGTCGCCCACCATCGCGACGACCGCGCCGCCGGCCCTCAGGTCGTTCACGACCTGCGCCTTCGCCTCGGGCAGCACCTGCGCGCGCACCTCGTCGAGGCCCAGCCGCCGCGCCACCGCCTGCGCGCTGCCCGCGTTGTCGCCGGTCACCATCACGGTGGCGATGCCGAGCGCGCGCAGCGCCGCGACGGCCTGCGCCGCCTCCGGTTTCGCGGCGTCGCCGAACGCGAGCAACCCCAGCACCTCGGCCGGCCCGCCGGCGGCCGCAGCCGCGACGAGCCACGACAGCGTCCGCCCCTCGGCCTCGAGTGCCACCGCAGTGGCCGCCAGTGCCCCGGCGCCGAGCCCGCGCTCGTCGAGCATTCGGGTGCTGCCAAGCCACAGCGCATGCCCTTCGACCATGCCTTCAAGGCCACGCCCGGGCAACGCCCGTAGCGCGTCGGCCGGCGGCGTGTCGAGCAGCTCGGCGCGGGCGCGCTCGAGCACCGCGCGCGCCAGCGGGTGTTCGCTGCGCGCCTGCAGCGCGGCCGCCCGTCGCAGCACCTCGGCCTCGGTGCGGCCGGGGGCGGGGACGACCGCGACCAGCGCCGGCCGACCCTCGGTCAGCGTGCCGGTCTTGTCGAACGCGACGTGGGTCACGCGATGCGCGACCTCGAGCGCCTGCGCGTCCTTGATCAGGATGCCGTGACGCGCGGCGACGCCCGTGCCGGCCATGATCGCGGTCGGCGTCGCGAGCCCGAGCGCGCACGGGCACGCGATGACGAGCACCGACACCGCGTTGATCAGCGCCGCCTCGGCGTCGCCACCGCGGCGACGCGGTCGACGAGGCGCTGGATCGGCGCCTTCGCCGCCTGCGCCGACTCGACGAGGCGGATGATGCGCGCGAGCGTCGACTCGGCACCGACCCCCGTCGTGCGCACGACGAGCACGCCGTCGGCGTTGACGGCGCCGCCGGTGACACGGTCACCGGGGCCCTTGGCCACCGGCAGGCTCTCGCCGGTGAGCAGCGACTCGTCGACGTGGCTGCGCCCCTCGACGACCTCGCCGTCGACGGCGAGCTTCTCGCCCGGACGCACGACGACGAGGTCGCCGCGGCGCACCTCGGCCACCGCCACCTCGAGCTCGACGCCGCCGTCGCGGCGCACGCGCGCCGTGACCGGTCGCAGCGCCTGCAGCGCGCGTATCGCGTCGGTCGTCTGCCGCTTCGCGCGCGCCTCGAGCCACTTGCCGAGCAGCACCAGCGTGATCACGGCCGCCGACGCCTCGAAGTACAGGTGCGGCGTGCCATGGTCGGCGTGCTGCCAGAGCAGGAACACCGACAACCCGTACGCGGCGCTCGTGCCGAGCGCGACGAGCAGGTCCATGTTGCCGGCGCCGGCGCGCACCGCCTTCCAGCCGGCGACGTAGAAGCGAGCGCCGAATGCGAACTGCACCGGCGTCGCGAGCAGCCACTGCAGCCAGCCCGGCAGCATGGCGTCGACGCCCAACGGCATCGCCAGCATCGGTGCGACGAGCGGCAGCGTCAGCGCGCCGGCGGCCGCCACCGGCGCCCACTCGGGCCAGCGGCGCGCGTCGCGGCCCTCGCTCGCGGCCGCGGCATCGTGCGCGGCATAGCCGGCGCGCACGACCGCCGCCACGAGGTCGGCCGTCGGCACGTTGGCCAGCGCCGTCACCTGCGCGGTCTCGGTCGCGAGATTGACCGCGGCCGACTGCACGCCCGGCACGCGCGCCAGCGCCTTTTCGACACGGGTGACGCACGACGCGCACGTCATGCCGTCGATGCGCAGACGGATCTCGCGCGTGGGCACGTCGTAACCCGCGCGACGCACAGCGTCGGCAAGCGCCTGCACGCCCACGCCAGCGGCCTGCACGGTGGCCGTCTCGGTGGCCAGGTTGACGCTCGCTGCGCTGACGCCGCCGACTGCCAGCAGCGCCTTCTCGACGCGGCCGACGCACGACGCGCAGGTCATGCCGCCCACGGGCAGCCGCACCTCGCCGGCGGCGAGCGACGCCGCGCGGGCCGGGAGTGTCGTCGTCGCGCTCACCCCCGGGATGGTGCCACCAACGGCCCCGCGGCGCCCGGCCACGGCGGCCGACCAGCGGCGCCGGTGCGGGAACTCAGGCCCGGGCCGCGTCGACGACAGGCGTCGTGATCTCGCCCGGAATGCCCTTGCGCGCGAGCAGCGTGTAGACCGTCGGCACGACGAAGATCGTCAGCAGGGTGCCGACCGTCATGCCGCCGACGATCACCCAGCCGATCTGCTGGCGGCTCTCGGCACCGGCGCCGCTGGACAGCGCCAGCGGCAACGCGCCGAGCACCATCGCGCCGGTGGTCATCAGGATCGGACGCAGGCGCAGGCTGGCGGCCTGGATGACGGCCTCGCGCACGGCGAGGCCCTGCTGGCGCAACTGGTTGCTGAACTCGACGATCAGGATGCCGTGCTTCGTGATGAGGCCGATCAGCGTGATCAGGCCGATCTGCGAATAGACATTGAGCGTGCCGCCGATCAGGTGCAGCGCGGCCAGCGCGCCGACCATCGACAGCGGCACCGACAGCAAGATGACGAACGGGTCGACGAAGCTCTCGAACTGGGCCGCCAGCACGAGGAAGATGAACACCAGCGCGAGCACGAACACGATGCCCAGGGCGCCCGACGAGGCGCGGAACTCGCGGCTCACGCCGTTGAGTTCGGTCGCGTAGCCGAGCGGCAGCACGCGCGCGGCCGTCGCGTCCATGAACTCGAGCGCCTCGCCGAGCGCGTAGCCGGGCGCGAGGTTGGCCGTCAGCGTCACCGACCGGCGCTGGTTGAAGTGGTTGAGCTCGCGAGGGCTCACCGACTCGCGCACCGTGACCAGCGACGACAGCGGCACCATCGCGTCGTCGCGTCCGCGCACGAACAGCCGCTCGATGTCGTCGGGCGTCGTGCGCCCGCTGGCGCTCGTCTGCACGATGACGTCGTACTGGTCGGCGTCGCGCTTGTAGCGCGTCACCGCGCGGCTGCCGAGCATGGTCTCGATCGTACGCGCGACGGCCTCGACCGACACGCCCATGTCGGCCGCGCGCGCGCGGTCGACCTCGATGAAGACCTCCGGCTTGTTCAGCTGCAGGTCGCTGTCGGGCTGCACGATGCCGGGATTCTTCGCCATCTCGGCGAGCATCGCCTGCGCGTAGCGCGCCATGTTGTCGTAACTGTCGCTGCTGACGATGACGTAGTTCAGCGGCCGTTCGCGGAATCCCTGGCCGAGGCTCGGCGGTGTCACCGGGAAGGCGCTGATGCCGGGCAATGCCATGAACTTGGGCAGCAGCTCGCGTGCCAGCTCCTGCGTCGACTTGTCGCGATCGTCCCAGTCGACCGTGCGCAGCACGCCGAACGCGCTCGAGACCTGGCCGCCGCCGATGAACATGAAGCGGCGGTCGAACTCGGGGTACGTCGAGGTGATGCGCTCGAGTTCGTCGAGGTAGCGCGCGGTGTACTCGAGCGTGGCGCCATCGGGCGCGCGGATGGGCATCGCAATCACGCCGCGATCCTCGGCCGGCGCCAGCTCGCTCTTGGCGGTGCTGAACAGCCACCAGCTGCCGCCGGCGGCCGCGGCCATCGCCAGCATCACGATCCAGCGCTGCGACAGCGACGCGGTGAGGACGCGCCGGTAGCCGCTGGTCAGCCCCACCAGCGCCGCCTCCATGCCCCGGTCGAAGCGTGAGGGCTTCTCGACGTGGCGCAGCAGCTTGCTGCACATCATCGGCGTCAGCGTGAGGGCGACGAAGCCGGACACGAGCACCGCACCGGCCAGCGTCAGCGCGAACTCGCCGAACAGGCGGCCGGTGCGCCCCGGGGTGAAGGCCAGCGGCGCGAACACCGCGGCCAGCGTCAGCGTCATCGCGACGACGGCAAAGCTGATCTCGTGGATGCCCTTGATCGCCGCCTGGAACGGCGCCATGCCTTCCTCGATGTGGCGGTAGATGTTCTCGAGCACGACGATCGCGTCGTCGACGACGAGACCGATCGCCAACACCAGTGCCAGCAGGGTCAGCGTGTTGATCGTGAAGCCGGCGGCGGCGATCAGCGCGAAGGCGCCGATCAGGCTGACCGGAATCGTCACCAGCGGGATGATCGAGGCGCGCAGCGTGCGCAGGAAGACGAAGACGACGAGCGCCACCAGCACCACCGCCTCGGCGACCGTCGTGTACACGGCCTTGATCGAGCGGTCGATGAAGACCGACAGGTCGTTGGCCTGGACCACCGTCACCGACGGCGGCAGGTCGCGCTGGATCAGCGGCATCACCGCGCGCACGCCGTCGGCGACGTCCAGCGGGTTGGCGGTGGCGTTGCGGATGATGCCGGTGCTGATCGACGGCACGCCGTTCAGGCGCACGCGCGAGCGGTCGCTCGCCGCGCCTTCTTCCACGCGGGCGACGTCGCGCAGCCGCACCGTGTAGCCGTTGACCGTGCGCAGCGCGATCTCGTTGAACTGCGCGACCGTGTTGAGGTCGGTGCGCGCGGTGACGCTGAACTCGCGCTGCTGGCTCTCGATGCGCCCGGCCGGCACCTCGAGGTTCTGCCGGCGCAGCGCGTCCTCGACGTCCTGCACGGTCAGGCGGTAGCTGGCGAGCCGCTCGGGATCGAGCCAGATGCGCATCGCGTAGCGGCGATCGCCGCCGATCTGCACGTCGGCCACGCCGGGCACCGTTTGCAGCCGCGGCTTGACGACGCGGTTGATGATCTCGGTCAGCTCGAGCGGATCGATCGTCTCGCTGGTGTAGGCCAGCCAGATCGTCGGCGTCGCGTCGGCCTCGACCTTCGAGATCACCGGTTCGTCGACCGCATCGGGCAGGCGCCCGCGCACGCGTGCGACGCGGTCGCGCACCTCGGCAGCCCCCGTGTCCGGGTCCTTGCTGAGCTTGAAGCGCACCGTGATCTGGCTCTGCTCGGTGCGCGAGATCGAGGTCATGATGTCGACGCCGTCGATGCCGGCGATCGAGTCCTCGAGCACCTTCGTCACCGTCGACTCGATGACCTCCGACGACGCACCGGACAGCCGCGTGTTGACCGTCACCACCGGTTCGTCGATCCGCGGGTACTCGCGCACCGTCAGGCTGTCGAACGACACCAGGCCGACGAGCACGAGCAGCAGCGACATCACGGTGGCCAGCACCGGACGGCGGATCGAGGTCTCGGAGATGCGCATCGTCGAAGCCGCTCGGTTGGGGCCTCAGCCCGCCGGGCCGTTGCGCCGCACCGCCGGAGCGCTCGCTCCCGACGCGGCGGCCGCCGCCGGCGGCCCGCCCGCAGCGCCGATCTCGATCACGCGCAACGGCTGCGCGTCGCCGCGCATGAGCCGGGCCTGACCGGCCGTCACGACCAGGTCGCCGGCGGCGACGCCGTCGAGGATCTCGACGCGGCCCGGCAGGCGCACGCCGATGCGCGCCTCGAGCCGCTGCGACACCTTGCCGTTCGGGCCGTCGACGACCTTGACCAGGAACTGGCGGTCGCCCTGCGGCACGAGCGCCTCCTCCGGCACGACGACCGCGTTCGGCCGCGAGGCGAACACGGTGCGCGTGCGCGCGAACATGCCCGACTTCAGGCCGCCATCGCGGTTGTCGAGCCGCGCGCGCACGAGCAGCGAACGGCCATCGGCGTCGACCTGCGAGTCGAGCGCCTCGACGCGCGCCTGCAGGCGTGTCTGCGGCGCCGCGTCGAGCACGACCTCGACGACCTGGCCCGGGCGCACGCGCGGGATGAAGCGCTCGGGCAGCCGGTAGTCGACCCACAGCGACGAGGTATCCTCGATCGCGACGAGGTCGGCGCCGTCCTTCACGAAGTCGCCGATGTCGACGCTGCGGATGCCCACGACGCCGGCGAACGGCGCGACGATCTTCGTGCGGGCGAACTGCGCCTGCGCGAGCGCGACCTGCGCCTCGGCGACCTCGAGGTTCGCGGCGCTCTGGTCGACCGCACTCTTGCTGATGAAGTTCTCCGCCAGCAGCTCGCGGTTGCGCTGCAGGTTCGTGCGCGCGATCGCGCCCTGCGCCTGCGCCTGCTGCAGCTGCGCCGCCTGCAGGCGGTCGTCGAGCTGCACGAGCAGCTGGCCCGCCTTCACGCGCTCGCCGTCGCGGAAGCCCAGCGCGACGATGCGCCCGCTGATCTCCGGGCGCAGCGTCACCGACTGCCTCGCGCGCAGCGTGCCGACGGCGGCCACGTCGTCCTCGATCGTCATCGCCATCGCGCGCCCGACCTCGACCGCGACCGGCCCGCCCGCACCCGGCGGGCCGCCGGGTGCGCCGCCGGGGGCGCGCGCCGTCCCGCCCGGCGCCGTGCCGCCGGGCCCAGCCGGGGCCCGCGCGGCGTCACCGCCCGCGGGCGCACGGTGCTGGAACCACCATGCAGTGCCGCCGGCGATCGCGATGCCGACGACGGCGACGACGGTGTACAGGGCTTTCAACGGGATCTGCCGCGGGGAAGTCGACGAAGTCGCCGACTGTAGCGTCGAATGTTGAACAGTGCGGTTCGCTCGGTCATCGCCAGACCGTGCGCGGCAGCCTTCACCCCGAGGCTGCCTGCGCGGCGCCGCGGTTGGCCAGCGCGTCGGCGCGTTCGTTGCCAGCGTCGCCCGAGTGCCCCTTGACCCAGCGCCAGTGCACCTCGTGGCGCTCGCGCAACGCGTCCAGGCGCTGCCACAGCTCGACGTTCTTCACCGGCTTGCCGTCGGCCGTGCGCCAGCCGCGTGCCTTCCAGTTCTTGATCCACTCCGTCATGCCCTTGCGCACGTACTCGCTGTCGGTGTGCACGGTGACGCGGCACGGACGCTTGAGCGCCGCGAGCGCCTCGATCACCGCCGTGAGCTCCATGCGGTTGTTCGTCGTGCGCGCCTCACCGCCGAACAGATCCTTCTCGTGCTCGCCCCAGCGGATCCACGCGCCCCAGCCGCCGGGGCCCGGGTTGCCCTTGCAGGCGCCGTCGGTGTAGATCGTCACGTGGTCGCTCGTGCCGGCCGTGGGTGGCATCAGGTTTCCTCCTCGAGCGTTTCGACGCGCTCGGCGCGCAGGCGCGGGGGGTCGCAGGGTTGGCGGTTCGTCGCCACGGCAGGCGCGGCGACCGGGCGGCGGCGCGTGTCGCGCGCGAGTCCGACGAGCCGCATGCCGCGCACGCGCTTGACGACGACGATCGAGTAGACGGCACCGAGCACCGGCCACCAGCGGTCGCCGAGGCGATCCATCCAGCCGAAGCGCTCGAGCCAGCGCGGCGCGGTCAGCGGCGGCGCGTAGCAGCCGAAGCGCCCGCCCTCGAGCTCGAAGCTCAGCAACCGCAGCCAGTCGCGCAGGCGCCAGTAGCCGATGAACTCGCCGCTGCGCGGCAGGAACGGTTCACGCCGTGCGAGCCGCTGCCTCAGCCCCCACAGGCTCGCCGGGTTGAAGCCGAAGATCACGGCGCGGCCCTCGGGCACGAGGACGCGCTCGACCTCGCGCAGCGTGCGGTGCGGGTCGCGCGCGAACTCGAGCGTGTGCGGCATCACGACGAGGTCGAGGCAGTGGTTCGGAAACGGCAGCGCATCGAAGTCGCAGTGCAGCAGCACGCGCGGCGGCGGCGCGCCGGCGTGCGGCTCGTCCGGCAGCGTCGCGCCGGCCACGGCACGCCAGGTGGACGTCGGGCTCGGCAGCGGCCACAGCTCGTCGCTCGCGCACCAGCGGTGTGGCATGCGGTTCGTGCGCAGCGCGTCGAGTGCGGGCAGGCCGAGCTGCAGCGCGTGGAAGCCGAACAGGTCGGCGACGATGCCGTCGACGCGCTGCTGCTCCCAGGCGAGCAGGTAGCGACCCGGTGCCGTCGCCAGCCACGCCGCCAGCTCCTCGCTGCGCGCGGTCTCGTTCAGATGGGCCATGCGACGGCGGTCACGACAGGGGTGGTTCCTATAATCCGGCACGATGCGAACCGAGCTGATCCCCCTGCCGGCGTTCGAGGACAACTACGTGTGGATGCTGGTCCGGGGCGGCGAGGCGCTGGTCGTCGATCCCGGCGACGCGGCGCCCGTCCTCGCGGCGCTCGACGCGCGGGCCCTGAGGCTCGTCGGCATTCTAGTGACGCACCATCACGGCGATCACGTCGGCGGCCTCGACGCGTTGCGCCCCCGCCTGCAGGGCCCCGTGTTCGCACCGGCGCGCGAGCGCATTGCGGGCGAGGTCACGCCCGTGCGCGACGGCGACCGCGCGACGCTGCTCGGCATCGACTTCGAGGTGCTCGACGTGCCGGGCCACACGGCCGGCCACGTCGCCTACTACTGGCCGGGCGACGGGGCCGACGCGCCGATCCTGTTCTGCGGCGACACGCTGTTCTCGGCCGGCTGTGGGCGCCTGTTCGAAGGCACGCCGGCGCAGATGCACGCCTCGCTCGGCAAGCTGTCGGCGCTGCCCGGGGGCACCCGCGTGTGCTGCGCGCACGAGTACACGCTGTCGAACCTGCGTTTCGCGCAGGCGGTGGAGCCCGACAGCGTCGACATCGCCGACTACCGCAGCCGGTGCGAGGCGAAGCGCCGGCACGGCGAGCCGACGCTGCCCTCGACGATCGAGCTCGAGCGGCACGTCAACCCGTTCCTGCGCTGCGCCGTGCCCGCTGTCGCGCAGGCCGCGCGCACGCGCGATCCCGGCCTGCCGAAGGCCGACCCGGCAGCGGCCGACGTGCTCGCCGTGCTGCGCGAATGGAAGAACCAGTTCCGATGACGACGATGCGCCCGCTGCTGCCCCTCCTGCTCGCCGTGTTCGTGACGGGCTGCGCCACCGTGGGCGTCGAGCCACCGCCCGTCGAGGTGCCGGCCGCCGCGCCCGCCATCGCGCCACCCGAGCCGCCGCCGGCCGTGGTCGAGGGGCCCGAGCCGGTCGAGGCCGCCGCGGCGCCGGCGGTGGCCGTCGTCGACCCCGACCGTCCCGAGATCCCGGTCGACCTCGACGCCCGCGGCGCGCGCACCGACCTGTGGGAGCGCGTGCGCAACGGCTTCGCGATGCCCGACCTCGACGGCGACCTCGTGCGCGATCGCGAACGCTGGTACGCGAGCCGCCCCGACTACGTGCAGCGCATGACCGACCGCGGCAGCCGCTACCTCTTCTACATCGTCGAGGAGGTCGACCGCCGCGGACTGCCGATGGAGCTCGCGCTGCTGCCCTTCATCGAGAGCGCATTCAACCCGCAGGCGCTGTCGCACGCGAAGGCCTCGGGCATGTGGCAGTTCATGCCGGCCACCGGCCGCCACTTCGAACTGCAGCAGAACATGTTCCGCGACGACCGTCGCGACGTGCTCGCGTCGACGCGCGCCGCGCTCGACTACCTGACGCGGCTGTTCAACATGTTCGGCGACTGGCACCTCGCGCTCGCCGCGTACAACTGGGGCGAGGGCAACGTGCAGCGCGCGATCCGCCGCAACAAGGCTGCCGGCAAGCCGACCGACTACCAGAGCCTGCGCATGCCCGCCGAGACGCGGCAGTACGTGCCGAAGCTGCAGGCGGTGAAGAACATCGTCGCCACCCCGGACGCGTTCGGGCTGGCGCTGCCGGTGATCGAGAACCACCCGTACTTCCTCGTCGTGCCGATCGAGCGCGACATCGACGTCGAGCTCGTCACGCAGCTCGCCGGCATGTCGGCCGAGCACTTCGCGCAGCTCAACCCGCAGCTCAACAAGCCGGTGATTCTCGCCGCCGGCACGCCGCAGGTGCTGCTGCCCTACGACAACGCGAACGCTTTCGTGCGCAACCTGCAGGCGCATGACGGCCGCCTCGCATCGTGGACGGCCTGGACGGCGCCGCGGCAGATGGCGCCCGCCGAGGCGGCGAAGCTCGTCGGCATGAGCGAGGCGCAGTTGCGCGAAGTCAACCGCATCCCGCCGCGCATGCTCGTCAAGGCCGGCTCGACGCTGCTCGTGCCGCGCCACGACGAGCGCATGGCCGACGTGCCGTCGCATGTGGCCGACAACGGCACGATCCGGCTCGTGCCCGAGGGACCCGCGCTGCGCCGCGTCGCGTTCAAGGTCGGCCCGAAGGGCGACAGCGTCGCGGCGGTGGCCAAGCGCTATCGCACGACGGCGAGCAACGTCGCGCGCTGGAACGACGTGTCGACGGGCGCGCGCTTCAGGCCCGGCACGCAGGTCGTGGTCTACGTGCCGCAGCGCGCAGCGTCGAGGAAACAGGCCACGCGGCCGGCCGCCAAGTCGACGACGCAGGCGGCGCGCCCGGCGGCGACGTCGACGACGAAGCAGGCCAAGCGCCCCGCCACCGGCGGGGGCAGCAGCACTGCTGCCGTCAAGCCGAGCGCCAAACCCACCGCGAAGGCGCCGACGCCGACAACCGGCCGCTGACGGGCCCGCCGCGCCGCGCCGCGCCGCGTTCAGTCGGCGACGATGGCGTAGGTCTTCGTCAGCGGCTCGAGCACCTCGAACGAGCCGCGGAAGCCGGCCGGGATCCAGATCGCCTCGCCCGGCCCGGCTTCCTCGCAGCCGCCGTCGTCGGCGTGCACGCGGCAGCGCCCCGCGAGCACCGTGAACAGCTCGCGCTCGCCGGCGCCCATCTCGATGCGCCAGTGCCCGGGCTCGCAGCGCCACACGCCCGCATAGACGCGCCCGCCGACCGCCTCGTCGACGAGGTTCCACGTCTCGCGCCTCGGGTTGCCGCGCAGCAGCCGCTCGGGCTTGGGATGGTCGACCTCGGGCTCGCCCGTCATCGAGGCCTGCAGCTTGATCAGCGTCGACGGCATGGCATCACTCCGTTCGTGCATGGTCGTCATCGAGGCCCCAGGCGATACGCACCCGCGACCGAGCGGGCATGTGCGCCGCCCGGGGGCGTCCAAGCGGCCGCCACGGATCTGGCTGCGCCGCGCCGGGCCTTGCGGCCCGGCCCCTCCGCCCGACACGAACGGTCCACCGGACCTTGCGTGTTGGGGCTCGGTGCCCTGGAGGGGCAAGCGCCGAAGGCGCTTCGGGGGTGGCCCCTCTACCTGCGCTCGACCAGCGCATGCGCGATCGTCGACAGGTCGACGTACTCGAGCTCGCTGCCCGCCGGCACGCCACGCGCGAGCCGCGTGACCTTGAGCCCGCGTTCGCGCAGCGCCTGCCCGAGCAGGTGGGCGGTGGCCTCGCCCTCGGCGGTGAAGCTGGTGGCGAGGATCACCTCCTCGACGCCGCCCTCGTCGACGCGCTGCAGCAACTCGGTCACGCCGATGTCGCGTGCGCCGACGCCGTCGAGCGGGCTCAGGCGCCCGAGCAGCACGAAGTACAGCCCGTGGTAGCTGCCGGTGCGCTCGAGCGCGGCCTGGTCGGCGGGCGTCTCGACGACGGCAAGCAGCCGCGCGTCGCGCCGCGGGTCGAGGCAGGTCGCGCACACCGGCGCTTCGCTGAACGTGTAGCAGCGCGCACAGTGGCCGACACGCTGCACCGCATCGTGCAGCGCCTGCGCGAGCCGCAGCGCGCCGTCGCGGTCGTGCTGCAGCAGATGGAACGCCATGCGCTGCGCCGACTTCACGCCGACGCCGGGCAGGCGGCGCAGCGCCTCGATCAGCGCCGTGAGATGGAGCTCGGCCAAGGCCTCGGGCGGCGCCGGCTCAGAACGGCATCTTCATGCCGGGCGGCAGCGGCAGCCCTGCGGTCAGCTTGCCCATCTTCTCCTGCGTGACCTCCTCGGCGCGGCGCACGCCGTCGTTGAACGCGGCCGCGACGAGGTCCTCGAGCATGTCCTTGTCCTCTGCGAGCAAGCTGGGGTCGATCGCGACGCGCTTGACGTCGTGCTTGCACGTCATCACGACCTTCACGAGGCCGGCGCCCGACTGGCCCTCGACCTCGATCGAGGCGAGCTCCTCCTGCGCGCGGCGCAGGTTGTCCTGCATCGCCTGCGCCTGCTTCATCAGGCCGGCCAGCTGGTTCTTCATCATGGTGCGTTCCTTCGGTTCGAGAGGCGGGGTCAGTGCGGCTTGATCGACCCCGGCACGATGCGCGCGGTCGCGAACTGCGCGAGCATCTGCTTGACCAGCGGGTCGTCGTGGATGATGCGCTCGGCCTCGGCCTGACGGCGCGCGCGCTCGGCAGCCTCGCGCAGCGCCGGCGAGTCGGCGGCGACGCCGGCCTCGACCTCGAGCCGCACGGTCTGCCCGAGCAGCTCGCCGAGCGCGGCCTGCAGCCGTTCGCGCGGCGGCGCGGCGCGCAGCGACTCGCGCTCGACGCGCAGGCGCCACACGGGCGGCACCCCGTCGTCGACGGCCACGAGCTCGGCCTGCATCGCGAGCTCGCGCGCGAGCGCGCCGACGGCCTGCTTCGCGTCGAGCGCGGCGGCAACGTCGGCCCAGCGCGCGCCGAGCGACGTCGGCGTGAGCGTGGCGTGAGGAGCCGTCGCGGCGCGCGCCGCAGGCGCCGGCGGGCGTGCCTGCGGCGGCGGCGACGAGGTCGCGTCCGGGGGCTCGGCTCGAACGGCCTGACCGTTCGACGGCTCGCTCCACGTCTCGTCCCAAGGCGGCAACCCGTCAGCCGCCGCGGCGGGCGTCGCTGCCGGCAGCGCGCGCGACGCCGGCGGCGACGCGCGCAGCGGCACCGCGGCGGCGCGCGGCGACGCGGCCGCGACGGGCGGCGCGGCCTCTCGCGGTGCGCCGTCGGCCGGCGGGAACGCGAGCAGGCGCAGCAGCGTCATCGTCAGCCCGGCGTACTCGTCGGGCGCGAGGCTCAGCTCGGCGCGGCCGTGGATCACGATGCTGTAGAGCAGTTGCGTCTCGTCGGGCGCCAGCCGCGCGGCGAGGTCGCGCACGCCGGCGGCGTCGGGGTCGGTGTCGTCGAGCGCATCGGGCACCGCCTGCACGACCGCCATCTGCTGCAGCAGCGAGGCAACCTCCTCGAGCGTGCCGGCGGCCGAGTGGCCGGCCTCGCGCAGGCGGTCGATCGCGGCCAGCAGCGCCGGGCCGTCGCGCCGAGCGAGCGCGTCGACCAGGCGTGCGGCGTGACCGCGGTCGACCGCGCCGAGCATCGCGCGCACGCCCTCCTCGGCGAGCGTGCCGCCGCCGTAGGCGATCGCCTGGTCGGCGAGCGACAGCGCGTCGCGCATCGAGCCGCGAGCGGCGCGCGCGAGCAGGCGCAGCGCGCCGGGCTGCGCCGCGACGCCCTCGGCGGCGAGCACCTGCCCCAGGTGCTCGTGCACGACCTCGGGCGCGATCGGGCGCAGGTTGAACTGCAGGCAGCGCGACAGCACGGTGGGCAGCATCTTCTCGGGGTCGGTCGTCGCGAGCACGAACTTGAGGTACTCGGGCGGCTCCTCGAGCGTCTTCAGCAGCGCGTTGAACGACTCCTTCGTGAGCTGGTGCGCCTCGTCGATCATGAAGACCTTGAAGCGGCCGACGCTCGGCTTGTAGGCGGCGCGCTCGAGCAGGTCGCGGATCTCGTCGATGCCGCGGTTGCTCGCCGCGTCGAGCTCGACGTAGTCCATGTAGCGGTCGGCGTCGATCTCGGTGCACGCCTGGCACACGCCGCAGGGGTGCGCCGTGATGCCGCCGCGGCCGTCGGCGCCGGTGCAGTTCAGGCTCTTGGCGAGGATGCGCGAGACGGTGGTCTTGCCGATGCCGCGCGTGCCGGTGAACAGGTACGCGTGGTGCAGCCGCTGCTGCTCGAGCGCGTGCGTCAGCGCGCGCACCACCGCGTCCTGTCCGACCATCTGCTCGAACGAGCGCGGCCGGTACTTGCGCGCGAGCACGACGTACGACATTCGGTCGATTCTACGGGTCGGGTCCCGCCCGGCCGGGCCGGCCCCGGCGCCGATAATGCACCGCATGGACGACCGACCCGACGCCCCGCTCACCTACCACCAGGCGGGGGTCGACTACGACCTGATCGATCCGCTGAAGGTCGCGGCGCAGCGCGCCGCGGCGGCCACCGCCGCCAACCTGGCGGCGCACGGCGCGGGGGAGGTCACCGCGTCGCGCGGCGAGTCGGCCTACGTCGTCGACGTCGGGCCGTTCCTGCTCGCGAGCATCGTCGAGTGCCTGGGCAGCAAGGCGCTGGTGGCCGACGAGATGGCGAAGCTGACCGGGCGCAGCTACTACGACGCGATCGCGCAGGACACGATCGCGATGGCGGTCAACGACCTGATCACCGTCGGCGCGACGCCGCTCGTCGTGCAGGCCTACTGGGCCGCCGGCGGCAGCGACTGGTTCGGCGACGCACAGCGCGCGAAGGCGCTCGTCGACGGCTGGAAGCGCGCGTGCGACCGCTGCGGCGTGGCCTGGGGCGGCGGCGAGACGCCGGCGCTCGCCGGCATCGTCGAGAGCGGGCGCATCGACCTCGCGGCGTCGTGCACCGGCATCGTGAACCCGAAGACGCGCCTGAGCGTCGGCGAGCGGCTCGCCGGCGGCGACGCGATCGTGCTGCTGGCCGCCAGCGGCATCCACGCCAACGGGCTGAGCCTGGCGCGCAAGCTCGCCGAGCGGCTGCCGCAGGGCTACCTGACCCCGGTCGACTCGACGCAGAACTTCGGCGAGGCGCTGCTCGTGCCGACGCCGCTGTACGTGCCCGTGACCGAGGCGCTCGCCCGCGCCGGCGTCGTGCCGCACTACGCCGCCAACGTCACCGGCCACGGCTGGCGCAAGCTCATGCGCCACCCGGCCGACTTCACGTACCGCGTGCACACGCTGCCGCCAGTGCCGCCGGTGCTGCGCTTCGTGCAGGAGCACGCCCGCCTCGACGACCGCGAGGCCTACGGCACGTTCAACATGGGCGCCGGCTTCGCGCTGTACGTGGCCGCGGCCGATGCGCAGCGCTGCGTCGACGTCGCGCGCTCGCAGGGGGTCGACGCGTGGATCGCCGGCCGCGTCGAGGCCGGGCCCAAGCAGGTCGTCGTCGAGCCGCTCGGCCTCGTCTTCGGTGCCGGCGAGCTGCAGCTGCGCTGACCGACGCCCCGGCCGGGCGCGCCGACCCGGTCGCCTACAATCGTCGGTGACGGGCCTCCTCGCATGGAAGCGCGGCCAACCGGGTCAGGTGGGGAACCAAGCAGCCCTAACCGTTGCGACCAGTGCCGAGGGCAAGGCTCGTCACCCCGCCACCGCGGCGGGCCGTCCGGGGCGACCCGCACCCGCTCGCCGTAGTTCA
>JALOSD010000167.1 GCA_025458585.1 Burkholderiaceae bacterium | reverse complement strand
CACGCCCACGATCACGCCCACGATCACGAGCATGCCCGCGCGCACGCGCCGCCCGCCGTCGCCGTCGCGACGAGCGCGCGCACGGTGCAGGTCGAGCGCGACCTGCTGGCGAAGAACGACGAGCATGCCCGCCGTAACCGCGCCTGGCTCGCCGGGCGTGGCGTCTTCGCGCTCAACCTGGTGTCGAGCCCGGGCGCCGGCAAGACGACGCTGCTCGTGCGCACGATCGAGCGACTGGCCGGGCGGCTGCCGGTCGCCGTCATCGAAGGCGACCAGCAGACGTCGTTCGACGCCGACCGCATCCGCGCGACCGGCGCACCGGCGCTGCAGATCAACACCGGCAAGGGCTGCCACCTCGACGCCGCGATGATCGAGACCGCGATCGCACGGCTCGACCTGGCGCCGGGCTCGGTGCTGATGATCGAGAACGTCGGCAACCTCGTCTGCCCGGCCGCGTTCGACCTCGGCGAGGCGCACAAGGTCGTCGTGCTGTCGGTGACCGAAGGCGAGGACAAGCCGCTGAAGTACCCCGACATGTTCCACGCCGCGTCGCTGATGCTGCTCAACAAGGTCGACCTGCTGCCGCACGTCGACTTCGACGTCGCGCGCTGCCTCGACGGCGCGCGGCGCGTGAACCCGGCGATCGAGGTGCTGCAGGTCTCGGCGACCACGGGCGAGGGCCTCGACGCGTGGATCGCCTGGATCGAGCGCGGCGCCGCCGCGGCGCGCGATAGCGCCGAGCGCGCCGCTGCCGCGACGCGCGGGGGCGCCGCCGCCCACCGCCACGACGGCGACGTCGTCGGGCTCCAGCAGCGCGAACTGGCGGCGCTCGCGCGCCGCGTCGCCGAGCTCGAGGCGCGGCTTGCCGCCCTCGGCGAGCGCGAGCCGCAAACGCACGGCCGCTGAGCGTGGCGCTCGCCGAGGCCGATGCCGTCGCACGCCACGCGATCCGCGTGCGCGGCGCCGTGCAGGGCGTGGGCTTCCGGCCGTTCGTCTACCGCCTCGCCACCACGCTCGGTCTCGTCGGCAGCGTGCGCAACGATGCCGACGGCGTGCTGATCGAGGCGCAGGGCGACGCCGCCGCGCTCGAACGCTTCGAGCGCCGGCTGCGCGACGACGCGCCGCCGCTCGCGCGCGTCGAGCACGTCGAGTCGACGCCGCAGGCGCTCGCGCACGACGCCGCGTTCGCGATCCTCGACAGCCGCGCCGGCCGCGTGACGACGGCGATCGCGCCCGACACCGCGACCTGCGCCGACTGCCTCGCCGAGCTGTTCGATCCAGGCGACCGCCGGTACCGCCACGCCTTCGTCAACTGCACGAACTGCGGCCCGCGCTACACGCTCACCCGCGCGCTGCCGTACGACCGCGCGTCGACGAGCATGGCGGCGTTCGCGCTGTGCCCGCAGTGCCGGCGCGAGTACGACGACCCCGCCGACCGCCGCTTCCACGCCGAGCCGAACGCCTGCCCGCGCTGCGGGCCGACGCTCGCGCTCGTCGACGCCGAAGGCCAGCCGATCCCCGGCGACCCGATCGCGGCGACGATCGAACGGCTGCGCACAGGCGCGATCGTCGCGCTCAAGGGCCTCGGCGGCTTCCACCTCGCGTGCAACGCCCGCAACGCCTCGGCGGTCGCCGCGCTGCGCGCTCGCAAGCAGCGCGACGCGAAGCCGTTCGCCGTGATGGCGAGCGACCTCGACGCCGCGCAGCGCTGGGTCCGCGCCGACGCGGCGGCGCATGCGCTGCTGCGCTCGCCCGAACGGCCGGTCGTGCTGCTGCCGCTGCGCGCCGACCGCCCCGACGCGCTCGAGGGCGTCGCGCCGGGCCTGCACACGCTCGGCGTGATGCTGCCGTGCACGCCGATCCAGGCGCTGATCGCGCACGAGGCCCCTGACCTGCTGCTCGTGATGACGAGCGCGAACCCCGGCGGCGAGCCACTCGTCGTCGGCAACGACGAGGCGCTGCGCCGCCTGCACGGCATCGCCGACGCGCTGCTGCTGCACGACCGCGAGATCGTCGCGCGCGGCGACGACAGCGTCGTGCGCGTCGGCGCCGACGGCGCGCCGCGTTTCGTGCGCCGCGCGCGGGGCTACGTGCCGCGGCCGATCCGGCTGCCCCGCGCCGGCCCCGCGGTGCTCGCGACCGGCGCGTGGCTGAAGAACACGGTGTGCCTGACCCGCGGCGACGAGGCGGTGCTGTCGCCGCACATCGGCGACCTCGGCACCGCCGCGACCTGCGATGCCCTCGTCGAGAGTGTCGACCACCTGTGCCGCATCCTCGACGTGCAGCCGCAGGCCGTCGCGCACGACCTGCACCCCGATGCCTTCGCCACCCGCTTTGCCCTCGCCTACGCCGCCGCACGCGGCCTGCCCGCGATCGCGGTGCAGCACCACCACGCGCACGTCGCCGCCGTCGCCGCCGAGCACGGCCACCGCGGGCCGCTGCTGGGCCTCGCGCTCGACGGCGTCGGCCTCGGGACCGACGGCCACGCGTGGGGCGGCGAGCTGCTGCGTGTCGACGGCGCGGCGTTCGAGCGTCTCGGCCACGTCGCGCCGCTGCCGCTGCCGGGTGGCGACGCCGCCGCGCGCGAGCCGTGGCGCGTGGCGGCGGCGGTGCTGCACCGGCTCGGCCGCGGAGGCGAGATCGCCGCACGCTTCGCCGACCAGCGCGCCGCCGGCGCGGTGGCGCAGATGCTCGAGCGCGACGTGCGCTGCCCGCTGACGACGAGCCTCGGGCGCTGGTTCGACGCCACCGCGGCGCTGCTCGGCGTGTGCACGACGCAGTCCTACGAAGCCGAGGCGCCGATGCGGCTCGAGGCGCTCGCCGCCGGTGCGGCCTGCGCCGAGGACGGACTGGAGGCGCTCGTCACGATCGGCGCCGACGGGATCCTCGACCCTACGCCGCTGCTCGCGCGCCTCGCCGACGAGCGCGACGCGGCGCGCGGCGCGGCGCTGTTTCACGACGCGCTCGCCGACGGCCTCGCGCGCTGGGTCGCGCAGGCCGCGGCCGCCACGCGCCTGCGCCGCGTCGCGCTCGGCGGCGGCTGCTTCCTCAACGCGCTGCTCACGGCGCGGCTCGTACCGCGGCTCGAGACGCTGGGCCTCGACGTGCTCGAGGCGCGCCAGGCGCCGCCGAACGACGGCGGCCTGGCGCTAGGCCAGGCCTGGGTCGCGATCGCCACCCTTGCCCAGGGAGACTGAACGATGTGCCTCGCGCTGCCCGTGCGCGTCGTCGAGCGGCTCGACGGCGACCTCGCCGTCGTCGATCTCGACGGCATCCGCAAGGAGATCTCGCTCGCGCTCGTCGACGACGTGCAGGTCGGCGACTACGTGATCCTGCACGTCGGCTACGCGCTCGCGAAGCTCGACCCCGACGAGGCCGAGCGCACGCTGGCGCTGTTCGCCGAGCTGGACGGCGTGCCGGCGGCCGACCTTGCATCGCCTGCGGCGAGCGCGGCATGAAGTACATCGACGAGTTCCGCGACGGCGAGCTCGCGCGCCACCTCGCCGGGCGCATCGCCGCCGCGGCCGACCCCGGCCGCACGTACCGGCTGATGGAGTTCTGCGGCGGGCACACCCACGCGATCTCGCGCTACGGCGTCACCGACCTGCTGCCGGCGAACGTGACGATGATCCACGGCCCCGGCTGCCCGGTGTGCGTGCTGCCGATCGGCCGCGTCGACCTCGCGATCCAGCTGGCGCTCGAGCGCGGCGCGATCGTCTGCACCTACGGCGACTGCCTGCGCGTGCCGGCGTCCGACGGTCTGTCGCTGCTCAAGGCCAAGGCGCGCGGCGGCGACGTGCGCGTCGTCTACTCGCCGGCCGACGCGCTCAAGCTCGCCGAGCAGCATCCGGCGCGCGAAGTCGTCTTCTTCGCGATCGGCTTCGAGACGACGACGCCACCCACCGCGCTCGTCGTGCTCGACGCGGCGCGGCGCGGCGTCGCGAACTTCAGCGTGCTGTGCAACCACGTGCTGACGCCGCCTGCGATGGCGCACCTGCTCGCGTCCGACGGCACCGAGGGCGCGCCGCCGCTCGACGGCTTCGTCGGCCCGGCGCATGTCTCGACCGTCATCGGCAGCCGGCCCTACGAGTTCGTGGCCCGCGAGCACCACAAGCCGGTCGTGATCGCCGGCTTCGAGCCGCTCGACGTGATGCAGGCAATTCGAGGTGCGGCCGAGCTTCGAGTGGCGCGGCCTCGGCGAGGTGCCGGCGAGCGCGCTGCGCCTGCGCGACGCCTGGGCCGCGCTCGACGCCGAGCGCCGCTTCGGCCTCGAGACCCGGCCCGTGGCCGACGCGAAGGCGTGCGAGTGCGGCGCGATCCTGCGCGGCGCGAAGCACCCGCGCGACTGCAAGGTGTTTGGCACCGTCTGCACCCCGGAGAACCCGATCGGCTCGTGCATGGTGTCGTCGGAAGGCGCGTGCGCCGCCTACTACACCTACGGGCGCTTCCGCGAGATTCCCCTCGTGGCCGCGTGAACGGCGGCTCGATGAGCGGCACCGTCAAGCCCGGCTACCAGCGACCGCTCGACCTGCGGCACGGCCGCGTCGACCTGACGCACGGCGCCGGCGGGCGCGCGACGGCGCAACTCGTCGAGCAGCTGTTCGCCGCCGCCTTCGACAACGAGTGGCTCGCGCGCGGCCACGACGGCGCGCTGCTGCCGCAGCCGGCGGGCCGGATCGTGATGGCCACCGACTGCCACGTCGTCTCGCCGCTGTTCTTCCCCGGCGGCGACATCGGCTGCCTCGCCGTGCACGGCACGATCAACGACGTCGCGATGTGC
>JALOSD010000166.1 GCA_025458585.1 Burkholderiaceae bacterium | reverse complement strand
GACGAGAAGGGCCTGTACCTGAAGTGGTCCACCCCTGGTGACCCCGACTACGACTACCACGTGTACGGCATCGTCGTGAAAGGCGGCAACGCCCACAACGTCTACGACTACCTCGCCGCCGCGGGTAGCGATCCGTTCCCGAAAGTCACCGAGGACGAAGGCCTGGGTGCCCCGGCGTTCGTGAACAACGCCGGCAAGACGATCCAGCCGGCGATCAGCCACTACAACGTGTGCTACGTCCCGGTGCCGAAGATGAAGTCGCAGTGGTGCTCGCCGGGTTACTGGCGCCAGCCGCAACACCTCGGGTCGTGGGCGGCGACGGGCATCGCTCCGACCGAGCTCTACAGCAGTTACTTCGGCACCCCGCCAGTGAAGTCGACGGCGAAACCATGCCGCTCGGCATCGGCCAACCCGACACTGTTGCAGGTGCTGGAACTGCCCCAGTGCTACGGCGGCGCGGCGTTCAACGCCGTCGGCGACCTCCTCAGCGAGGCGCACCCCGACGTCAACTTCACCGGCGAGCGGGTGCCCGACAGCTGCCCGCTGAACTGACCGTCCGGTCGGAGGCGCCGGCGTACGGTGCCGCGCCACAAAAGGCCCGACAAGCGTCGGGCCTCTCCTCTTTTTTTTGGTCTCGACACCCGGGGCAGGAAGCGGATCGTGCCGCTGGCCCCCAGCGGGGAGTGGCAACGGCTCACACCGGCAACGCCGTCGTCTTCTTGACCGTTCTTAGCACCAGCATCGAGTTCGACCGCGCCACGCCCGGCAGTCGCATCAGCACCTGGGTGTGGAACCGCTCCAGGTCCTCGGCGTCGCGATAGGCGAAGCGGATCAGGTAGTCGTTCGAGCCGGCGACGTAGTAGCAGTCGAGCACCTGCGGCTCGGCGTGCACTGCCTGCTCGAAGGCCTCGAGCAGCGGCGTGTTCATGCTCTCGAGGTTGATGATCGTGAAGCTCGTGCCGTGCTGGCCCACCGTCTTCGGGTTCAGCAGCGCCACGTAGCCGGCGACGACGCCCGCGTCCTCGAGCTGCTTGACGCGGCGCAGGCACGCCGACGGCGACAGGTGCACGCGCTGTGCGAGCTCGACGTTCGTGAGCCGGCCGTCGGCCTGCAGCTCGCGCAGGATCGCGCGGTCGATCGCATCGAGTTGCGCTTCGGACGACGGTTTGCGCATTAAATTCGAAGGGAAGTCGCTTCTTTCGCATGATATGCGCTTTTCAGGGGTCACCCCCGGGGCTGGCCGCAAGCACATTGCGTGGCCCCGTCGGTAGACTGAAAGGCCGTTGCGCTCGACACTTCGGGTCGGTCGGCCGCGCGCGCGGCCTTGCTTCGTCGAGCGAGGAGAAGACAGCATGCTTCAGGACATGGACGCGTACTGGATGCCGTTCACGGCGAACCGCCAGTTCAAGAAGGCGCCGCGCCTGCTGGCCAAGGCCGCGGGCATGCACTTCTGGACGCCCGAGGGCCGCGAGATCCTCGACGGCGTGGCGGGGCTGTGGTGCGTCAACGCCGGCCACGCGCGGCCGAAGATCGTCAAGGCGATCGCCGAGCAGGCCGCCGAGATGGACTACGCACCGCCGTTCCAGATGGGCCACCCCAAGGCGTTCGCGCTCGCCGAGCAGCTCGTGAAGCTGACGCCGCCGGGGATGAACAAGGTGTTCTTCACCAACTCGGGTTCCGAGTCGGTCGACACCGCGCTGAAGATGGCGATCGCCTACCACCGCGTGCGCGGCGAAGGCGCGCGCACGCGGCTCATCGGGCGCGAGCGCGGCTACCACGGCGTGAACTTCGGCGGCATCTCGGTGGGCGGCATGGTCGCCAACCGCAAGATGTTCGGCACGCTGCTCGCCGGCGTCGACCACATCCGCCACACGCACGACCTGGCGCGCAACGCCTTCTCGGTCGGCCAGCCGGCCCACGGCGCCGAGCTCGCCGACGACCTCGAGCGTCTCGTCGCACTGCACGACGCGAGCACGATCGCCGCCGTGATCGTCGAGCCGGTGGCGGGCTCCACCGGCGTGCTGATTCCGCCGGTGGGCTACCTGCAGCGCCTGCGCGAGATCTGCGACCGGCACGGCATCCTGCTGATCTTCGACGAGGTCATCACCGGGTTCGGGCGCACCGGCAACCCGTTCGGCGCGCAGACCTTCGGCGTCACGCCCGACATCATGACGGTGGCCAAGGGCATCACCAACGGCGCGGTGCCGATGGGCGCGGTGCTCGTGAAGCAGGAGATCCACGATGCCTTCATGCAGGGCCCCGAGCACCTCATCGAGTTCTTCCACGGCTACACCTACTCGGCGCACCCGCTCGCGTGCGCCGCCGCGCTCGGCACGCTCGAAACCTACGCCGACGAGGGGCTGCTAACGCGCGCGTCGCAGCTGCAGGGCTACTTCGCCGACGCGCTGCACTCGCTCAAGGGCCTGCCGCACGTGATCGACATCCGCAACCTCGGGCTCGTCGGCGGCATCGAGCTGCAGCCTTTCGCGGGGCAGCCGACCAAGCGCGCGTTCGACGTGTTCCTCGACTGCTGGGAACAGGGCGTGATGATCCGCACCACCGGCGACACGATCGCGCTGAGCCCGCCGCTGATCATCGAGAAGCCGCACATCGACCGCCTCGTCGACACGATCGCCGCCGCGATCAAGCGCGCCGCCTGACGCTGCCGCCGCGCGCCACCACCGACTCACCGACCCACCGACCGACCCACGAACCGAGGACCCGCCTAGCGCACACCCATCATGCCGCTGCTCGACGTCGACCGCGACCTGACCCGCCACTCGTACTACGCCGCGACGGCGCCGCGCGCGGCGTCCTTTCCTCCCCTTCAGGGCGAGGTGACGGCCGACGTCGCGGTCGTCGGCGGCGGGCTGGCCGGGCTGAGCGCAGCGATCGAGCTGCACGACCGCGGTTTCGACGTCGTGCTGCTCGAAGCGCAGCAGGTGGGCTGGGGCGCGAGCGGGCGCAACGGCGGGCAGGCGATCCACGGGCTGGCGTGCGACCAGGGCGTGATCGAAGCCCAGCTCGGCCTCGACGAGGCCAGGCGCGTGTGGGCGATGTCGATCGAGGCGCTCGACCTGATCCGCCAGCGCATCGCGCGCTTCGGCATCGACTGCGACTGGCGCGACGGCTACCTCGCGGTGGCCACGAACGAGCGCAAGGCGCGCGAGCTGAAGGACGGCGTCGAGCGCCTCGAACGCGTCTACGGCTACGCGCAGCAGTGGATCGGGCGCGACGAACTGCCCGCCGGGGCGCACGACCCGCGCTCGGGCCACCTGCACCCGCTGAAGTACAGCCTGGGCCTGGCGCGCGCCGCCGCCGGGCTCGGCGTGCGCATCTACGAACACAGCGCCGTGACGCGGCTCGACGCCGGTGCGACGCCGGTCCTGCACACCGCGCAGGGCCGCGTCACGGCCGAGCGTGTGCTGCTCGCGGGCAACGTGTACCTGCAGCAGTTCGCGCCCACGGTCGCGCCGCAGCTGGCCGCTCGCATCATGCCGGTCGGCACCTACATCGTCGCGACGCCGCCGCTCGGCGCCGAGCGCGCCGCGGCGCTGATCCCGAGCGGCTGCGCGGTGTGCGACACCAACTTCGTGCTCGACTACTTCCGCCGCAGCGCCGACCACCGGCTGATCTACGGCGGGCGCGTCAGCTACAGCACGGCGACGCCGATGAACCTGGCCGCCGGCATGCGCGCTCGCATGGTGCAGACCTTCCCGCAGCTCGAGGGCGTCGACGTCGAGCACGCCTGGGGCGGCTTCGTCGACATCTCGATGAACCGCGCGCCCGATTTCGGGCGCGTCGGCGCGAACGTGTACTACCTGCAGGGCTTCTCCGGCCACGGGCTGGCGCTGACCGGCCTGGCCGGCAGGCTCGTCGCCGAGGCGATCGACGGCGACGCGTCGCGCTTCGACACCTTCGCCCGCCTGAAGCACCGCAACTTCCCCGGCGGGCGGCTGCTGCGCATGCCGGCGCTCGTCGCGGGCATGGCGTGGTACCGCCTGCGCGACCTGCTGTGACGGGCCCGTTTCCTGCGTGTCCTTTGCGATGACCCCCGCGCCCGCCTCCGCCCCGCCGCCCGTCGTGCTCGTGCCCGCGTGCAACCGCGTGCTCGGCCACCATCCTTTCCACATCGCCGGCCACAAGTACGTCGAGGCGGTGCGCCTGGCCGGCGCGCTGCCGCTCGTCGTGCCGAATGCGCGCCCCGACGAGGTCGACGCCCTGCTCGAACTCGCCGACGGCGTGCTGCTGACCGGTTCGCCGTCGAACGTGCACCCGCAGCACTTCGACGAGGGCGTGCACGACCCCGACCTTCCGCTCGACCAGGCGCGCGACGCGTGGACGCTGCCGTTCGTCCCGAAGCTGCTCGAGCGTGGCGTTCCGCTGCTGGCGATCTGCCGCGGCCTGCAGGAGACGAACGTCGCGCTCGGCGGCACGCTGCACCAGGCGATCCACCGCGTTCCCGGCTTCGCTGACCACCGCGCGAACGACGACGCGCCGGCCGAGGCGCAGTACGGCCCGGCGCACGACGTGACGGTTGAGCCGGGCGGCGTGCTCGAGCGGCTGCTGCCGGCGCGCAGCTTCGCCGTCAACTCGCTGCACGGCCAGGGCGTCGCGCGACTCGCGCCGGGGCTTCGCGTGGAGGCGCGTGCGCCGGACGGCGTGATCGAGGCGTTCTCGGTGCCGGACGCGCCGGGCTTCGCGCTCGCGGTGCAGTGGCACCCGGAGTGGCGCGCGGCCGACAACCCGGTGTCGATGGCGATGCTGCGCGCCTTCGGCGACGCCTGCCGGGCGTACCGCGCGCGCCGGCGCGACCGGCCGCGTTAGGGAACGGCCGCCGCCACCCGCCCTGCCACCCCGACGCTTACGAGACTGCCCATGGCCAACCGACAAGACTTCACCTTCGCCGACCTCGAGCAGTGGCTCAACCAGAACCGCGTGACCGAGATCGAGTGCCTCGTGCCCGACCTGACGGGCGTGGCGCGCGGCAAGATCCTGCCGCGCGAGAAGTTCACCGAGGACCGTGGCATGCGCCTTCCCGAGGTCGTCGTCGCGACGACGGTCACCGGCGTCGCGCCCACCGAGGGCCCGTTCTTCGACTACATCAGCCCGACCGACCACGACATGCACCTGCGCCCCGACCCGGGCACGGTGCGCATCGTGCCGTGGGCCACCGACCCGACGGCGCAGGTCATCCACGACTGCTACGACCGCGAAGGCCGGCAGATCCCGTTCGCGCCGCGCTCGGTGCTCAAGCGCGTGTGCGACCTCTACGCCGCGGTGGGCTGGCAGCCCGTCGTGGCGCCCGAGCTCGAGTTCTACCTCGTCGCGCGCAACGTCGACCCCGACGTGCCGCTGAAGCCGCCGATCGGGCGCAGCGGCCGCAGCGAGACGTCGCGCCAGATGTACTCGATCGACGCCGTCAACGAGTTCGACCCGCTGTTCGAGGACGTCTACGACTACTGCAACAAGATGGACCTCGGCGTCGACACGCTGATCCACGAGATCGGCGCCGGGCAGATGGAGATCAACTTCTTCCACGACCACCCGCTGCAGCTTGCCGACGAGGTGTTCTTCTTCAAGCGGCTGCTGCGCGAGACGGCGCTGCGCCACGACATGTACGCCACCTTCATGGCCAAGCCAATCGCCGGCGAGCCGGGCAGCGCGATGCACGTGCACCAGAGCCTCACCGACAAGGCGACCGGGCGCAACCTGTTCAGCAACCCCGACGGCAGCGCGAGCGACTTCTTCCGCTGGTACATCGGCGGGCTGCAGCGCTACGTGCCGGCGTGCATGGCGCTGTTCGCGCCCTACGTCAACAGCTACCGGCGGCTGACGCGCTACACCGCGGCGCCGATCAACATCCAGTGGGGCACCGACAACCGCACGGTGGGCATCCGCAGCCCGGTCGCGCCGCCGCAGAACCGGCGCATCGAAAACCGCGTGATCGGCGCCGACGCGAACCCCTACGTGGCGCTGGCCGCCACGCTCGCCTGCGGCTGGCTCGGCATCCAGAAGCGCATCGAGCCCACGCCCGAGTGCAAGGGCGACGCGTATCTGGGCGACTACCAGCTGCCGCGCAGCCTGAGCGACGCGCTCGAGAAGCTGCGCCGCGAAGAGGATCTGGCCGAGGTCCTCGGCGAGGCGTTCGTGACGATCTACACCGAGGTCAAGGAGATCGAGTACGCCGAATTCATGAAGGTGATCTCGCCGTGGGAGCGCGAGCACCTCCTCCTTCACGTCTGACCGAGGAGACCGAGATGAACGCCGTCATGGCCCCGCGCCACGAGCGCACCACCGCCGAGTGGCAGGCCGCCGACGCGGCCCACTTCCTGCACCCCTTCACCGACTTCCAGTCGCTGGCGAAGAAGGGCGCGCGCATCATCACGCGTGCCGACAACATCTACCTTTGGGACAGCGACGGCCACAAGATCCTCGACGCGATGTCGGGGCTGTGGTGCGTCAACGTCGGCTACGGCCAGCAGGCGCTGGTCGACGCGGCGACGCGGCAGCTCAAGGAGCTGCCGTTCTACAACGCCTTCTTCCAGACGGCGACGCCGCCGGCGATCGAGCTCGCCGAGCTGCTGTCGGAGGTCACGCCGCCCCAGTTCAAGCACGTGTTCTTCAGCGGCTCGGGCTCGGAGGGCAACGACACCATCGTGCGCATGGTGCGGCGCTACTGGGACATCCTCGGCCAGCCCGAGCGCCAGGTCATCGTCAGCCGCAAGAACGCGTACCACGGCTCGACGATGGCGGGCGCCTCGCTCGGCGGCATGAGCGGCATGCACGCGCAGGGTGGGCTGCCGATCCCCGGCATCGTGCACATCGAGCAGCCGCACTGGTTCGAGGTCGGCCGCCCGCAGGGGCTGTCGCGCGACGAGTTCGGGCGCGTCGCCGCCGGCTGGCTCGAGCAGAAGATCCTCGAGGTCGGCCCCGAGAAGGTCGCCGCCTTCATCGGCGAGCCGGTGCAAGGCGCCGGCGGCGTGATCGTGCCGCCCGAGACGTACTGGCCCGAGGTCCAGCGCATCTGCGACCGCTACGGCATCCTGCTCGTCAGCGACGAGGTGATCTGCGGGTTCGGGCGCACCGGGAACTGGTGGGGCTGCGAGACGATGGGCACCCGCCCCGACCTGATGACCTTCGCCAAGGGTGTGACCAGCGGCTACGTGCCGCTGGGCGGCGTGATGGTGGGCGACCGCGTCGCCGACGTGCTGATCGGCCAGGGCGGCGAGTTCACGCACGGCTACACCTACTCCGGCCACCCGGTGGCGTGCGCGGTGGCGCTGGCGCTGGTCGGCGAGGCGCAGACCTGCGGACTCATGGGCGCACTGCAACTGGTCAAGGACAAGGCGAGCGGCACCCCGTTCCCCTCCGAGCTGGAGGTGGGCATGGTGTGCCGCGGCCACTGCTTCGGCAACGGGCTGATCATGCGCGCCGTCGGCGATCGCATGATCATCGCCCCGCCGTTGGTCATCGCGCGCGCTCAGATCGATGAGATGGCAGCGCTGATCCGGCGCTGCCTCGACCTCACGCTGGCCGACGTGCGCGGCCGCGGCTGGATGTGACGTGACCCCCCCCGAAGTGCCTTCGGCGCCTCCCCCCCGGGGGGGCGCCACCTGCGGACCGGCGACGCCGGGTCCGCGGCGGCTGCTTGACAGGTTGCGGTTCGCCCGCGGTCGGTGGGAGTGGCACGGCGCGGGGCACGACCCGGCGGGGCTGCGCGTTGATCCCGAGTCGGCCGCCTTGCGGCGCCGCATAGACTTGCTCCTTTGCGGCGACGGCGTGCGCCGCCTGCCGACACGGCGTTCCTGGCCCTTTTCCCCTCAATCCATCGCTGGAGGCCTTTCGATGAAGCTGTCGTTTGT
>JALOSD010000165.1 GCA_025458585.1 Burkholderiaceae bacterium | reverse complement strand
GCCGCCGAAGCTGACGACGCCGAGCTTGAGCCAGAAGCGCAGGGCCTCGGCGAACGGGACCGGGCCGGGGCGCTCGGGTGACGGATCGGGGCTCAACGGGTGGTCTCGGGGCATCGAGCGTGCCCACTATAGGGGCCCCGCGTGACAGCCGCCCGGCGCACCGTGCGTGTGCATCGCGGCCTGCCTGGCAAGGGCCGCTGCGCCGCCGTTGTGCACCGCAGCGGATAGGGCCCCGATCGCCCGCGAATTCGGCCTTTCGGGGGTGGCGGCGACCGCTAGTGTCGAGGCCTTCGCGTCCACACGCCGCCTGCACAACCCTGCCCGATGCCCAACGCGCCCGACCTGCTGTGGATCGTGCTGTGCGCCGCCCTGGTGTTCCTGATGCAGGCCGGGTTCCTGATCGCCGCGCTGCTGTTCTGGCTCGTCGGCTTCGGGCTGATGTTCGGCCCGTCGTCGTCGGGCTGGGTCGGCGTCGGCCTGTTCGGCGTCGTCGACCAGATCCCGAACGACGCGCACCTGCTCGCGTTCCTGCTGTTCCAGGTCATGTTCTGCGCCACCGCGACGACGATCGTCGCCGGCGCGGTTGCCGAACGCATGCGCTTTGGCGCCTACCTCGGCGTCTCGGCGCTCGTCTCGGTCCTCGTCTACCCGATGTTCGGCCATTGGGCCTGGGGCGGCGCCTGGGGCGGCGGCGAGCCCGGCTGGCTGGGCGCGCTCGGCTTCGTCGACTTCGCCGGCTCGACCGTCGTGCACAGCGTCGGCGGCTGGGTGGCGCTGGTGGCGGTGCTGCTGACCGGCCCGCGCGAGGGGCGCTTCCGCGACGGCGAGCCGCCGCGCGTGATCCCGGCGGGCAACCTGCCGATCGCGATGCTCGGCGTGCTGCTGCTCGCCTTCGGCTGGCTCGGCTTCAACGGCGGCAGCACGCTCGCGTTCGACGAGCGCGTGCCCGGCGTGCTCGTCAACACCGTGCTTGCCGCGGCCGCGGGCTGCGTTGCCGGACTCGCGATCGGGCGCCTGTGGCACGGCTACTACGAGATCCTGTACGCGATCAACGGCCTGATCGCCGGCCTGGTCGCCATCACCGCCGGCGCGCACGCGGTGACGCCGCCGGCGTCGGTGCTGATCGGCGTGGTGGGCGCGGTGCTGATGGCGTGGTCGAGCGCCGCGCTGCTGCGCCGGCGCATCGACGACGCCGTCGGCGCGATTCCCGCACACCTCGCCGCCGGCGCCTGGGGCACGCTCGCGGTCGGCCTGTTCGGCGACCTCGATCGCCTGGGCACCGGGCTGACGCGGCTCGAGCAGGTCGGCGTGCAGGCGTTGGGCATCGTGGTGTGCGGGCTGTGGTGCACGGCGGCGGCGTGGGTCGTGCTGCGTGCGTGGCGGCGCGGCGGCGGGCTGCGCGTCGACGCCGAGGCCGAGCGCGTGGGCCTGAACGTCGTCGAGCACGGCGCGCGCACCGAGCTGATCGACCTGCTCGACGCGATGGAGCAGCAGCGCCTGAGCGGCGACCTGCGCCGGCGCGTGCCCGAGGAGCCTTACACCGAGGTCGGCCAGATCGCCGGCGCCTACAACCGCGTGATCGCCGCGCTCGACCACGCGACGGCGCAGACGCTCGCGATCCTGCGCGACATGCGCGACGGCGTGCTCACGTTCACGCGCGACGGCCTGATCACGAGCTTGAACCCCGGCGCCGAGAAGCTGCTCGGCGTCGCCGCCGGCAGCGCGGTCGGCGAGCCGCTGCCGCTCGTGCTCAAGCGCGCCGGCTGCACCTACGCGCCCGAGCCCGAGCGCCTGTGCCAGCCGGGGGCGCGGCTCGAGCTGCGCATCGCGCGGCCGGGCACGCCGCGCACGTTCTACGAGCTCACCGTCAGCGAGACGGCCACCGACGACGGCGCGCAGTTCACCGGCACGCTGCGCGACACCAGCGACCGCAAGCGCGTCGAGGCGCAGCTGCAGCGCGAGCGCGACATCGCGCAGGTCACGCTGGCGTCGATCGGCAACGGCGTGATCACGACCGACGAGGCCGGCCTCGTGCAGTACCTGAACCCGGTCGCCTCGGCGCTCACCGGCTGGCCGATGGCAGACGCGAAGGGGCAGCCGGTGAGCCTCGTCTACCAGCTGCACGACGAGGAGACGGGCCAGCCGCTGCCGAACCCGGTGCGCGAGGTGCTGCAGCGCGGCCAGGCGCTGCCGCGCCGCGGCCACGCGGTGCTGCGCCAGCGCGACGGCGGCAGCGTGCCGGTGCACGACACCGCGGCGCCGATCCGCTCGCGCGAGGGCTTCCTGATCGGTGCCGTGCTCGTGTTCCACGACGTCACGGTGACGCTGAACCTCGCGCGCGAGCTGACGCACCAGGCCGCGCACGACGCGCTCACCGGCGCGCCGAACCGGCGCGAGTTCGAGCGCCGCCTCGGCGAGTTGCTCAAGCAGCCGGCCGAGCCGGGGCGCGAGCACGTCGTGTGCTTCCTCGACCTCGACCAGTTCAAGGTCGTCAACGACACCTGCGGCCACGTCGCCGGCGACGAGCTGCTGCGCCAGGTCACGGCGCTGATCCGCGGCCTGCTGCGCGCCGGCGACACGCTCGCGCGCCTGGGCGGCGACGAGTTCGGGCTGATCCTGCAGGCCTGCCCGCTCGAGCACGCGCTGCGCATCGCCGAGAAGATCCGCGAGGCGATCGCCGACTTCCGCTTTGCTTGGGAGGGCAAGTCGTTCGCGATCGGGGTGTCGATCGGCGTCGTGCCGACCGACGTCGCGGGTCACGACCTGGGCGCGCTGCTCGCCGCTGCCGACTCGGCGTGCTACGCGGCGAAGGACGGCGGGCGCAACCGCGTGCACGTGTTCCAGCCGAACGACAGCCAGGTGCTCGAGCAGCGCGGCCAGCGCCAGTGGGTCGCGCGCCTGAACGCCGCGCTCGACGCCGACCGCCTGCGCCTGTACGTGCAGCCGGTCGTCGCGCTGCGCGACGACGCGATCGGCCCGCCGCACTACGAGATCCTCGTGCGCCTCGAGGAGGACGGGCAGATCGTGCCGCCCGGCGCGTTCCTGCCGGCGGCCGAGCGCTACGGCCTGATGCCGCGCATCGACCAGTGGGTCGTGCACAACACGCTCGCCTGGCTCGGCGACCAGCTGCGCCAGCACGGGCGCCTCGACGGCGTGTACGCGATCAACCTGTCGGGCGCGTCGCTGTCGGACGAGCGCTTCCGCGAGGCGCTGCGCTCGACGCTAGAACGCTGCCGTCTGCCGCCGGGCACGCTGTGCTTCGAGATCACCGAGACGGCGGCGGTGGCCAACCTGTCGAAGGTCGTCGCCTTCATCGAGGAGGTCAAGACGCTGGGCTGCCTGTTTTCGCTCGACGACTTCGGCAGCGGGCTGTCGTCGTTCGCGTACCTGAAGAACCTGCCGGTCGACTTCCTGAAGATCGACGGCAGCTTCGTCAAGGACATCGCCGACGACCCGATGGACCTCGCGATGGTGCAGGCGATCAACGCCGTCGGCCACGTGATGGGGCTGAAGACGATCGCCGAGTACGTCGCCAGCGAGGCGATCCTCAAGCGCCTGCGCGAGCTCGGCGTCGACTACGGCCAGGGCTACCACCTCGGCAAGCCGCGGCCGCTGGTCGACAGCGGCGCGGTGCACCTGATGCCGCGGTGAACGCGGCCGGCCGTCCCGTCTTTGCACAGAACGTCGCCATGAGCCGTCGCTGCCCGGCAGCGGATGCGTGAGATGTCGCCTGGTTGTGCGTGCGCCGCGGGCAAACAAGTATCGTCACCCAAGAGCAGGCACCTGGGCCCTGACCCCCATAGGTGGGCGCCCGTCAGGGCGATGGCGACGCGGTGCGCAGCTTGAGACCGTGCAGGCTCACCACCTCGGGAGCCTCGCGTGCAAGCCGTCGCCCGGCAGCCCCAGCGGGCGCCGGATGGCGCCCCGGTTCACTACGAGCGCCACCGCCCCGAGTTGGCCACGCTGTACGGCCTGGTGCAGCGGCATGTGGCCAGCTTCATCGCCCACACCGAAGCCAGCACCGGTGCGGAGCTGCCGCAGTTCGTCAAGGACGAGTTCGATGCCTTCCTCGAGTGCGGCATCCTTGCGCACGGCTTCCTGAGGCTGCGCTGCGGGGACTGCGGCCACGACAAGCTGCTGGCGTTCAGCTGCAAGCGGCGTGGGTTCTGCCCGTCATGCGGCGCGCGCCGCATGTCGCAGACGGCGGCGCACTTGGTGGATCACGTCATTCCCCACGTGCCGGTGCGTCAGTGGGTGCTGTCGCTGCCGATCCCGCTGCGCTTGCTGCTGGCCGCGCAGCCCGAGCTGGTCACGCCAGTGCTGCAGGTGGTGCTGCGCGTGGTCACTCGCCATCTGCTCGACGCCGCCGAGCTCAAGGCCGACGAAGGCCACGGTGGCGCCGTCACGCTGTTCCGGCGCTTCGGCTCGGCGGCCAACCTCAATATCCATCTGGACTGCCTGGTGCTGGACGGCGCGTACCGATGCGGCGCCGATGGTCTGCCGGTGTTCGTCGAAGCGGGTGCGCCCACCGACGACCAGCTGCACGCGCCAGCCTCTGTGCGCTGACATCGACGGGTTCAGCCTGCACGCCGCGGTGCGAGTAGAGGCGAACGACCGCAAGCGGCTGGAGCAGCTGTGCCGCTACATCACCCGGCCGGCGCT
>JALOSD010000164.1 GCA_025458585.1 Burkholderiaceae bacterium | reverse complement strand
CCTTTGCGGCGACGGCGTGCGCCGCCTGCCGACACGGCGTTCCTGGCCCTTTTCCCCTCAATCCATCGCTGGAGGCCTTTCGATGAAGCTGTCGTTTGTCCGGTCCTGGGGCGTGCGCGCCCGCGTGCTGAGCCTGGCTGCCGTGGCCCTTGCGTGCACCGGCGCGCTGGCGCAGCCGCAGGAAGAGAAGGTGCTGAACATCTACAACTGGTCGGACTACATCGCGCCGGACACGATCGCCAACTTCGAGAAGGAAACGGGCATCAAGGTCCGCTACGACAACTTCGACAACAACGAGATCGTCCACGCCAAGCTCGTGGCCGGCAAGACGGGCTACGACATCGTCGTGCCGTCGTCGAACTGGGCCAAGCTGCAGATCGACGGCGGCCTGCTGCAGAAGCTCGACAAGAGCCGGATCCCGAACCTGAAGAACCTCGACCCGTCTGTGCAGGCGCAGCTCGCCAAGATGGACCCGGGCAACGACTATCTCGTGAACTGGCTGTGGGGCTTCACGACGGTGGGCATCAACGTCGACAAGGTCAAGGCCGCGCTCGGCAGCACGCCGATGCCCGAGAACGCGTGGGACCTGATCTTCAAGCCCGAGTACGTCAGCAAGCTCAAGAGCTGCGGCGTGTCGTTCCTCGACTCGGCCACCGAGGTCATCCCGGCGGCGCTGCACTACCTCGGCAAGCCGGCGTACAGCCGCAACGCCTCCGACTACGCCGCGGCGGGCCAGCTGCTCAAGAGCGTGCGGCCGCACATCACGCTGTTCAGCTCGTCGGGCTACATCAACGACATGGCCAACGGCTCGATCTGCGTCGCGATGGGGTGGTCGGGCGACATCAACATCGCGCGCCAGCGCGCGATCGACGGCAAGACGGGTCAGAACATCGAGGCGCTGATCCCGAAGACCGGAGGCCTGCTGTTCTTCGACGTGATGGTGATTCCGGCCGACGCGCCGCGGCCCGGCAACGCGCACAAGTTCATCGACTACATCCTACGTCCGGAGGTCAACGCCGGCCTCGTCAACAAGGTGTTCTACGCCAACGCGGTGCCTGCCGCGAAGCAGTTCGTACGCCCCGAGGTCGCGAGCAACCCCTCGGTTTTCCTGTCGGCCGCCGACATGGCGAAGATGATCGCGCCGGAGCCGCTGAACAACGACATGCGCCGCCTGATGACGCGCACGTTCACGTCGTTCAAGACCGGACTTTGAACGGCGCCGCACCGCTGCCGACCCGCACGGAGGACGCCCCGCTCATGGGCCCAGCGACGACCGACGACACCTTCCTGCAGATCCAGGACGTCGTCAAGGAGTTCGACGGTTTCCGCGCCGTCAACGAGGTGAGCCTCGACGTGGCCAAGGGCGAGATCTTCGCCCTGCTCGGCTCGTCGGGCTGCGGCAAGAGCACGCTGCTGCGCATGCTCGCCGGCTTCGAGAAGCCTACCGCCGGGCGCATCCTGCTCGCCGGCCGCGACCTGGCGACGCTGCCGCCCTACGAGCGACCGATGAACATGATGTTCCAGAGCTACGCGCTCTTCCCGCACCTGACGGTGTGGGACAACATCGCGTTCGGGCCGCGCCGCGAGGGGCTGTCGAAGGACGAGGTCGCCGGGCGCGTCGAGTCGATGCTCAAGCTGGTGCAGCTCGAGAAGTTCGCGCAGCGCAAGCCGCACCAGCTCTCCGGCGGCCAGCAGCAGCGCGTCGCGCTCGCGCGCAGCCTGGCGAAGAAGCCGCAGCTGCTGCTGCTCGACGAGCCGCTCGGCGCGCTCGACAAGAAGCTGCGCGAGCAGACGCAGATCGAGCTCGTCAACATCATCGAGAAGGTCGGCGTGACCTGCGTGATGGTCACGCACGACCAGGAAGAGGCGATGACGATGGCCTCGCGCATCGCGATCATGAGCGAGGGCCGCTTCCTGCAGGTGGGCCCGCCGCACGAGATCTACGAGACGCCGGCCACGCGCTTCGTCGCCGACTTCATCGGCAACGTGAACCTGATGGACGGCAGCGTCAGCGTCGACGAGCCGGACCACGTCGTCATCGACTGCGCCGACTGCCGTCACTACGTCGGCCACGGCATCACCGGCACCGTCGGCATGGCGGTCAGCGTCGCGCTGCGGCCGGAGAAGATCCACCTGTCGCGCCGCAAGCCGGCCGACGACTTCAACTCGGCCACCGGCACGATCAAGGAGTTGTCGTACTTCGGCAGCTTCACCGTCTACCACGTGCAGTTGGCCAGCGGCGTGCTGCTCAAGGTGAGCCAGACGAACGTGCAGCGCCACCGCGACGACGAGTTCACGTGGGGCGACACCGTGTGGGCGCACTGGTCGCGCACCGCTCCGGTAGTGCTGACGCGATGAGGGCGCGCGCGTGACCCGCACGGCGGCACCCGCGACGACGGCCGACGCCTCGCCGGCGCCCGGCGTGCTGCGGCGCGTCGCGGCCTGGCGGCCGCGCGGGCGCCATCTCGTGATCGGCGTGCCCTACGTCTGGCTGCTGATCTTCTTCCTGCTGCCGTTCGTCATCGTCGCGCGCATCAGCGTCTCCGAGATGGACGGGGTGGCGTTGCGCGACCTCGTCAGCTTCGAAGGCGGGGTGCTCCAGCTTGCGCTGAACCTCGGCAACTACGCGTTCCTGGCGCAGGACGCGCTGTACGTTCGAACCTACATCGCGAGCATCGAGTACGCGCTCGCGACGACGGTGCTGTGCCTGCTGATCGGCTACCCGTTCGCCTACTTCATGGCGCGCGCCAAGCCGACGCTGCAGCCGGCGCTGCTGATGCTGGTGATGCTGCCGTTTTGGACCTCGTTCCTGCTGCGCGTCTACGCGTGGCGGGGCCTGCTCAGCGAAGGCGGGTTGATCGCCGACTGGCTGATTGGCCTGGGCATCGACCAGTGGCTGTACCAGCTCGGGCTGATCACGACGCCTGGGCGGCTGATGCACACGCCGTTCTCGCTCGTGCTCGGCATGACGTACACCTACCTGCCGTTCATGATCCTGCCGCTGTACGGCAACCTCGCGAAGATGGACCTGCGCCTTCTCGAGGCCGCGGCTGACCTCGGCGCCACGCCGTGGACCGCGTTCTGGAAGATCACGGTGCCGCTGTCGAAGGCCGGGATCATCGCCGGCTCGATGCTCGTGTTCATCCCCTGCGTCGGCGAGTTCGTGATTCCCGAACTGCTCGGCGGCCCCGAGACGCTGATGATTGGCCGCGTGCTGTGGGACGAGTTCTTCGCCAACAACGACTGGCCGATGGCGTCCGCCGTCGCCGTCGTCATCATCCTGCTCGTGATCGTGCCGCTGGCGCTGTTCAGCAAGTACCAGGCTGAGGCGCAGGAGAAGCTGCGGTGAGGATCGCGACCTCGACCGGCTTCAACCGCTGGTTCGGCCGCGGGTGGCTGACGCTCGGCTTCGTGTTCCTGTACGTGCCGATCGTCTCGCTCGTCGTCTATTCGTTCAACGACTCGCCGGTGCCCAACGTCTGGCGCGGCTTCACGCTGAAGTGGTACGAGGCCCTGCTGCGCGACAGCGAGATGCTCACCGGCCTGTGGCTGAGCCTGAAGATCGCGTTCCTGACCGCTTGCGGGTCGGTCGTGCTCGGCACGCTGATCGCGTTCTCGCTCATCAAGTACACGCGCTTTCGCGGGCGCACGCTGTTCTCGGGCATGGCGAGCGCGCCGCTCGTGATGCCCGAGGTCGTGCTCGGCCTGTCGCTGCTGCTGATGCTGGTGTCGGTGCAGCGCGCGCTCGGCTTCCCCGAACGCGGCATGATGACGATCTGGATGGGCCACCTGCTGCTCGGCATGGCCTACGCCGCGGTCGTCATCCAGTCGCGCCTCCAGGATCTGAACCCGCAGCTCGAGGAGGCGGCGATGGACCTCGGCGCGAAGCCCGGCCAGGTGTTCTGGCTCGTCACGCTGCCGATGATCTCGCAGTCGCTCGTCTCGGCCTGGCTGCTGACGTTCACGATCTCGCTCGACGACGTCGTGATCTCGGCCTTCCTGTCCGGCCCGGGCTCGACGACGATGCCGCTGGTGATCTTCTCGCGGGCACGCCTCGGCCTGAACCCGACCGTCAACGCGATGGCCACCGTCATCGTCGTCATCGTCGCCATCGGCATCGTGATCTCGAGCTACCTGATCGCGCGTGCCGAACGGCAGCGCGCCCTCGAGGTGTCGGCCGCCACGCGATCCTGAACCACGTCCGCCCCACCATTCGTTCGACCATCGCTGTCCGTTGCAAGAGGAGAGAGCCCATGAACGTCACCCGCCCCACGGTCCTCGCGCT
>JALOSD010000163.1 GCA_025458585.1 Burkholderiaceae bacterium | reverse complement strand
GGCACCGGCTCGTAGCCTTCCTCGAGCCGCTCGTATTCCAGAAAACCCGTGACCTTGCCCATCGTCGTTCTCCTGTGGCCGCCGGCTCACTTCGCCGGCACGGCCTTGGTCTCGCTGCCCTTGGCCTTGGCGATCGTCGCCGCCGTCTCGACACGCGCGCCCATCTCGGTCAGCGCGCGCTTGTACTCGTGCGGGAAGACCTTGACGAACTTCGCGCGCGCGGCCGCCCAGTCGTCGAGGATCTCGCGCGCACGCAGGCTGCCGGTCCACTTGTGGTGGTCCTCGATCAGCTTCTTCAGCAGCGCCTCGTCAGTCTGCCCCTTGTGCAGCGGGCCGCCGGCGGCCTTCTGCTCGGCGGCACCCAGCACCTTCTCGAGCGCCACCATCGACGTGTTGCAGCGCTTGGCGAACTGGCCGTCCTCGTCGTAGACGTAGGCGATGCCGCCCGACATGCCGGCGGCGAAGTTGCGCCCGGTCTTGCCGAGCACGGCCACCGTGCCGCCGGTCATGTACTCGCAGCCGTGGTCGCCGGTGCCCTCGACGACCGCCGTTGCGCCCGACAGCCGCACCGCGAAGCGCTCGCCGGCGACGCCGCGGAAGAAGGCCTCGCCGCTGGTGGCGCCGTAGAGCACCGTGTTGCCGACGATGATGTTCCTCGTTGCCTCGCCGCGGAACTCGATGCTCGGCCGCACCGCGATGCGCCCGCCCGACAACCCCTTGCCGGTGTAGTCGTTGGCGTCGCCGATCAGGTACAGCGTGATGCCCTGCGCAAGGAAGGCGCCGAAGCTCTGCCCGCCCGTACCCTCCATCTGGACGAAGATCGTGTGGTCGGGCAGGCCCTCGGGGCGGTGGCGGACCAGCTCGCCGGAGAGCATGGCGCCAACGCTGCGGTTGACGTTGCGCGCCTCCTCCATGAACTGGACCTTCTCGCCGCGCTCGATCGCCGGGCGGCACTTCTCGATCAGCTTCACGTCGAGCGCGCGCTCGAGGCCGTGGTCCTGCGCGTCGACGTGGCGCCGCGGCACCTCGGCCGGCACCTCGGGCTGGTGGAAGATGCGGCTGAAGTCGAGCCCCTTGGCCTTCCAGTGCGCGACGCCCTTTTTCGTGTCGAGCAGGTCGGCGCGGCCGATCAGGTCGTCGAACCGGCGGATGCCAAGCTGCGCCATGATGCTGCGCGCCTCCTCGGCGACAGGTGTTGAGGTGGCACTTGCGCATCATGATGCAGCCCTCGACGACGAGCGGCGCGGTGGCGAAGCCGAACTCGTCGGCGCCGAGCAGCGCGCCGATCACGACGTCGCGGCCGGTCTTCATCTGGCCGTCGGCCTGCACGCGGATGCGCCCGCGCAGGCGGTTGAGCACCAGCGTCTGCTGCGTCTCGGCCAAGCCGAGCTCCCACGGCGTGCCGGCGTGCTTGATCGAGCTCCACGGTGACGCGCCAGTGCCGCCGTCGTGGCCCGCGCGCGGGTTCGCGTTCTTCAGGTCGTGGATCAGCTGCGCCAGGTCCTCGATCGAGTAGATGTCGTGGTGCGGCGGCGGGCTGATCAGGCCGACGCCCGGCACCGAGTAGCGCAGGAAGCCGATGTAATCGCTGACCTTGCCGCCGGGCAGCTGGCCGCCCTCGCCGGGCTTCGCGCCCTGCGCCATCTTGATCTGGATCTGGTCGGCGCTCACCAGGTATTCCGTCGTCACGCCGAAGCGCCCCGACGCCACCTGCTTGATCTTCGAGCGCAGGCTGTCGCCGTCCTTCAGCTCGTAGTCGGCCTCGATGACCTTGGCGCCGACGACGTCGCTGACCTTGGTGCCGGCCGCGATCGGAATGCCCTTGAGCTCGTTGCGGTAGCGCGCCGGATCCTCGCCGCCCTCGCCGGTGTTGCTCTTGCCACCGATGCGGTTCATCGCGATGGCCAGCGTCGAGTGCGCCTCGGTGGAGATCGAGCCGAGCGACATCGCACCGGTGGCGAAGCGCTTGACGATCTCGCTCGCCGGCTCGACCTCCTCGATCGGGATCGCCCTCGCCGGGTCGACCTTGAACTCGAACAGGCCGCGCAGCGTCATGTGGCGGCGGCTCTGGTCGTTGATGATCTGCGCGTATTCCTTGTAGGTGTCGAACTTGCCGGCGCGCGTGCTGTGCTGCAGCTTGGCGATCGCGTCGGGCGTCCACATGTGCTCCTCGCCGCGCGTGCGCCAGGCGTATTCGCCGCCGGCGTCGAGCATCGACGCGAGCACCGGGTCGTCGCCGAACGCGGCCTTGTGCAGGCGGATCGCCTCCTCGGCCACCTCGAACACGCCGATGCCGCCAATCTGGCTCGCGGTGCCGCGGAAGTACTTCTCGACCAGTGGCCTGTCCAGCCCGATCGCTTCGAAGATCTGCGCGCCGCAGTAGGACATGTACGTGCTGATGCCCATCTTCGACATGATCTTCGACAGACCCTTGCCGACCGCCTTGACGTAGTTGTAGATCGCCTTGTCGGGGCTGAGCGCGCCCGGCAGGTCCTGGTGCAGCGCGGCCAGCGTCTCCATCGCCAGGTAGGGGTGCACGGCCTCGGCACCGTAGCCGGCGAGCACGGCGAAGTGGTGGACCTCGCGCGCCGAGCCCGTCTCGACCACGATGCCTGCCGTCGTGCGCAGGCCCTCGCGCACCAGGTGGTGGTGGACGGCCGACAGCGCGAGCAGCGCCGGGATCGCGACGTGCTCGCGATCCATGCGGCGGTCGGTGACGATGAGGATGTTGTGGCCGCTGGCCAGTGCATCCTGCGCCTCGGCGCACAGCGACGCGAGCTTGGCCTCGACACCCTCGCGACCCCAAGCCAGCGGGTAGACGATGTTCAGCTCGTAGGGCTTGAACTTGCCGTGCGTGATGCGCTCGATCGCGCGCAGCCGCGCCATGTCGTCGAAGTCGAGCACCGGCTGCGACACCTCGAGCCGCATCGGCGGGTTGACGGCGTTGATGTCGAGCAGGTTGGGCTTCGGCCCGATGAAGCTGTTCAGGCTCATCACGATCGCCTCGCGGATCGGATCGATCGGCGGGTTCGTGACCTGGGCAAAGAGCTGCTTGAAGTAGCTGTACAGGGGCTTGCTGCGGTCGGACAGCACCGCCAGCGGCGAGTCGTTGCCCATCGAGCCGATCGCCTCCTCGCCGGCGGCGGCCATCGGGCTCATCAGGAACTTGAGGTCCTCCTGCGTGTAGCCGAAGGCCTGCTGACGGTCGAGCAGCGGCTCGCCTGCGAACGGCGCCGGCTCGCCCGGCACCTCGAGGTCGTCGAGCTTGATGCGCACGTTCTCGATCCACTGCCGGTACGGGCGCGCGGAGGCGAACTGGTTCTTCAGTTCCTCGTCGTCGACGATGCGGCCCTGCTCGAAGTCGATCAGGAACATCCTGCCTGGCTGCAGGCGCCACTTCTTGACGATGCGGTTCTGGGGAATCGGCAGCACGCCCGACTCCGAGCCCATGACGACGAGGTCGTCGTCGGTCACGCAGTAGCGCGCGGGCCTGAGGCCGTTGCGGTCGAGCGTGGCGCCGATCTGCTTGCCGTCGGTGAACACCATCGCCGCCGGGCCGTCCCATGGCTCGAGCATCGCGGCGTGGTACTCGTAGAAGGCGCGCCGCCGCGCGTCCATCAGCTCGTGGTTCTCCCAGGCCTCGGGGATCATCATCATCGCCGCGTGGGCGAGCGGATAGCCCGCCATCACGAGCAGTTCGAGCGCGTTGTCGAACGTCGCGGTGTCGCTCTGGTGCTCGAAGCTGATCGGGTAGAGCTTCTTCAGGTCGTCGCCGAGCACGGGCGACTTCATCACGCCCTCGCGCGCGCGCATCCAGTTGAAGTTGCCCTTGACGGTGTTGATCTCGCCGTTGTGCGCGACGAGCCGGTACGGATGCGCGAGCGGCCACTCGGGGAACGTGTTGGTGGAGAAGCGCTGGTGCACGAGCGCAAGCGCCGAGACGGCGCGCGGGTCGGCGAGGTCGCGGAAGTACTGGCCGACCTGGTTGGCGAGCAGCAGACCCTTGTAGATGACCGTGCGGCAGCTCATGCTCGGCACGTAGTACTCGCGGCTGTGCGTGAGCTTCAGGCGCTGGATCGCCGCGCTCGCCGTCTTGCGGATCACGTAGAGCTTGCGCTCGAGCGCGTCGGGCACGATCACGTCGGTGCCGCGGCCGATGAAGATCTGGCGGATCACCGGCTCCTTGGCGCGCACCGTCGGGCTCATCGGCATGTCGCGGTCGACGGGCACGTCGCGCCAGCCGAGCAGCACCTGGCCTTCGGCCTTCACGGCACGCTCGAGCTCCTGCTCGCACGCCAGCCGCGAAGCGTGCTCCTTCGGCAGGAAGATCATGCCGACGCCATACTCGCCCGGCGGCGGCAGCTCGACGCCCTGCGCCGCCATCTCGGCGCGGTACAGCTCGTCGGGGATCTGGATCAGGATGCCGGCGCCGTCGCCCATCAGCTTGTCGGCGCCGACCGCGCCGCGATGGTCGAGGTTCTCGAGGATCTTCAGCCCCTGCTCGATGATCGGGTGCGAACGCTCGCCCTTGATGTGGGCCACGAAGCCGACGCCGCAGGCGTCGTGTTCGCGCGCGGGGTCGTACAGGCCGTCGCGCGCCAGCGCGGCGCGCTCGAGTTCGGTGGCGGTCATGGGGACGTCGGCCCCGCGGTTCGGACGGCGCATCGCGACCTCCTGTCCTGTCTGAAAGGGGCTGTGAGCCTACTGCAGTGCAGCATGTTTAACAAGCCGAATAAATTGGGGTCGAAGTCAATACAAGATCAACCCCGTAACACGGTCGATTTAATTGGGGACACATCAAAGATCGAGCGCACCGCAGCGGTGCACCAGACGTTCGTCATCGTGCGAAGCACGATCGGTGCCGGCCGCCGCGCGACCTTCACCGACGACGGCCTTGCGCTACCTCGGCACGGCCGCCGCCCGACCCGCGGGGCGGCCGCGCGGTCGGCGCGTCGCCGGGCGACCGGCCCGCTCGGCGACCGCGGCGACGAAGTCCGGCGGGCCGAGCGCCCAGCCCTGCAGCGCCGCGTCGTCGATCGTGCGGCGCCGCGCCGGCGCCAGGCCGGCGTCCAGCCGGCGACGCCACGCCGAATCGCGCTCGAACGGCGTATTGCCCAGCGTCCACAGCATCGCGTGCTCGGCCAGCCAGGGGTCACGCGCCAGCCCGAGGTGGTGGCGTGCACTCGACCAGGGCCAGTCGACGGCGTGCGCGACGAGCCCGGCGTCGACGGGCTTCGTCTCGACGTGCACCAGCGCGTCGAGCAGTTGCGTGCGCTCGTCGAGCACGGTCGCGCGAAAGCGGCCGTCCCACAGCGTGCCGTGCCGCCCGTGGCGGCGGTTGACCGCGGCGACGAAACGGCGGCCGAGCGCCTGCATCGCCCGGCTCAGCGCGCCGGCCTCGGCCGGCTGCACGAGCAGCCAGACCTCGGCGTCGAGCAGCGCATAGCCGTGCAGCACCACGCCGCGCTCGCGCGTCACCTCGCGCAGGGTGGCGAGGTAGGCATGGCGGTCGGCGTCGTCGACGAACACCGGTTGCGGTGTTCGCGCAGCGCGAAGCGGTCGGTCATGCCGGCGATGTAGTCGGCCACCGCGCGCTGCAGGTCGGCCGCGCCGGCGTAGTCGGGCGGCATCTCGGACGGCGCGCCGACGTAGGCGGCGAACAGCTCGCACACGACGCGGCGGCCGGCGTCGGTCTTGGCCACCACCTGCGGGTGGCGGTACAGCGCCTGGAACAGGAAGCGCTTGAGCTCGACGAGCTCGCGGCGCGTCGCGTCGCCGAAGCCGACGAGCGGCGGCACGCGGCGCGCCTCGTCGGCGTCGCGCGGCCCCGCGGCCTGCAGGCGCTCCCCGGTGTGCTCGATCACGTCGTAGACGAGCTGCGACAGCATGCGCCGGATCGTCTCGAACAGCAGCCGCCGCCCGCCGAGCGACGGATGGTCCGCC
>JALOSD010000162.1 GCA_025458585.1 Burkholderiaceae bacterium | reverse complement strand
TGCAGGCGGCGATCCTCGTCGCCGCGCCCGACAGGTCGCAGCGCCTGGCGGCCGCCGAACGCCTGGCCGCCAGCGGCCACCCGGCCACGCGCGCCTTGCTGCTCGAGCGGCTCGCGCCCGGCGTCGAGCCCGACGCCGCGGTGCGCGACGCGCTGCGCGCCGCACTGCGCCAGGTCGAGGCGAAGCTGGCGTGGGGCGAGCGGCTGGGTGTGCTGTTCACGGGCATCAGCCTGGGCTCGATCCTGCTGCTCGTCGCGCTGGGCCTGGCGATCACCTATGGCCTGCTCGGCGTCATCAACATGGCGCACGGCGAGCTGATGATGATCGGCGCCTACGCCACCTTTATGACGCAGAACCTGTTCCGGCAATTCCTCCCGGGGTGGTTCGACTGGTACGTCGTCGCCGCGATCCCGGTCGCGTTCCTCGTCGCCGCCGGCGTCGGCGCGCTGCTCGAGCGCGGCGTGATCCGCTGGCTCTACGGCCGCCCGCTCGAGACGCTGCTCGCCACCTGGGGCATCAGCCTGATCCTCATGCAGTCGGTGCGTTCGATCTTCGGCGCCCAGAACGTGCCGGTCGAGAACCCGTCGTGGATGAGCGGCGGCATCATGGCGCTGCCGAACCTGACGCTGCCGTACAACCGGCTGGCGATCATCGCCTTCGCCTTTCTCGTGCTCGCGGGGGTCGCACTGCTGATCGCGCGCACGCGGCTCGGCCTGTTCGTGCGCGGGGTGACGCAGAACCGCCGCATGGCCGCCTGCGTGGGCGTCAACACCGCGCGCGTCGACACGCTGGCCTTCGCGCTCGGCGCCGGCATCGCGGGGCTCGCCGGCTGCGCGCTGAGCCAGATCGGCAACGTCGGCCCCGACCTCGGCCAGCAGTACATCGTCGACTCGTTCCTCGTCGTCGTGCTCGGTGGCGTCGGCCAACTCGCCGGCACCGTCGTCGCCGCACTCGGGCTCGGCGTGCTCAACAAGGTCCTCGAAGGCTGGGCCGGCGCCGTGCTCGCGAAGATCATGGTGCTGCTGTTCATCGTCGTCTTCATCCAGAAGCGCCCGCAGGGGCTGTTCGCGATGAAGGGGCGTAGTGCAGAGGCATGACGAGCCGACGATGAGCGCCGTCCTGTCCCCGACTGCGATCCCCCGCCCGCGCGCCGGCCTGCTGCTCGGCGCCAGGGGCTGGAGCGGCGTGATGGCCGCGCTGGTCACCGTCACCGTGCTGGTGCCGGTGCTCAACCTCGCGGTGCCGCCCGACAGCGTCTGGCACCTCGGCGACCACTGGGTGTCGCTGGTGGGCAAGATCATGTGCTACGCGATCTGCGCGCTGGCGATGGACCTGATCTGGGGCTACACCGGCATCCTGTCGCTCGGCCACGGCCTGTTCTTCGCGCTCGGCGGCTACGCGATGGGCATGTACCTGATGCGCCAGATCGGCCGCGAGGGCCAGTACCAGTCGGACCTGCCCGACTTCATGGTCTTCCTCGACTGGAAGGCGCTGCCGTGGCACTGGACGTTCAGCGACAGCTTCGTGTTCCAGATGGCGATGGTCGTGCTCGTGCCCGGCCTGCTCGCGTTCGTGTTCGGCTGGTTCGCGTTCCGCTCGCGCATCAAGGGCGTGTACTTCTCGATCATCACGCAGGCGATGACCTACGCCGCGATGCTGCTGTTCTTCCGCAACGAGACCGGCTTCGGCGGCAACAACGGCTTCACGGACTTCAAGCGCATCCTCGACATTCCGATCGCGACGCCGACCACGCGCATGGCGCTGTTCGTCACCACCGGGCTGGTGCTGATCGGCTTCTTCCTGCTCGCGCGCGCGATCGTCAACAGCCGCTACGGCCGCGTGCTGCAGGCCATCCGCGACGCCGAGAGCCGTGTGATGTTCACCGGCTACGACCCGATCGCCTACAAGCTGAGCATCTGGACGCTGAGCGCCGTCATGTGCGGCGTCGCTGGCGCGCTGTACGTGCCGCAGGTGGGCATCATCAACCCGAGCGAGATGAGCCCGGCGGCGTCGATCGAGATCGCGATCTGGGCCGCGGTGGGCGGGCGCGCGACGCTGATCGGGCCGATCGTCGGCGCCTTCTTCGTCAACGGCGCCAAGAGCTGGTTCACGCAGGCTTTTCCCGAGTACTGGCTGTACTTCCTCGGCGTGCTGTTCATCGCCGTGACGCTGTTCCTTCCGAACGGCATCGTCGGCCTGTTCCGCCGGGCGCGGGAGAAGCGCTCTTGACGCCCGACCTGATGGAGCAGGGGGCGACGACGCTCGCCGCGTACCGCGAGAAGCAGCAGGCCGCGCCTTCGGGCGGGCGCGACGCCGCGTTCGGGCGCCCGCTCGCGCACGGCGTGCCCGACTTCGCCCACGGTGTCGCGCTCTACGTCGACGACGTCACGGTCAGCTTCGACGGCTTCAAGGCGCTCAACGCGCTGTCGCTGGCGATCGACGTCGGCGAGCTGCGCTGCATCATCGGCCCCAACGGCGCCGGCAAGACGACGATGATGGACGTCATCACCGGCAAGACGAAGCCCGACGCCGGGCGCGTCAGCTTCGGCACCAACATCGACCTGCTGCGGCTGCGCGAGAACGAGATCGCGCAGATCGGCGTCGGCCGCAAGTTCCAGAAGCCCACCGTGTACGAGGACCTGAGCGTGTTCGAGAACCTCGAGCTCGCGCTGAAGGCCGACCGCCGCGTGCGCGCCAGCCTGTTCTCGCGTCTGAGCGGCGAGCAGCTCGACCGCTTGGGCGCCGTGCTCGAGCGCATCCACCTGAAGGGCGAGGCGCAGCGCACCGCGGGGCTGCTCAGCCACGGGCAGAAGCAGTGGCTCGAGATCGGCATGCTGCTCGTGCAGGACCCGAAGCTGCTGCTGCTCGACGAGCCGGTGGCCGGCATGACCGACGAGGAGACGGAGCGCACCGCCGAGCTGTTCCTGTCGCTCGAGGGCGAGCATTCGCTCGTCGTCGTGGAGCACGACATGAAGTTCGTCGAGCAGCTCACCGAGGGCCGCAAGAAGGTCACCGTGCTGCACGAGGGCCGCGTGCTCGCCGAGGGACGTCTGGCCGACGTGCAGGCGAACGACCAGGTGGTCGAGGTCTATCTCGGCCGCTGAGCCTGCACACGCCATGCTGAAGGTCGACGGCCTGAACCAGTACTACGGCGGCAGCCACATCCTGCGCAACGTCGCGTTCGAGGCGGCGCTGGGCGAGGTCACCGTCGTGCTGGGCCGCAACGGCGTCGGCAAGACAACGTTGTTGCGAAGCCTGATGGGCGTGGTGCCGATCCGCACCGGCGCGATCGCGCTCGACGGGCGCGACATCACGCGCGCCACGCCCTACGAGCGCGTGCGCGCGGGCGTCGGCTACGTGCCGCAGGGGCGCGAGATCTTCGGGCGGCTGACGGTCGAGGACAACCTGCGCATGGGCCTGGCGTACAAGAGCGGCAGCACGCCGATCCCGGGCGAGCTGTTCGAGCTGTTCCCGGTGCTCAGGCAGATGCTCAACCGCCGCGGCGGCGACCTGTCCGGCGGGCAGCAGCAGCAGCTCGCGATCGCGCGCGCGCTCGCCGCCGGCCCCAAGCTGCTGCTGCTCGACGAGCCGACCGAGGGCATCCAGCCGAGCATCATCAAGGACATCGGCCGCGTCATCCGCATGCTCGCCGACCGCAAGACGATGGCGATCGTGCTCGTCGAGCAGTACTACGACTTCGCCGCCGAGCTCGCCGACCAGTACCTGGTGATGGAGCGCGGTGATGTGGTCGCGCGCGGCCGCGGCGCGACGATGGAGGCCGACGGCGTGCGGCGGCTGATGGCGATCTGAGCAGCGGCGCGGCACGATCACCGCGCGATGCGCCGGCGCGGTTCATCGGCGCGGTTCATCGGCGCTCGGGCTGCTTCCAGTAGCGCTCCATCGACAGGTAGGTGAACGAGGCCGTCCACGCGATCAGCAGCAGCCCGTTCAGCGTCTCCATGGCCACCAGCGGATGCAGGGCGGCGGGCGGTACGACGTCGCCGAAGCCCAGCGAGGTGAACGACTGCGCGGACAGGTACAGGCTCGTCGGCAGGTCCCACACCCCGCCGCCGAGCGCCCAGTACACCAGCCCGTACAGCGCGATCTGCACCACGTGCGCGACGAACGCGCCGACGATGACGAACACCAGCCGCAGTCGCGGCACGATGTGCAGCCGCGGCAGCCCTCGCGACAGGCCACGCAGCACCTCGTAGTGGACCAGCGTGGTGACCAGCACCATCGGCAAGACGAGGGCGAGGGACAAGCCCATGTGAAGAAGCTCCGGTCGGCGCGCCGA
>JALOSD010000020.1 GCA_025458585.1 Burkholderiaceae bacterium | reverse complement strand
TGCGCCGCCACGCCGCCCGAGCCCCCCACGTGCCCGTCCGACGCCGAGATCGCGACGAAGGTGGAACGCTTCCTGGCGAGGCAGCCGGTCGCCGATGCGGCCGCGGACCTGACGTTCGAAGGTGCGGCCTGCGGCGCGCGCAAGTTCGTGACCGCGCTGCAGCCCACCCACGGCCCCGTCGTCGGCTACAAGGCCGGGCTGACCAACCCGACGGTGCAGCAGCGCTTCAAGATGGACCACCCCATGCGCGGCACGCTGCTCGAGAAGATGCTGCTGCGCGACGGCGCCGAGGTGCCCGCGGCCTTCGGTGCACGGCCGTTCCTCGAGGCCGACCTCGTCGTCGAGGTCGCCAGCAGCGCCGTGCACGACGCGAAGACGCCGGTCGAGGTGCTGGCGTCGCTGCGCGCGGTCTACCCCTTCATCGAGCTGCCCGACCAGATGGTGGCCGACCCGGCGAAGCTCACCGGCGCGGCGCTGCAGGCCAACAACGTCGGCGCTCGCCTGGGCGTGCTCGGCGCGCCGATCGTCGTGCGCGCCGACGCCGCGTTCGCCGACGCGCTGCGCGACATGACAGTGCGCACCAGCGACGACACCGGCCGCGCGATCGGCACCGCCAAGGGCAGCGCGATCCTCGGCCACCCGCTGAACGCCGTGATCTGGCTCGCCGCCGACCTGAAGGCAAGCGGCATCACGCTCAAGCCCGGCGACCTGCTGTCGCTCGGCGCGTTCTCGCCCGGCCCGGTGCAGCCGCAGCGCACCGTGACCGTGACCTACGAGGGCCTGCCCGGCAATCCGACCATGCGCGTGAGCTTCCGCTGATCGGCACGAGCGCGAGCGCGCGGCTCACGCGCGCCGGTGGATCGCCAGCGGCCCGTGCGCCTGGCACGCCGGCATCAGCTCCATGAAGTTGATGTTCACGCGCGGCGGCAGGTGCGCGACCCACGCCACCGCCTCGGCGATGTCTTCCGGCGTCAGCGGGTCGGTGCCGGCGTAGATCGACGCCGCACGCGCGTCGTCGCCCTTGAAGCGCACGTTCGAGAACTCGCTGCCGCCGACCAGACCCGGCTCGATCGCGGTGGCACGCACCGGCGTGCCGAGCAGGTCCGCCTTCAGGTTCAGCGTGAACTGGTGGACGAAGGCCTTCGTCGCGCCGTAGACGTTGCCGCCCGGGTACGGCGTGCCGCCGGCCACCGAGCCGATGTTGATCACGTGGCCGCGGCCGCGCTCGACCATGCCGGGCAGCAGCGCGCGCGTGCAGCGCATCAGGCCGGCGACGTTGGTCGCAACCATCGTCTCCCAGTCGTCGAGCGAGGCCTGATGAGCCGGCGCCAGACCGAGTGCGAGGCCGGCGTTGTTGACGAGCAGGTCGACGGCGGCGAAGGGGGCCGGCAGCGACGACGGCAGCGCCTCGACCGCCGCACGGTCGGTCACGTCGAGCGGGAACGCGAGCACGCGAGGGCCGAGCTCGGCCGCCAGCGCCGCGAGCCGGTCGGCGCGCCGCGCGGTGGCGACGACGCGCCAGCCGTCGGCGTGCAGGCGGCGCACGATCGCGGCGCCGAAGCCGGCGCTGGCGCCGGTGACGAGGGCCGTGCCTGGGGGCGTGGAGGTCGGGGTCATCGTGGTCCTCTGGGCGTCGGTGGAGCCGAGGCCGCAGGGCCGCGCCTCATGCTCTTTCGAATTTGAACACCGCCGTGCTGGCCATCAGGTTCGGCCAGCGGTCGACGCGCCGGCCCTCGTGCAGACCGAACGCCTCGAGCACGCGCAGCCCGCACTGGCGCGCGAGCACCTCGAAGTCGGCGAAGGTGCCGACGCGGATGTTGGGCGTGTCGTACCACTGGTACGGCAGCACCTTGGTCACCGGCATGCGCCCGCGCAGCACGCTGAAGCGGTTGGGCCAGTGCGCGAAGTTCGGGAAGCTCGCGATCGACACGCGTCCGACGCGCGCCGTCTCGCGCAGCACCGTCTGCGTGTTGCGCAGGCTCTGGAGCGTGTCGAGCTGCAGCACGACGTCGAAGCTGTCGTCGTCGAACACCGCCAGCCCCTCCTCGAGGTTGAGCTGCAGCACCTTGACGTCGCGCTTGATGCACGCCACCAGCTTGGCGTCGTCGATCTCGATGCCGAAGCCGCGGCAGTCGCGCGTGTCGCGCAGGTGCGCGAGCAGCGCGCCGTCGCCGCAGCCGAGGTCGAGCACGCGCGCGCCGCGCGGCACGAGCTGCGCGATGACGTCGTGGTCGGCGCGCGAGGTCATGCCCGGCCCTCCTTGGCGACGTTGTCGAAGTACGCGCGCAGCACGCCGTGGTAGCGCGGGTCGTCGAGCAGGAAGGCGTCGTGGCCGTGCGGCGCCGCGATCTCGGCGTAGGTCACGTCGTGGCGGTTGTCGACCAGCGCCTTGACGATCTCGCGCGAGCGCGCCGGCGAGAAGCGCCAGTCGGTGGTGAAGCTGACGACGAGGAACTTCGCCAGCGCCGGCGCGAACGCGCGCGCGAGGTCGCCGCCGTGCTCGCGCGCCGGGTCGAAGTAGTCGAGCGCGCGCGTGATGAGCAGGTAGGTGTTGGCGTCGAAGTACTCGCTGAACTTCTCGCCCTGGTAGCGCAGGTAGCTCTCGATCTGGAACTCGATGTCCTGCGTCGTGTAGCCGAGCTCGGCCTCGCGCAGCGCGCGGCCGAACTTCTGCTCCATCGAGTCGTCCGACAGGTACGTGATGTGGCCGATCATGCGCGCCACGCGCAGCCCGCGCTTGGGCACGACGCCGTGCGCGTAATAGTGGCCGCCGTGGAAGTCGGGGTCGGTGACGATGGCGCGGCGCGCGACCTCGTTGAACGCGATGTTCTGCGCCGACAGGTTCGGTGCCGTGGCCACCGCGACGCAGTGGCGCACGCGCGCGGGGTACCGCAGCGTCCACGACAGCGCCTGCATGCCGCCGAGGCTGCCGCCGATCACGGCGGCGAGCTGCGCGATGCCCAGGCGGTCGAGCAGCCGTGCCTGCGCGTCGACCCAGTCCTCGACGGTGACGACGGGAAAGTCGGCGCCGTAGGGCCGGCCGGTGGCCGGGTTGGGGCTCGCCGGCCCCGTCGAGCCGAAGCACGAGCCGGGGTTGTTGACGCCGATGACGAAGAAGCGGTCGCTGTCGAGCGGCTTGCCGGGCCCGACGAGGTTGTCCCACCAGCCCTCGCTCTTCGGCTGGCCCTCGTAGGTGCCGGCAACGTGGTGCGACGCGTTGAGCGCGTGGCACACGAGCACGGCGTTGGACCGGTCGGCGTTGAGCGTGCCGTAGGTCTCGTAGACCAGCGTGTAGTCCGCCAGCCGCGCCCCGCTTCGCAGCGGCAGCGGCTCGGCGAAGTGCATCTGCTGCGGCGTGACGTGCCCGACCGACCCCATGAACGAACGACCCAAAAACGAAACCCGGCGCCGCTGCACACGCGGTCACCGGGTCGGTGGCGCCTGTTTTAGCGGCATTTGTAGAGCGCCCGCAAGCCGGGACAAATCGGCGCTTCAAGTCAAGTATAGCCAGCGCGTCGCCCGACTCGCAGCGAGCGCCGGCGATGGGAATCGGTTAGCGTGCGCGTCGTCGTCACCGCCGCTGCTCCCGATGCCAGCCCGCCCGCCGCTCCCGCGCCCGACCAAGCTTCTCGCGCGGCTCGTCGGGGCCTGGGCGCTCGGCGCTGCGGCATGCGCCGGCGCCAGCGACGCGACGCCGTCGCAACGGCCAGCCAGGCCGCTCTGGGAAGCCGGCGTGCTCGCTGCCGGCGCGACGCAGCCCGCCTACCCCGGTGCCGAGGACCGCGTCGGGCGCGCGCTGCCGCTGCCGTTCCTGATCTACCGCGGCCCGATCCTGCGCGCCGACGAGGACAACGTCGGCGTGCGCGCTTGGCGCACGCCGCGCCTCGAGCTCAACGTCGGCTTTGGCGGCTCGCTCGGCTCGTCGTCGGACGACGTCGAGGCGCGCCGCGGCATGGACGACCTCGGCACGCTGATCGAAGTCGGCCCGCGCCTGGTGTGGAACCTCGTCGACGCGCCGCCAGGGCGCCAGGCGCCCTGGCGGCTGCAGGTGCCGCTGCGCGCCGTGCTCGACCTCGAGGACCGCCTGCGCTACAAGGGCCTGTCGCTGGCACCCGAGCTGGTCCACGAGCGCACGCTGCCGGGCGGCTGGGAGCTCGGCGCGCGTTTCGGCCCGGTGTTCGGCGACCGCCGGCTCGCCGACACGTTCTACGGCGTCGATGCCGACGAGGCGACCGTCGAGCGCCCGGCCTACGAGGCCGAGGCGGGGCTGATCGCGTGGCGCGCCGGCCTCGCGGCATCGCACACGCTCGGGCGCGACCTGCGCCTGTTCGGCTTCGCCCGCTTCGACTCGGTGCGCGGCGCGGCGAACGAGGCGAGCCCGCTGGTGCGCGAGACCGGGGGCTGGAGCGCCGGCTTCGGCGTCGCGTGGACGTTCGCGCGCTCGTCGCGCCCGGCAAGCGATTGAACCCCCCGAAGCGCCTTCGGCGCCTCCCCCCAAGGGGGCGCCGAAGGCGGACCGGCGAAGCCGGATCCGCGGCGACCGCTTGGGCTGCCGTCGATTCATGCGTCGCGGGTCGCGCGAAGCCCGCGCCGTCGCATTGCGGGGGTGGCCTCCCTACAATGAGGCGATGATCTCGCGCGAACCGACCCTCGAACGCCTCGCGCACGCGCAGGCGCTGCTGCTCGAACCGTATGGCCTCGGCGACGCCACGCTGGCGCGCGCGCTCGCACTGATCGGCGAGCACCGCGTCGACGACGCCGACCTGTATTTCCAGCTCACCCGCCACGAGGCGTGGAGCCTAGAGGAAGGCATCGTCAAGAGCGGCAGCTTCAGCATCGACCAGGGCGTCGGCGTGCGCGCGATCGCGGGCGAGAAGACGGCGTTCGCGTATTCCGACGATCTGTCCGAGGCCGCGCTGATGGACGCCGCGCGCACCGTGCGCACGATCGCCGCGGCGGGCCAGAACCGGCGGGTGAAGGTGGGCAAGAGCCGCGCCGCCGCCAGCCGCACCCTGTACGGGCCGACCGACCCGATCGGCACGCTCGACAGCGCGAGCAAGGTCGCGCTGCTCGAGAAGGTCGAGAAGCTCGCGCGCGCGAAGGACCCGCGCATCGTCCAGGTGATGGCCGGTGTCGCCGCCGAGCACGACGTCGTGCTCGTCGCCCGCGCCGACGGCACGCGCGCCGCCGACGTGCGCCCGCTCGTGCGGCTGTCGGTCACGGTGATCGCCGAGCAGGACGGCCGGCGCGAGGTCGGCACCGGCGGCGGCGGCGGGCGCTTCGGCCTCGGCTACTTCCAGGACGAGCAGATCGAGGCCTACGTCGACCAGGCGGTGCGCGCCGCGCTGACGAACCTCGAGAGCCGCCCGGCGCCGGCCGGCGAGATGACGGTCGTGCTCGGCCCCGGCTGGCCCGGCATCCTGCTGCATGAGGCGATCGGCCACGGCCTCGAGGGCGACTTCAACCGCAAGGGCTCGAGCGCGTTCAGCGGCCGCGTCGGCAAGCGCGTCGCGGCCAAGGGGGTGACGGTGCTCGACGACGGCACGATCCCGGACCGCCGCGGCAGCCTGAACGTCGACGACGAAGGCCACGCGACGCAGCGCACGGTGCTGATCGAGGACGGCATCCTGCGCGGCTACATGCAGGACGCGACGAACGCGCGCCTGATGAAGGTCAAGCCCACCGGCAACGGCCGCCGCGAGAGCTACGCCCACGTGCCGATGCCGCGCATGACGAACACCTACATGCTCGCCGGCGACAAGACGCGCGACGAGATCGTCGCCAGCATCAGGAAGGGCCTGTACGCGACCAACTTCGGCGGCGGCCAGGTCGACATCACGAGCGGGCGCTTCGTGTTCTCGGCCAGCGAGGCGTTCTGGGTCGAGAACGGGCGCATCCAGTACCCGGTGAAGGGCGCGACGATCATCGGCAACGGGCCCGAGGCGCTGAAGCACGTCACGATGATCGGCAACGACCTCCAGCTCGACACCGGCGTGGGCACCTGCGGCAAGGAAGGGCAGAGCGTGCCGGTAGGCGTCGGCCAGCCGACGCTGCGCATCGACGGCCTCACGGTCGGAGGCACCGCCTGAAGTGAATACCCCCGAAGCGCCTTCGGCGCCTCCCCCCAGGGGGCTCCGCCAGCGGACCGGCGGAGCCGGATCCGGGGCGGCCGCGCGAAGGCGTAGCGGTATGCGAGGCACGACGCGCGTCGCCGGGGTAGTGTGCTGAACGAGGACGCCGCGCTGCCGACGCTGGCCGACGTCGAGGCCGCGGCGCGGCGCATCGCGGGCCAGGTGCTCGACACGCCGTGCGTCGAGAGCCGCACGCTCGGCGAGATCGTCGGCGCGCGCATCGTCCTCAAGTTCGAGAACCTGCAGTTCACGGCGTCGTTCAAGGAACGGGGCGCGCTGAACAAGCTGCTCGCGCTCGTCGAGTCGGGCGCGGCGCCGAAGGGCGTGATCGCCGCCTCGGCCGGCAACCACGCGCAGGGCGTGGCCTACCACGCGCAGCGACTCGGCCTGCCGGCGACGATCGTGATGCCGACCTTCACGCCGGGCGTCAAGGTCGAGCGCACGCGCGGCTTCGGTGCCGAGATCGTGCTGCACGGTGACTCGTTCGACGCCGCACGCGAGCACGCGCTGCGCCTGGCCGACGAGCGCGGTCTTGCGTTCGTGCACGCGTTCGACGACCCGCTCGTGATCGCCGGCCAGGGCACGATCGGCCTCGAGATGCTGCGCGAGCAGCCCGACATCGACACCCTCGTGATCGCGGTCGGCGGCGGCGGACTGATCGGCGGCATCGCGACCGCGGTGAAGGCGCAGCGCCCCGCCGTGCGCATCGTCGGCGTGCAGACGGTGCGCTTCCCCGGCATGGTCAACGCGATCAAGGGCACCGCGTACCCCGTCGGCACGAGCACGATCGCCGAGGGTATCGCCGTCGGCGAGCCGGGGCGGCTGACGCGGCGCATCGTCGAGCGCCTGGTCGACGACGTCGTGCTCGTCGACGAGGGCGACATCGAGCAGGCGGTGCTGATGCTGCTCGAGATCGAGAAGACGCTCGTCGAAGGCGCCGGCGCCGCCGGCCTTGCGGCGCTGCTGAAGGAGCCGGGGCGCTACGCCGGCCGCAACGTCGGCCTCGTGCTGTGCGGCGGCAACATCGACCCGCTGCTGCTCGCCGCGATCATCGAGCGCGGCATGGTGCGTGCCGGGCGCCTGGCGCGCATCCGCGTCGCCGCGCGCGACCTGCCGGGCACGCTGGCGCGCATCACGAGCGTCGTCGCCGAAGCGGGCGCCAACATCGACGAGGTGCACCACCAGCGCGCGTTCTCGGCGCTGTCGGCGCAGAACGTCGAGATCGAACTCGTGCTGCAGACGCGACACCGGCAGCACCTCGACGCGGTGCTGGCGGCGCTGCGCGCCGCGGGTTTCGAGGCCGCGAGGTACTGATATGCCCCCCCCCCCCGCTGTCGTGCCGGCGCTGCAGCGCCCTTGACGCGGCGCAGCACCGGCGTGCTACATTCCATCCCGTGACTCGATTCGCTTTCTTCTTTGCGTATTTTTGGTTCTCGCGGCGCCCCGGCGCAGGAGAGGACAGCGCGTAAACGAACGAGCCGACCGAATCCTGAAAACCGCCGGGTGACCCCCGGCGGTTTTTTTTCGTCCCACCGAACCGCCCCGACACCGCCGCAGGAGAAGCCGTCATGAACGCCAAGACCGCCCACGTCACCGAAGGCTGGAGCGCGCCGCCCGACCGCACGAGCCAGACCGACGACGAGCGCATCCGCGACATCACGCCGCTGCCGCCGCCCGAGCACCTGATCCGCTTCTTCCCGATCCGCGGCACGCCGATGGAGCAGCTCGTCGTCGAGACGCGGCAGCGCATCCGCCGCATCCTGCACGGCAAGGACGACCGCCTGCTCGTGATCATCGGCCCGTGCTCGATCCACGACCCGGCGGCGGCGATGGACTACGCGCGCCGCCTGAAGGAGCAGCGCGACCGCCACGCCGACACGCTCGAAGTCGTGATGCGCGTGTACTTCGAGAAGCCGCGCACGACGGTGGGCTGGAAGGGGCTGATCAACGATCCCTATCTCGACGAGAGCTTCCGCATCGACGAGGGCCTGCGCATCGCGCGCCAGCTGCTGCTCGACATCAACCGCCTCGGGCTGCCGGCCGGCAGCGAGTTCCTCGACGTGATCAGCCCGCAGTACATCGGCGACCTGATCGCCTGGGGCGCGATCGGCGCGCGCACGACCGAGAGCCAGGTCCACCGCGAACTGGCGTCGGGGCTGTCGGCGCCGATCGGTTTCAAGAACGGCACCGACGGCAACATCAAGATCGCGATCGACGCGATCCAGGCGGCGATGCGGCCGCACCACTTCCTGTCGGTGCACAAGAACGGGCAGGTCGCGATCGTCGAGACGAGGGGCAACAAGGACTGCCACGTGATCCTGCGCGGCGGCAGCAAGGGCCCGAACTACGACGCCGAGCACGTCGCCGCCGCGTGCCGCGAGATCGAGGCCGCCGGCCTCGACTGCCGGCTGATGGTCGACGCCAGCCACGCCAACAGCGCCAAGCAGCACGAGCGCCAGGTCGACGTCGTGCGCGACGTCGCCGCGCAGCTCGCCCACGGCAGCCGCTGCATCGTCGGCGCGATGGTCGAGAGCCACCTGAACGCCGGCGCGCAGAAGTTCGCCGCCGGCAAGGACGACCCGGCGCAGCTCGCCTACGGCAAGAGCATCACCGACGCGTGCATCGGCTGGGACGACTCGCTCGCGGTGCTCGACGTGCTGAGCCAGGCCGTGAAGGCGCGCCGCGCCTGAACCCGGGCGCGCTACGATGCGCGCTGGTCCACCTGCCGACGAGAGGCCCCGATGCGCAGCGAGGTGCTGGTCCGCTTTTCCGACCGCGACGAGTTCGAGATCCCGTTGCACGACGCCGACCCGATGCCGGCGCAGGCCGCCCGCGCGTGGCTCGACGAGCAGTTCGTCAAGAACGACTGCACGCTGCAGCGCGCGAGCGGCAAGGTGCTGACCGCCGACAAGCTGCTCGCGGTCGCCGCCGCGGTCGGCCCGGCCGGCTTCGCCGACCACGCGTTCGCGCTCGACTTCGCGCGCGCCGCGGTCGGCGCGCTCGACCGGCCGGTGGTCACGGTCGACGTCGAGGCGATGACGACGGGCTACTGATCCGCGTCCACCCGGCCGTCAGTCGCCCGCGCGCGACAGGCGCTCGGAGCGCCAGTAGACGTCGTCGCCTCCCTTGCCGTCGAGATTCGCGCGGTTGAGCACGCGCGCGAGCACGAACAGCAGGTCGCTCAATCGATTCAGGTATTGCCGCGGCGCGTCGCGGACGGTTTCGTGTCCGCAGAGCGCGACGACCGCGCGTTCGGCGCGGCGCGCGATCGTGCGGCTAACGTGCGCGAGCGCGGCGCTCCTGGTGCCGGCGGGCAGGATGAACTCCTTCAGCCGCGGCAGCTGCGCGTTGTAGTGCGCGAGCGCCTCGTCGAGCCGCGCCACCGCCTCGCTGTTCAGCAGCTCGTAGCCGGGGATCGACAGCTCGCCGCCGAGGTTGAACAGCTCGTGCTGGATCACGACGAGCAGCTCGCGCACGTCGTCGGGCAGCGGCTCGGCGAGCAGCACGCCGAGCGACGAGTTGAGCTCGTCGACGTCGCCCATCGCGACGACGCGCAGCGCGTCCTTGCGCGTGCGCGTACCGTCGCCGAGGCCGGTCGTGCCGTCGTCGCCGGTGCGCGTGGCGATCTGCGTCAGGCGGTGGCTCATGGCAGCGATGCTAGCAGCGCCGCCCCGCCGAGCCCGCCGGGCGGCGCATCGTCCCTAGAATCGGCGGCCCCATCCGAGCGCGAGGAAACCGCCGATGAACGCCCCGCTGCCCAACGCCGTGCTGCCGACGTTCGAACGGCGTGCGCTGCCGCCGCCGATGCTCGACGCGCTGAAGGCGCGCTTCGGCCAGCGCTGCTCGACCGCCGCCGCGGTGCGCGAGCAGCACGGCCGCGACGAGAGCCCGTACCCCGTCACGCCGCCCGACGCCGTCGTGTTCTGCGAGTCGACCGGCGAGGTCGCGTTCGTCGTCGGCCTCGCCGCCGAGCACGGCGTGCCCGTGATCCCGTTCGGCATCGGCTCGTCGCTCGAAGGCCACCTGCTCGCGGTGCAGGGTGGCGTGAGCATCGACCTGTCGCGCATGAACCGCATCGTGCGCGTCCATCCCGAGGACCTGACCGTCACGGTCGAGGCCGGCGTCACGCGCGAGCAGCTCAACCGCGAGATCAAGGACACGGGCCTGTTCTTCCCGATCGACCCCGGCGCCAATGCGACGATCGGCGGCATGGCCGCGACGCGTGCCAGCGGCACGAACGCCGTGCGCTACGGGACGATGCGCGAGAACGTGCTCGGCCTGACCGTCGTCACCGCCGCGGGCGAGGTCGTGCACACCGGCACGCGCGCGCGCAAGAGCAGCGCAGGCTACGACCTGACGCGCCTGTTCGTCGGCAGCGAAGGCACGCTCGGCGTGATGACCGAGGTCACGCTCAAGCTCTACCCGCTGCCGGAGGCCGTCAGCGCCGCGATCTGCCACTTCCCGGGCATCGCCGAGGCGGTCGACGCGACGATCCAGGTCATCCAGATGGGCGTGCCGATCGCGCGCTGCGAGTTGCTCGACGCCAACTCGGTGCGCGCCGTCAACCGCTACGAGAAGCTGAGCCTGCGCGAGCAGCCGATGCTGCTGATGGAATTCCACGGCAGCGCGGCCGGCGTGAAGGAGCAGGCCGAGGTCGTGCAGGCGATCGCGCACGAGCACGGCGGCGAGGCCTTCCAGTGGGCGACGACGCCCGAGGAGCGCACGCGGCTGTGGACGGCGCGCCACCGCGCCTACTTCGCCGCGCTGCAGACCAAGCCCGGCTGCCGCTGCGTGACCACCGACACCTGCGTGCCGATCTCGCGCCTGGCCGAGAGCATCAACGACAGCCGCCGCGAAGCCGACGAGGCCGGGCTGCCGTACTTCATCGTCGGCCACGTCGGCGACGGCAATTTCCACCTCGGCTACCTGATCGACCCCGACAAGCCCGAGGAGCGCGCGACGGCCGAGCGGCTGTCGATGCAGATGGTGCAGCGCGCGCTGAAGCTCGAGGGCACGTGCAGCGGCGAGCACGGCGTGGGCCTGCACAAGATGGGCTTCCTGCTCGACGAGGCCGGCGCCGGCGCGGTCGACCTCATGCGCCAGCTCAAGCGCGCGCTCGACCCGAAGAACATCCTGAACCCGGGCAAGATCTTCGCGCTCTGACGAGCGCGGCGGCCGATGGGCCGGGCGCCACGTCAGGCGCCAACGCCCCGGCGATCGCCCGCGGGGATTCAGTGCTGCGCCGGCGCCGGCACGGCCCAGCGCTTGGTGACGTCGCCTCGCGCGTTGACGCTCTCGAGCTGCACGCCGAAGCCCCACAGGCGCGCCACGTGCTTCAGCACCTCGTGCGCGGTGTCGGCGAGCGGCCGGTCCTTGTGCTGCGTGTGGCGCAGCGTCAGCGAGCGGTCGCCGCGCAGGTTGACGTTCCAGACCTGGATGTTCGGCTCGCGCGAGCCGAGGTCGTACTGCTGCGCGAGCATCTCGCGCACGCGCCGGTAGCCCGACTCGTCGTGGATCGCGCTGACCTCGAGCTCGGGCTCGTCCTCGTCGTCGGTGATCGCGAACAGGCGGAAGTCGCGCATCAGCTTCGGGCTCAGGTACTGGCCGACGAAGCTCTCGTCCTTGAAGTTGCGCATCGCGTGGTCGAGCGTGGGCAGCCACGGCTTGCCGGCGACGTCGGGGAACCAGTGGCGGTCCTCGTCGGTCGGCGCCTCGCAGAGGCGCTTGAGGTCGTTGTACATCGCGAAGCCGAGCGCGTACGGGTTCAGGCCCGAGTACGCCTTGTGGCCCACCGGCGGCTGGTAGATCACGTTGGTGTGCGACTTCAGCCACTCGAGCATCACGCCGTCGGTCAGGTAGCCGTCGTCGTACATCGTGTTGAGCAGCTTGTAGTGCCAGAACGTCGCCCAGCCCTCGTTCATCACCTGCGTCTGACGCTGCGGGTAGAAGTACTGCGAGACCTTGCGCACGATGCGCACGATCTCGCGCTGCCACGGCTCGAGCAGGGGCGCGTTCTTCTCGATGAAGTACAGCAGGTTCTCCTGCGGCTCGTCGGGGAAGCGCTTGCTCTCGGCGGCCGCGCCCTCCTTCTCGGCGCGCCGCGGCAGCGTGCGCCACAGGTCGTTGACCTGCTGCTGCGCGTAGGCCTCGCGGTCCTTGCGCTCGGCGAGCTCCTGCGCGAGCGTCTTGCGCTGCGGGCGGCGGTAGCGGTCGACCCCGTGGTTGGCGAGCGCGTGGCACGAGTCGAGGAATTCCTCGACGCGGTCGAGCCCGTGGCGCTCCTCGCACTCGGCGACGTAGTTCTTCGCGTAGACCAGGTAGTCGATGATCGACGACGCGTCGGTCCACATGCGGAACAGGTAGTTGCCCTTGAAGAAGCTGTTGTGCCCGTAGGCGGCGTGCGCGATCACGAGCGCCTGCATCGCCATCGTGTTCTCCTCCATCAGGTAGCTGATGCAGGGATTGCTGTTGATGACGATCTCGTACGCCAGCCCCATGTGGCCGCGGCGGTAGCTCTTCTCGGTGGCGATGAATTCCTTGCCGTAGCTCCAGTGGCGGTAGTTGACCGGCATGCCGACCGACGCGTAGGCGTCCATCATCTGCTCGGCGGTGATGATCTCGAGCTGGTTCGGGTAGGTGTCGAGCCCGAAGCGCCCGGCCGTGCGGCGGATCACGTCGTGGTACTGCTCGACCAGCTCGAACGACCAGTCGCTCGGCCCGGGCAGAGGCTCACTCGGCCGGGTCGACGCGGGCAGCGGCTCGGTCAGCAGGGTGCGGGGCGCGAGTTTCATGCCGCGGCGGCTCCTTCCTTCTTGAACAGGTCGCGGAACACCGGGTAGATCTGCGACGCCTCGGTGGCCTTGCGCATCGCGAAGTGCGGGTGCGATGCGAGCAACTGGGTGTACTCCTGCCACAGGTTCTGCTCTTCCTCGGCGACCTGCACGTAGGCGTAGTAGCGGCACAGCGGCAGGATCTTCTGCGCCAGCAGCTCGCGGCAGCGGCCGCTGTCGTGGTGCCAGTTGTCGCCGTCGCTCGCCTGCGCGCCGTAGATGTTCCACTCGCTCGGGCTGTAGCGCGCCTTGATGACCTCCTCCATCAGCACCAGCGCCGACGACACCACGGTGCCGCCGGTCTCGGTGGCGTGGAAGAAGTTCTGCTCGTCGACCTCCTGCGCCTGCGTGTGGTGGCGGATGAAGACGATGTCGATCTTCTCGTAGTGCTTGGTCAGGAACAGGTACAGCAGGATGAAGAAGCGCTTGGCCAGGTCCTTGCGCGCCTCGTCCATCGAGCCGGAGACGTCCATCAGGCAGAACATCACGGCCTTCGACGTCGGCACCGGCACGCGCACGCGGTTGCGGAAACGCAGGTCGATCGGGTCGAGGTAGGGGATGCGCGCCAGCCGGCTGCGCAGCGCCTCGATCTCGGCCTTCAGCTCGGCGATCTCGTCGTCGCGGCCGTCGGGCAAGCGCAGCAGCTCGGCGAGCCGCTCTTCCATCTCGCGCAACTCGCGGCGGCTGCCCGAGCCGATCGCGATGCGCCGGCCGATCGCGCCGCGCATCGAGCGCACGACGTGCAGGTTGTTCGGCGTGCCGTCGCTCGTGAAACCGGCGCGGTGGTACTTCCACTCCGGCGTCTCGGCGAGCTGCGTGCGCACGAGGTGCGGCAGCGCCAGGTCCTCGAAGAAGACCTGCATGAACTCTTCCTTGGACAGCGTGAAGACGAAGTCGTCCTCGCCCTCGCCGGAATCGCTGGCCTGCCCCTTGCCGCTGCCGCCACCGCCGCCGCCCTTGGGCCGCTCGATGCGGTCGCCCTTCAGGTACTCCTTGTTGCCCGGGTGCACGATATCGCGCACGCCGCCCTGGCCGTGGTGGAACACCGGCTCCGAGAGATCCTTCTTCGGGATCGAGATGTCCTCGGCGCGCTCCATGTCGCGGATGCCGCGGCCGTCGACGGCGCGCTTGACCGCCTCGCGGATCTTGTCCTTGTAGCGGCGCAGGAAGCGCTCGCGGTTGCCGATCGACTTGTTCTTGCCGGCAAGTCTTCGATCGATGATGCTCTGCAGGGCCATCGATGCCTCGCGCTATAGGCTATAGGTCCAAGCGGCCGCCGCGGAACCGGCTTTGCCGGGCCGCTGGCGGCGCCCCCAGGGACTCCAAGAGTCCCCTTCGTGCCCTCTGGGGGAGGCGGCCGAAGGCCGCTTCGGGGGGGTTCATGAACGCACCTGCTTGGGCGTGTAGCCCTTGGCGACCATGCGGGTGACGAAGTCCTCGTGCTTCTTGGCCTCGTCGGCGCTGGCCTTGGCGTTGAAGCTGATCACCGGCAGCAGCTCCTCGGTGTTCGAGAACATCTTCTTCTCGATCACGGTGCGCAGCTTCTCGTAGCTCGTCCAGTTCGGGTTCTTGCCCTGGTTGTTGGCGCGCGCGCGCAGCACGAAGTTGACGATCTCGTTGCGGAAGGTCGGTGTCGCGGTACTCGTGGTCCTGGATCCAGTAGTCGGCGTAGGTGACGTAGCGGTCGAAGATGTTCTGGCCGTACTCGCTGTAGCTCTCGAGGTACGCGGTCTGGATCTCCTTGCCGATGAACTCGGCGTAGCGCGGCGCGAGCTGCTCCTTGATGAACGAGACATACTTCTGCTCGAGCTCGGGCGGGAACTGCTCGCGCTCGATCTGCTGCTCGAGCACATACATCAGGTGCACCGGGTTGGCGGCGACTTCCTGGCTGTCGAAGTTGAAGACCTTCGACAGGATCTTGAACGCGAAGCGCGTCGAGATGCCGCTCATGCCCTCGTCGACGCCGGCGTAGTCGCGGTACTCCTGGATGCTCTTCGCACGCGGGTCGGTGTCCTTCAGGTTGTCGCCGTCGTAGACGAGCATCTTGCTGAAGATCGAGCTGTTCTCGGGCTCCTTCAGGCGCGTGAGCACGCTGAACTGCGCCATCATCTTCAGCGTGCCCGGCGCGCAGGTGGCCTCGGCGAGCGACGAGTGGCGGATCAGCTTCTCGTAGATGCGCACCTCCTCGCTCACGCGCAGGCAGTACGGCACCTTGACGATGTAGATGCGGTCGAGGAAGGCCTCGTTGTTCTTGTTGTTGCGAAACGCCTTCCATTCGCTCTCGTTCGAGTGCGCGAGGATCACGCCGTCGAACGGGATCGCGCCGAACCCCTCGGTGCCCTTGAAGTTGCCTTCCTGGGTGGCGGTCAGCAGCGGGTGCAGCACCTTGATCGGCGCCTTGAACATCTCGACGAACTCGAGCAGGCCCTGGTTGGCCAGGCACAGGCCGCCGGAGTAGCTGTAGGCGTCGGGGTCGTCCTGCGCGTAGGTCTCGAGCTTGCGGATGTCGACCTTGCCGACCAGACTCGAGATGTCCTGGTTGTTCTCGTCGCCCGGCTCGGTCTTCGCGATCGCGATCTGCCTGAGGATCGACGGGTAACGCTTGACGACGCGGAACTTGCGGATGTCGCCGCCGAACTCCTCGAGCCGCTTGACCGCCCACGGCGACAGGATGCGGTTGAGGTAGCGCGACGGGATGCCGTATTCCTTCTCCAGGATCGGACCGTCCTCGCCCGGGTCGAACAGCCCGAGCGGCGACTCGTTCACCGGCGAGCCCTTGATCGCGTAGAACGGCACCTGCTCGGCGAGGCTCTTCAGCCGCTCGGCGATCGAGCTCTTGCCGCCGCCCACCGGCCCGAGCAGGTAGAGGATCTGCTTCTTCTCCTCCAGCCCCTGCGCCGCGTGGCGGAAGTAGGACACGACCTGCTCGATCGAGTCCTCCATGCCGTAGAACTCGGCGAACGCCGGGTAGATCTTGATGACCTTGTTCGCGAAGATGCGCGACAGCCGCGGGTCGTTGCGCGTGTCGACCATCTGCGGCTCGCCGATCGCCTTGAGCATGCGCTCGGCGGCGGTGGCGTAGGCCAGCGGGTTGCGCTTGCACTCGGCGAGGTAGTCCTCGAGCGAGAGCTCTTCCTCTCGCAAGCGCTCGTAACGATCTTTCAGCCGGCTGATCACGTCCATGCGGACCTCCTGGTTCGGACGACGCGCGGGCGGCGGCGTGCCCACCGCGCATCTGGGAAGTTCTGATGGAGTCCCGGCTGTACAGGCCCGGGCGCCATCAGAGCTTTCCGGTCAACGGCATGTGCAGGTCAGCGAGCCATCGTCTCCAGCATCGTGATTCCGGGGCGAAGGCATCGGGGGAGGAGCACCGCAAACGGCGCCCAGTTCCCGCGACGACCTCTGCAAGGACCGTGCCTCGACTATCGCCCCGATTCGCACCAAGCTCAAGTCCACCCTCAACGCGGCGCCCCATTGCGGGGCTGACACGACTTTTACGCGACTGCCCGGCACCGTCATGTCGCGTCTGCCGCCATCGTGCACCGCAAACGACGCTTCACGATCACACCTTTGATCCGTGTTTACCCGATGTATCGACATTTTCGATAGCCAGGCCCGGGCGAATTGAATTTCACAGCCGCAACGGTGCCGGCTAAGGTCGCGCCGCGGCGTCCCGCAGGAGCCGGGCCGCAGCTTTCGTTCGCCACCACCGGAGACTCCACGATGACGCGTTCGTTCCCCCTCCACTGGCTCGGCCTCGCCGCCGTCATGCTGGCATCGCCCGCGCTGGCGCAACAGGGCGCACTGCAGAAGCTCGGCAAGCCCGAAGGCCGTGTCGACATCGTCGCCTGGCCCGGCTACATCGAGCGCGGGCAGACCGACAAGAACTTCGACTGGGTCACCGACTTCGAGAAGAGGACCGGCTGCAAGGTCAACGTGAAGACCGCCGGCACCAGCGACGAGATGGTCGCGCTGATGAACGAGGGCGGCTTCGACCTCGTCACCGCGTCGGGCGACGCGAGCACGCGCCTGATCCGCGGCAAGAAGGTGCAGCCGATCAACGTCAACCTGATCCCCAGCTACAAGAACATCGATCCGCGGCTGCAGAAGGCACCGTGGCACTTCGAGAACAACACCCACTACGGCGTGCCGTACCAGTGGGGCTGGAACGTGCTGATGTACAACACCAAGGTCTTCAAGGACAAGCCGCCGGCGAGCTGGTCGGTCGTGTTCGAGGAGACGACGCTGCCCGACGGCAAGAGCAACCGCGGCCGCATCCAGGCCTTCGACGGGCCGATCTACATCGCCGACGCCGCGCTGTACCTGATGAAGAAGCGCCCCGAGCTCGGCATCAAGGACCCGTACGAGCTCAACGAGGACCAGTACAAGGCCGCCCTCGAGCTGCTGCGCGGCCAGCGCAAGCTGGTGGCCAAGTACTGGCACGACGCCTTCGTGCAGATCGACGACTTCACCAACGAGGGCGTCGTCGCGTCGAGCAGCTGGCAGTTCATGGCCAACATCCTGAAGAGCAAGAACCAGCCGGTGGCCACCGTGGTGCCGGTCGAGGGCGCCACCGGCTGGGCCGACAGCACGATGATGCACGCCGAGGCGAAGAACCCGAACTGCGCCTACCTGTGGCTCGAGCACTCGCTGAACCCGAAGCTGCAGGGCGACCTCGCGGCGTGGTTCGGCTCGGTGCCCGCCGTGCCGGCCGCGTGCAAGGGCAACAAGCTGCTCGGCGACGACGGCTGCGCACGCCAGGGCTACGACGCGTTCGACAAGATCAGCTTCTGGCGCACGCCGGTGAGCCAGTGCAAGACGCAGGCGGCGGGCTGCGTGCCGTACCACCGCTGGGTCACCGACTACATCGCCATCCTCGGCGGACGGTAACGCGTCTTGCTGCTGCGCGGGCCGATCTTCGCCCTGTGATGCTCGCCGTACAGGACGTACGGCTGCGCTTCTCGGACGAACCTCGGCCCGCTCGCGACGCCATCCGCGTCACCGCCGGCGCCTCGGCCCCGGCCGTCGGCGCCGCTCGATTCATCGTCTGATCCCATGACCACCGCAGTCACGCTCGAACGCGTGTCGTGCGTCTTCGGCCACGGCGAGGGCGCCGTGCGCGCCGTCGACGGCGTCGACCTGACAATCGAGGCGGGCGAGTTCTACACGCTGCTCGGGCCTTCGGGGTCGGGCAAGACGACGTGCCTGCGCATGATCGGCGGCTTCACGCTGCCCACCGCGGGGCGCATCCTGATCGGCGGCGAGGACGTCACGCAGCGCCCGCCGTACGCGCGGCCGGTGAACACCGTGTTCCAGGACTACGCGCTGTTCCCGCACATGAACATCCGCGACAACGTCGCGTACGCGCTGATGGTGCGCAAGGTGCCGAAGTCCGAGCGCGAGCGGCGCGCCGACGAGCTGCTCGCGCTCGTCGAGCTCGCCGGCGTCGGCGACCGGCGCCCCGGGCAGCTGTCGGGCGGCCAGCGCCAGCGCGTCGCGCTCGCGCGCGCGCTGATCAGCCAGCCGCAGGTGCTGCTGCTCGACGAGCCGCTCGGCGCGCTCGACCTCAAGCTGCGCGAGCAGATGCAAAGCGAGCTCAAGGCCTTGCAGCGCCGCCTGGGCATCACGTTCCTCTTCATCACGCACGACCAGCACGAGGCGCTGTCGATGAGCGACCGCATCGGCGTGTTCAACGCCGGGCGGCTCGAGCAGGTCGGCACGCCGCAGCAGGTCTACAACGCACCGGCGACGCGCTTCGTCGCGCAGTTCGTCGGCGCGGCGAACGTGCTCGACGGCGACGCCGCGCGGCGCCTGACGGGCCACGCCGCGGCGATGCTGCGCCCCGAGCGCATCCGCGTCGGTGGCTCGACCGGCGCGAAGGCGCTCGGCACCGTGACCGAGGTGCAGTACTTCGGCGCCTTCACGCGCGTGCGCGTCGATGTCGACGGCTGCACCCTCCAGGCCGACCTGCCCGACACGCCGAGCGAGCGAGCGCCCTCTGCCGGCCGCACCGTCTACCTGCACTGGGACGCGCAGGCCGTGCACGCCCTCGGCGGAGGTGGCGCGTGAGCGCGCGTGGCCGCGGCGCAGCGCTCGCGCCGCAGCGCGTCGGCGCGGAGGTGGCGTCGTGAGCACGGCGCTGGCACTCGACGCCCCGGGCGGCGCGCGACGCCGGCTGTCGGACCTGCTCTACACACGGCGCGGGCTGCTGCTGTTCGCGCTGCTCGCGCCGCCGCTGCTGTGGTTCGGCGTGATCTACCTCGGCAGCCTGTTCGCGCTGCTCGCCAACGCGTTCTTCGGCCTCGACGACTTCACCGGCCAGGTGGTGCGCGAGTTCACGCTGAAGAACTTCGTCGACCTCGCGAGCCCGGCCAACGTCGACGTGATCCGGCGCACCGTGTTCATGGCGATCGCCGTCACGCTCGCCTGCGTCGCGCTCGGCTTCCCGCTCGCCTACCTGATGGCGCGCTACGCCACCGGTCGGCGGCCCGAGCCTGAGCTTCTCGACGCTGGGCACGTTCATCGTGTTCGTCTACATGTGGCTGCCGTTCATGATCCTGCCGATCATGGCCGCCGTCGAGCGCATCCCGAGCTCGCTGATCGAGGCCTCGGGCGACCTCGGCGCGCCGCCGTCGACGACGTTGTGGAAGGTGATCGCGCCGCTGGCGATGCCCGGCATCGCGGCCGGCTCGATCTTCACGTTCTCGCTGACGCTGGGCGACTACATCATCCCGCAGGTCATCGGCGACAGCACGCTCTACATCGGCCAGGTCGTCTACCGCCAGCAGGGCGTGGCCGGCAACATCCCGTTCGCGGCGGCGTTCTCGCTGGTGCCGATCGTCGTGATCGGGGTGTACCTCTGGATCGCCAAGCGCCTGGGGGCGTTCGATGCGCTCTGACCGCGCGCCGTGGGGCCTGAAGATCGCCGCCGGCGCGGTGATCGCGTTCCTGCACGTGCCGCTGGCGCTGATCGTGCTTTACGCCTTCAGCGCCGAGGACAAGAGCTACGTCTTTCCGCCGCCGGCGCTGACGACGCAGTGGTTCGCCGTCGCCTGGGGGCGCGAGGACGTGTGGGCGGCGGTCAAGCTGTCGATGCAGGTCGCGGCGGTGTCGACGCTCGTCGCGCTCGTGCTCGGCACGCTCGCCGCCGGCGCGCTCGCGCGCACGCGCTTCTTCGGCCGCGACGCGATCTCGCTGCTTTTCATCCTGCCGATCGCGCTGCCCGGCATCATCACCGGCATCGCGCTGCGCAGCGCGTACCACACGCTCGAGATCCCGTTCAGCTTCTGGACGATCGTGATCGGCCACGCGACGTTCTGCGTCGTCGTCGTCTTCAACAACGCGATTGCGCGGCTGCGGCGGCTCAACCCGAACCTGATCGAGGCGTCGATGGACCTCGGCGCCGACGCGTTCCAGACGCTGCGCTACGTCATCGCGCCGCAGCTCGGCTCGGCGCTGCTCGCCGGCGGGCTGCTCGCCTTCGCGCTCAGCTTCGACGAGGTCATCGTCACCACCTTCACCGCCGGCCAGCAGACGACGCTGCCGATCTGGATGCTGCAGGAGCTGATCCGCCCGCGCCAGCGCCCGGTGACCAACGTCGTCGCCGTCGTGATCATCGTGCTGACCTTCATCCCCATCGTCGCCGCCTACCTGCTCACGCGCTCCGACGAGCCGACCCACCGCTGACCAAGGAGAGACCGCCATGGCCGCCGTTCCAACCCCCGCGACCCCCGCCCTGCCGACCGACCTGTTCATCGACGGCGCCTTCGTGCGCGGCGAGGGCCACGCCGAGAAGGTGCTGAACCCGTCGACCGGCGAGGTGCTCGTCGCCGTGCCCGAAGCGTCGACCGAGCAGGTGCACAAGGCCGTGTCGGCGGCGCACCGTGCGTTCGACGCCTGGAGCGAGACGACGCCGATGGAGCGCTCGCGAATGCTGCTGAAGCTCGCCGACGCGATCGAGTCGCACGCCGAGCAGTTCGCGCGGCTGGAGAGCCTGAACTGCGGCAAGCCTTACGCGCGCGCGCTCGGCGACGAGATCCCGGCGATCGCCGACTGCTTCCGCTACTTCGCCGGCGCGGCGCGCTGCATGAGCGGCACCGTGGCCAACGAGTACCTCGCCGGCCACACGAGCATGATCCGCCGCGACCCGGTGGGCGTCGTCGGCTCGATCGCGCCGTGGAACTACCCGCTGATGATGGCGGCGTGGAAGACGGCGCCGGCGCTCGCCGCCGGCAACACCGTCGTCATCAAGCCGAGCGAGCAGACGCCGCTGACCACCCTGCTGCTGGCGCAGGTCGCCGCCGAGATCCTCCCCAAGGGCGTGCTCAACGTGATCGCCGGCCGCGGCCCGAGCGTGGGCCAGCCGCTGGTCGAGCACCCGAAGGTCGCGATGGTGAGCCTCACGGGCGACGTCGCCACCGGCCGCAAGATCCTGCAGGCCGCCAGCAGCACGCTCAAGCGCACGCACCTCGAGCTCGGCGGCAAGGCGCCGGTGATCGTGTTCGACGACGCCGACCTCGACGCCGTCGTCGAGGGTCTGCGCACCTTCGGCTACTACAACGCGGGCCAGGACTGCACCGCCGCGTGCCGCGTCTACGCCGGCGCCAAGATCCACGACCGGCTGGTGGCCGACCTGTCGAGCGCCGTGAAGTCGATCAAGGCCGGCCTGCAGGACGACCCCGACGCCGAGATCGGACCGCTGATCAGCGACCGCCAGCGCAACCGCGTGGCGAGCTTCGTCGAGCGCGCGATGATGGCGGGCCACATGGAGGTCACCACCGGCGGCAAGGTGCGCGCCGGTGGCGGCTTCTTCTACGAGCCCACCGTGATCGCCGGCGCGCGCCAGGACGACGAGATCGTCAAGCGCGAGGTCTTCGGCCCGGTGGTCAGCGTCACGCGCTTCACCGACACCGAGCAGGCCATTGCGTGGGCCAACGACAGCGACTACGGCCTCGCGTCGAGCGTGTGGACCGCCGACGTGGGCCGCGCGATGCGGGTGGCGAAGAAGCTTCAGTACGGCTGCACGTGGATCAACACGCACTTCATGCTCGTCAACGAAATGCCGCACGGCGGCATGAAGTCCAGCGGCTACGGCAAGGACATGAGCATGTACGCGCTCGAGGACTACACCGTCGCGCGCCACGTGATGGCCAAGCTGTAGGCGCGCCCTGCGCATCCGACCCGGCCGGTCGGGGATTCGCGACCGGGTGCCGGGCCGCCCGATCGGCCCTAGACTCGCCCGATGGCCAAGCAACGCATCGGGCGCTGCGCGCACCTTGCCTGCCGCGGGGGGCGTGACGCGAGGTCGCCGGCGTGAAGGACGACGTCAGGCCGCAGCCCGCCGCCGCGGTGGTGCAGGCTGCCGACCCGCTCTGGTACCGGGACGCGGTCATCTACGAGCTGCACGTGAAGGCCTACGCCGACGGCAACGGCGACGGCATCGGCGACTTCGCGGGGCTCGCGCAGCACCTCGACCACGTGCAGTCGCTGGGCGTCGACACGATCTGGCTGCTGCCGTTCTACCCGTCGCCATTGCGCGACGACGGCTACGACGTCGCCCACTACTGCGATGTCCACGCCGCCTACGGCACGCTCGACGACTTCAGGCGCTTCGTCGACGAGGCGCACCGGCGCGGGCTGCGCGTGATCACCGAGCTCGTCGTCAACCACACGTCGGACCGGCACCCCTGGTTCCAGCGCGCGCGCCGCGCGCCGAAGGGCTCGCCCGAGCGCGACTTCTACGTCTGGAGCGACGACCCGGACAAGTACGCCGGCACGCGCATCATCTTCACCGACACCGAGAAGTCGAACTGGGCCTGGGACGAGGTGGCACAGCAGTACTACTGGCACCGCTTCTTCAGCCACCAGCCCGACCTGAACTTCGACAACCCGGCGGTGCTCGAGGCGGTGATCGACGTCATGGAGTTCTGGCTCGGGATCGGCGTCGACGGCTTCCGGCTCGACGCGATCCCGTACCTGATCGAGCGCGACGGCACCTCGAACGAGAACCTGCGCGAGACGCACGAGGTCATCAAGGCGATCCGCCGGCGCATCGACGCCGACTACCCGGGGCGGATGCTGCTCGCCGAGGCCAACATGTGGCCCGAGGACGTGCACGAGTACTTCGGCGACGGCGACGAGTGCCACATGGCGTACCACTTCCCGCTGATGCCGCGCATGTACATGGCGATCGCGCAGGAGGAGCGCCACCCGATCGCCGAGATCCTCGCGCAGACGCCGCGCATCCCCGACGGCTGCCAGTGGGCGATCTTCCTGCGCAACCACGACGAGCTCACGCTCGAGATGGTGACCAGCCGCGAGCGCGACTACATGTACCGCATTACGGCGACGAGATCGGCATGGGCGACAACATCTTCCTCGGCGACCGCGACGGCGTGCGCACGCCGATGCAGTGGACGAGCGACCGCAACGGCGGCTTCAGTCGTGCCGACCCGCAGCGCCTGTACCTGCCGCCGATCCAGGACCCGGTCTACGGCTTCGAGGCGGTCAACGTCGAGGCGCAGTCGCGCGAGCCGTCGTCGCTGCTGAACTGGACGCGGCGCATGCTCGCGGTGCGTGCGTCGACGAAGGCCTTCGGCCGCGGCAGCTTCACGATGCTGCAACCGGGCAACCGCAAGATCGTCGCCTACCTGCGCGAGCACGACGGCGACGTGATCCTGTGCGTGGCCAACATGAGCCGCGCCGCGCAGCCGGTGGAGCTCGACCTGCAGGCGTACAAGGGGCGCGTGCCAGTCGAGATGCTCGGCCGCCACGCGTTCCCGCCGATCGGCGAGCTGCCGTACCTGCTGTCGCTGCCGGGCCACGGCTTCTTCTGGTTCCGTCTCGCCGCCGACGTACCACCGCCCGACTGGTACGTCGACCGCGCACCGGCCGAGGACCTGCCCGTGCTCGTGCTGTTCGACGGCTGGAACAGCTTCTTCCGCGACCGCGTCGTGCCGTGGCGCATCGGCCTGGCCGAGCGCACGCGTGCGCAGCTCGAGCACGAGTTGCTGCCACGCTTCGCGCGCCGCCAGCGCTGGTTCGACGCCGCCGGTGCCGTTTCGACCCTGCCGATCACCGACCACGCGATGCTCGACGCCGACGGCGAGCAGTGGCTGCTCGCCATCGTCGACGAGGCCGCGGCGCCGGCCGCCGTGCGCCACTTCCTGCCGCTGTCGCTCGTGTTCGAGGACGCGCAGGAGGAACGCGTGCGCGCGCTCGCGCCGGTGGCCGTCTCGCGCGTGCGCCAGCAGGCCGCCGTGGGCGTGCTCGCCGACGCGATGGGCGACGAGCGCTTCTGCCGCGTGCTCGTCGAGGCGATCGGCCGGCGCCGCGAACTGCCGACCGCCGCCGGCCGCGTGCGCTTCGTGCCGACCGCCGGCTTCGACGCCGTCGCGCGCGACGCGCTCGCCGCACCGCTGCCGCTCACGCGGCTGGCGGTGGGCCGCAACGCGATCCGCCTGCTCGGCGACCAGCTGGTGCTGAAGGCGTACCGGCAGCTCGAGCCGTGGCCGGTGGCCGAGCTCGAGATGGGACGCCACCTGAACGAGATCGGCTATCGGCACGTTGCGACGACGGCTGGCCACGTCGAGTACGTCGGCGCCGACGGCGCGGTCTGCGTGCTTGCGCTGCTGCAGGCGCAGGTCCAGCACCAGGGCGACGCGTGGAGTCTCGTCGTCGACGCGCTCGGCCGCCTGTTCGAGCAGGCGGCCGCCGAGCCCACCGCCGTCGCCGACGGTGCGGCGATGCTCGCGTCGAGGCTCGGCGCGCTCGCGGTGTGCGTCGCCGAACTGCACCTCGCGCTCGCGCGGCCGAGCGCGCAGCCGGCGTTCGACCCCGAGCCGGTGCGTGCCGACGACGTCTCGCGCTGGGTCGCCGGCGTCGAGAGCCAGCTCGAGCGCATGGGCAGCGCGTTCGACGGCGCGGCGCGGCGCGATGGCGACCGTGCGGGCGAACTGCTCGCACGCGCGCGCGCGGTGCCCGCGAACGGTCTGAAGACGCGCGTGCACGGTGACCTGCAGCTGGCCGACGTGCTGCTGTCGCAGGACCGCTTCGTGCTCATCGACTTCGAGGCCGACGCCAGCGCGCCGCAGTCCGAGCGCTGCGCGAAGCACAGCCCGCTGCGCGACGTCGCGGCGCTGCGCCACTCGCTGTTCCTCGCCGCGCGCGCCGCGCGACGGCAAGTCGGCCAAGCCGACTCGCCGTGGCTCGACGCCGCGTGGCGCGACGCCTTGCCCATGCTGCGCGATGCGTTCGTGCGCCGCTACGCCGACGCCGTGGTGGCTGGCGGCCTGTGGGCCGACCACGCCGCGTTCGACGCGCAGGCGCCGCTGCTCGACCTGTTCGAGTTCGAGCGGCCGCTCGAGCGGCTGCGGCGCGCGCTCGAGCGCGACAGCGACGACGTCGCCGACGCGCAGGAGGCCCTGGCCGCCTGGCTCGCGGCCACTGCCCCCATCGGAGACCCCTCGCCATGAACGACGTCAACGTGATGCTCGAACCGCTGCGCGCGCTGATGCAGCAGGTCGGCGGCTTCGCGCCGCGCCTGCTGCTCGCCGCCGCCGTCGTCGTCGCCGGCTGGGCGCTCGCCAAGGTCGTGCGCCTGGGCGTCGACAAGGCGCTGCGCGCGTTCAACGTGCCGGTGCTGTGCGAGCGCGCCGGGCTCGACGCGTTCCTGCAGCAAGGCGGCAGCCGGCGCGACACGACGGCGCTTTTCGGCCTGCTGGCCTTCTGGCTCGTGCTGCTCGCCGCGCTGATGCTCGCGTCGAGCTCGCTCGGGCTCGACCACGTGACCGACCTGCTCGGCCGCGTGCTGCTGTTCGTGCCCAAGCTCGCGCTGTCGCTGCTGATCGTCGTGCTCGGCAGCTACTTCGCGCGCTTCGTCGGTCAGTCGGCGGCCGGCCACTGCCGCGACGCGGGGCTCGCCGGCGCCGAGCTCGTCGGCCGCGCGGTGCAGTACGTGGTGATGGGCTTCGTCGTGCTGCTGGCGATCGACCATCTCGACCTCGGCGGCGGACTGATCCAGCAGACCTTCTTGATCCTGCTCGCCGGGGTCGTCGTCGCGCTCGCGCTCGCCTTCGGCCTCGGCGGGCGCGACCGCGC
>JALOSD010000019.1 GCA_025458585.1 Burkholderiaceae bacterium | reverse complement strand
ACGCTCGTCAACCCGTCGCACGGCACGCCGCTGGCCGAGATCGCGCGCGGCGAGGCGGCCGACGTCGACGCCGCAGTGGCGGCGGCTCAGGCCGCGCTCGACAGTGACTGGGGTCGGCTGAGCGCGGCCGAGCGCGGTCGCCTGCTGCTGAAGGCGAGCGCCGCCGTGCTCGAACGCGCCGACGAGCTGGCGCGGCTGGAGGCGCTCGACGTCGGCAAGCCGCTCAAGCAGGGCCGCGCCGACGCGGTGGCGCTGGCGCGCTACCTCGAGTTCTACGGCGGCGCCGCGGACAAGGTGATGGGCGAGACGATCCCGTTCGCCCACGGCTACGCCGCGTTCACCTGGCGCGAGCCGCACGGCGTCACGGCGCACATCGTGCCGTGGAACTACCCGATGCAGATCATCGGCCGCAGCGTCGGCGCCGCGCTCGCGATGGGCAACGCCTGCGTGCTCAAGCCCGCCGAGGAGGCCTGCCTGACCGCGCTCGCGTTCGCGCGCATCGCGCAGGACACGGGGCTGCCGGCTGGTGCGCTCAACGTCGTGCCTGGCCTCGGCGAGGAGGCCGGCGCGGCGCTCGCCGCGCACCCGGGCGTGCGCCACGTGTCGTTCACCGGCTCGGTCGCGGTCGGCTCGCTGATCCAGGCCGCGGCGGCGACGAACGCGGTGCCGGTCACGCTCGAGCTCGGCGGCAAGAGCCCGCAGATCGTGTTCGCCGACGCCGACCTCGACGCCGCGCTGCCGTTCCTCGTCAATGCCGGCATCCAGAACGCCGGCCAGACCTGCTCCGCGGCCAGCCGCATCCTCGTCGAGCGGCCGGTGTTCGACGCGGTGGTGTCGCGCATGGCCGAGCGCTACCGCGCGCTGCGCGTCGGCCCGGCGCTCGACGACCTCGACGTCGGGCCGCTGATCTCGGCGCGCCAGCGCGAGGTCGTCGAGGGCTACCTGGCGCTGGTCGAGGGTGGCGGCCTGCAGGTGGCGGCGCGCGCGTCGCTCGTGCCCGGCGCGCCGGCCGGCGGCTACTACGTGCCGCCCACGCTGGTTGTCCAGGTGCCGGCCGCGCACCGCCTCGCGCAGGAGGAGATCTTCGGCCCGGTGCAGGCGGTGATCCCGTTCGACGGCGAGCGCGAGGCGCTGGCGATCGCCAACGGCACCCCGTACGGGCTCGTCGCCGGCGTGTGGACGCGCGACGGCGGCCGCGCGCTGCGCATGGCGCGCGCGCTGCAGTGCGGGCAGGTGTTCGTGAACAACTACGGCGCCGGCGGCGGCATCGAGCTGCCGTTCGGCGGCGTCAAGCACTCGGGTCACGGGCGCGAGAAGGGCTTCGAGGCGCTGTACGGCTTCTCGACGCTGAAGACGGTGGCCATCAAGCACGACTGACGCGTGAAGAGGAGCCTCGCATGAGACTGAAGGACAAGGTCGCGATCGTCACCGGCGGTGGCTCGGGCTTCGGCGCGGGCATCGTGCGCAAGTTCGTCGCCGAGGGCGCGCGGGTGGTGATCGCCGACCGCAACCTCGAGGCGGCGCTCGACGTCGCGGCCCAGGTGGGCGAGCACGCGCGGGCGCTGCGCGTGGACGTGAGCGACGCCGTCGACGTGCGGCTGATGATGGAGGCGGCCGAGCTGCACTTCGGGCGCCTGGACATCCTCGTCAACAACGCAGGCGTGACGCACCTGCCCGCGCCGCTGGAGGACGTGGGCGAGGCGGACTTCGACCGCATCGTCGCGGTCAACATGAAGGCGATCTACTACGCGATGCGCGAGGTGGTGCCGCGCTTCAAGGCGCGCGAGCCCGGGCCGCACGGCATCCGCGGCGTGGTGCTCAACGTGGCGAGCACCGCCGGCGTGAGCCCACGCCCGCGGCTGGGCTGGTACAACGCGAGCAAGGGCTGGGTGATCACCGCGACGCCCGAGGATCTCGGCAACGCGGCGTGTTTCCTGTGCAGCGACGAGGCGTCGATGATCACCGGCGTCGCGATGGAGGTCGACGGCGGGCGCTGCATTTGACGCCGCCCGCCAGGCGGCGGCGCGGCGTTCCGATCAGCTGGCGAGCACCGCGGCCATCGCCTGCGCCGTGCGCTCGACGTTGCCCTCGTTCAGCCCGGCCACGCACGAGGTAGACGGCGAACTCGTCGCGCAGGCGGTCGACCTGCGCGGCGCTGAGGCCGGTGTAGCTGAACATGCCGCGCTGCGTGAGGAAGTAGCCGAAGTCGCGCCCCGGCACCTTGGCCGAGACGACGCCGTGCAGCGCGCGGCGCATCGCGGCGATGCGCTCGCGCATCGCGCCGAGTTCGCGTTCCCACAGCGCGCGCAGCTCGGGGTTCGTCAGCACTTCGGCGACGATCTGGCCGCCGTGGATCGGCGGGCTCGAGTAGTTGCGGCGCACCGTGAACTTGAGCTGCCCGAGCACGTGCTCGGCCTGTTTCGCGTCGGGGCAGACGACGCTGAGCGCGCCCACGCGCTCGCCGTACACGCTCATGCTCTTCGAGAACGAGTTGGCGACGAAGAAGGCTAGGCCCGCCGACGCGAGCGCGCGCACCGCGTAGGCGTCGTCGTCGATGCCGTCGCCGAAGCCCTGGTACGCGAGGTCGAGGTAGGGGATCAGCCGACGCTCGCGCAGCAGCGGGATCAGCGCGTCCCACTGCGCACGCGTCAGGTCGACGCCGGTCGGGTTGTGGCAGCACGCGTGCAGCAGCACGACGCTCTTCGGCGGCAGGGCGTCGAGCGCGGCGCACATCGCGTCGAAGCGCACGCCGCCGGTGGCCGCGTCGTAGTACGGGTACGGGTGCACCGCGACGCCGGCGCCTTCGAACATCGAGCGGTGGTTGTCCCACGTCGGGTCGCTGACCCACACGCCGCTCGCGGGGAACCAGCGCTTGATGAAGTCGGCGCCGACCTTCAGCCCGCCGCTCGAGCCCACCGACTGGATCGTCGCGACGCGCCCGCTCGTCACGGCCTCGTGCGTTGCGCCGAACAGCAGCTCCTGCACCGCGCGGCGCAGGTTGGCGGCGCCTTCGATCGGCAGATACGGCTTCGGGCCGCCGCGTGCGACGACGATCGCCTCGGCGCGCCGCACCGCCTCGAGCACCGGGATGCGCCCGGCCTCGTCGAAGTAGATGCCGATGCTCAGGTTGACCTTGTGCGGCCGCGCATCGGCGTTGAAGACCTCGACGAGGGCGAGGATCGGGTCGCCAGGGTACGGCTCGACGTGTTCGAACATGGTGCGGGCGGGGAAGTGCGGGCGGGGAAGTGCGGGCGGACAAGTGCGGGGGGTCAGGCCGCGAGCGCCGCTTCGATGTCCTTCGCGAGCGACTCGGGGCTGTCGGTCGGCGCGTAGCGCTTGATCACCTTGCCGTCGCGGCCGACGAGGAACTTGGTGAAGTTCCACTTCACGGCCTTGCTGCCGAGCAGCCCCGGCGCCTCGGCCGTCAGCCACTTCCACAGCGGGTGCGCGCCGGACCCGTTGACCTCGACCTTGGCCATCATCGGGAAGCTGACGCCGTAGTTCTTCTGGCAGAACGCGCCGATCTCGGCGTCGCTGCCCGGGTCCTGGCCGCCGAACTGGTTGCACGGGAAGCCGACCACGACGAGCCCACGGTCGCGGTACCGCTGCCAAAGCGCCTCGAGGCCGGCGAACTGCGGCGTGAAGCCGCACGCGCTCGCCGTGTTGACGATCAGCAGCACCTTGCCGCGCTGGCTCGCGAAGTCGGCGCCCTGGCCGTCGATCGAGGTGGCCCGGAAGTCGTAGACGGTGCTGGCGTTGCTCATGGCGAGGGCTAGTCGTGGCGAAGACCGGCGCGATGGTACCCCCTGCCTGCGGGGGACCGCATTGACAGCGCACGACGCCGGCTCGACAGTGCACGCGGGGGGAGCCGGCGGCGATGGGGTTGCAGTACAAGGTGGTTCTGCAGGGGCTGAGTGCGTTCGAGCGCAGTGCGCTGGGCTCGTACTTCCTGCTCAGCGCCGACCGCGCGCCTGCCTACGAGCTGGTGCACGGCCTCGACGAGGCCGACTTCGCGGTGGCCGACGCCGACCAGCCCGCCGTCGTCGACGACCTGTGCCGGCGCGGGCGGCTGCCCACGAGCGTGTTCGTCGGCATGCAGGCGCCGCCCGGCGCGGTGGCGTGGACGATGCGGCCGCTCGACCCGCCGCACGTGCTGCGCGAGCTCGACACGCTCGCGGCGCTGCACCGCGTGCCGCCGATGGCCTCGACGGCCTGGCCGGCGACAAGACCGCGCCACGGTGACGGGCCGCTGCGGCGCGCGAGCGATTCGCAGTTCGGCGCCTTCGACGAGTGGCCTGCGAGCGTGCCCCCTGAAGCGCCGGCGTCGCCGGCGGCGCGCCGCGGCCACCGGCCCGGCGTGCTGCTCGTCGACGGTGGCGATGCCGCCGCCGACGCGCTCGGCCACCGTCTGCGCACGTTCGGCGTCGAGCCGGTGCGCTGCCGGCCGGGTGCGCCCACCGTGCGAACGGCAACGGGCACTCGCCGGCCGTCGTGCTGTTGTCGTCGCAGGTGGCGCCGGTCGACCGCGTGCGCGCGACGCTCGCCGGCGCCGACGCCTTCGTCGCCAAGCGAACGGTCGACGGCGCCGACGGCGAACTGCGCGGGCTGCTCGAACGGCACGGCGCGCTGTAGCGCCGCGCGCGCCGCCGCCGGCCCCGCCTCGTCGCCTCAGGCGGTGGCGGGCACGGGCCGACGCACCGGCCGTGCGACGTCGCCGCAGAAGCCGAAGGCGACGTCGGGCCGCTTGCCGCTCATCAGCAGCGCGAGCGCGCGCCCCGAGCCGGCGCCGTGCGTCCAGCCGAGCGTGCCGTGGCCGGCGTTGAGCCACAGGTTACCGATGCGGCTGCGGCCGATGTACGGGATGTTGGTCGGCGTGCTCGGCCGCAGCCCGGCCCAGAAGCGCGGCGCGCTCGTGTCGGCGACGCCGGGGAAAAGCTCCTCGTAGCGCTTGACGAGCGCCTGGCAGCGCACGCGCGCCGTCGGGCCGTCGAGCGAGGTGTCGTAGCCGGCCATCTCGGCGGTGCCGGCGATGCGAACCTCGTCGCCGAGGCGCGAGATCGCGACCTTGCGCGAGTCGTCGAGCAGGCTCACCGTGCTCGCGCGCTCGGGCTGCTTCAAGCGCAGCGTCGCCGAGTAGCCCTTGGCCGGGTAGATGTTCAGGCACACGCCGAGCGGGCGCAGCAGCGGCGCGGTGAACGAGCCCATCGCGGCGACGTAGTGGTCGGCCTTCAGCGTGCGCGCACGCCGCGTCGAGCGCTCGCGCACGCGCACGCCGGCGACGCGGCCGCCGGCGTGATCGAGGCCGAGCACGTCGTGGCCGTAGAGGAAGGTCGCGCCGCGCTGCGCGCACAGGCGCGCGAGCTGCTGCGTGAACACGCGCGCATCGCCGCTCTCGTCGCTCGGCGTGTAGGTGCCGCCGGCGATGGCGCGTCCGAAGCTCGCGAGCGCCGGCTCGACCTTCAGCACCTCGTCGCGCGTGAGCACGCGGCGGTCGACGCCGTAGCGGCGCATCAGCTCGGCGCCGGCGGCGCCGGCGTCGAACTCGGCCGGCGTCGAGAAGAAGTGCAGGATGCCGCGCTCGAGGCGGTGGTACTCGATGCCCGTCGTCGCGACGAGCGACTTCAGCGCCTCGTGGCTGTAGCGGCCGAGCGCGACGAGCTGCGCGACGTTGCGCTCGAACGCGGCGTCGCTGCATTGCGTGAGGAAGCTCAGCCCCCAGCGCCACTGGTGTGGGTCCAGCCGCGGGCGGAACAGCAGCGGCGAGTCGTCGCGCAGCAGCCACTTCGCGACCTTCAGCGGCGCCTCGGCGTTCGCCCACGGCTCGCAGAAGCTGACCGAGATCTGCGCGCCGTTGGCGAAGCTCGTCTCGAGCGCGGCGTCGTCCTGGCGGTCGACGACGGTCACCTCGTGCCCTTCGTCGAGCAGGTGCCAGGCGGTGCTGATGCCGATGATGCCGGCGCCGAGGACGATCACTTTCATCGCGGTGTTCCTTGCTGGGGGCCGGCGTCGACGCCGACCGAGGCCCGGATTGTCGGCAGCCGCGCCGTTCCATGAGTGATCATCACGAAATATCGAATAGCATTAGTTCATCTGATGAAAGACCTCGACCCCGCCGCGCTCGACTGCCTCGCCGCGCTCGCCGACGAGGGCGCCTTCGAGCGCGCGGCGGCGCGGCTCGCGATCACGCAGTCGGCGGTGTCGCAGCGGCTGCGCGCGCTCGAGACGCAGGTGGGGCAGCCGCTGGTGATCCGTTCGCGGCCGCTGCAGCTGACCGACGCCGGCAAGGTGCTGCTGCGCTTCGCGCGCCAGTGGCACGCGCTGCGCGCCGACGCCGCGCGCGAGCTCGGCGCGCGGCTGGCGAGCGCCGAGCGGCTGCCGATCGCCGTCAACGCCGACAGCCTCGCGACCTGGGTGCTGCCGGCGCTCGACCCGGTGGTGCAGGCCGGCCACCGCGACGGTTACGGCCTCGAGCTGATCGTCGACGACCAGGACTTCACGCACGAGTGGCTGCGCCAGGGCGCGGTGCTCGGCTGCGTCAGCACCGTCAGCGACGCGCTTCGCGGCTGCCGCGTGCAGCCGCTCGGCGTGATGCACTACACGGCGGTGGCGAGCCCGGCGTTCGTGCGCGTGCAGCTTTCGGGCAGCCTGACGCGCGAGAACTTCGCGCGCGTGCCCTTCCTCGTCTTCAATCGCAAGGACGACATGCAGGCGCAGTGGGTGGCGCGTGCGTTCGGCGTGCGCGCGCCGCGGCTGCAGGAGCGCTACGTGCCGTCGAGCGACGCCTACGTGCGCGCGGCGGCGATGGGCTGGGGCGTCGGCGTCGCGCCGTGGGTGCAGGTGCGCGAGGCGGTCGAGCGCGGCGCGCTGCTGGCGCTGCGGACCGATGTCACGGTGCCGGTCGCGCTGCACTGGCACCAGTGGCAGTTCGGGGGTGGCGCCGGCGGGCCGCCGAGCCTGCTCGACCAGATCGGCGGCGCGCTCGAACGTGGCGCCAGGGCTGCGCTCGAAGGCGAGCACTCACTGCCGCGGCAGTCCCGAGTGGCGTGACGTGCCGGGCAGCGCGCGGTGCGGGCGCTCGTCGTCGGCACGCACGGCGTCGGCGGGCGGCACCGGCCGCCCGAGCACGAGCGGCGCGACGCCGTAGCGCGACGGCGACGCGCCGCGCCAGGCGAGCCACAGCGCGCTCGCGATCGCGGCGGCAACCGTCAGCCAGGTCAGCCAGGTCAGGGTGCGGCGGCTCATCGGGGTGGGACGAACGAGGACGACATGCGGAGGATGCAAGCAGCAGCCGTGCCGCGCCATCCCACGTCCGATCGCCGCCGGATGGCCCGAAAGCGTGCACTGTCGCGCAATTGCGCGCCTTTGGTGCACCAATTGGCAACAGTCACCTGCCGTTACCTCCGACACTTCCGGCATCGTCGTGTTCCGCCAGCGGGAGGTCGCATGCCCAAGACGCAGATCCCGGCCGCGGGGTGGTGGCCCTGGCGGCGGCCGCGCCGCGCGATCGGCCCCGACGCGGCCGACCACGGCACCGCGTTCGGCCTCGAGCTCAGCTTGCAGCCCGTGGCGCCGGAGCACCGGGCCGCGCCCGCGGCGCCAACGCGCCGCGGCCGTGGCTGGTTCCGTCGCCCGGGGTGACCGATTGGTCGATCCGCTGACGCGGCGGTAGCAACGCGGCCCGTCGCGTCGCGATTGCATACAATCGCGGCATGGCCAAGGTTTCGTTTCGGCAGCAGATGCTGCAGGCGCGCGAAGACGCGATCGTCAACGCCGTCAACCGGCTGCTCGCCGAAAAGGGCTTCGACGCGATGACGGTCGACGAGGTCGCCGCCGACGTCGGCATCGCGAAGGCGAGCCTGTACAAGCACTTCCCCTCGAAGGAGGAGCTCGCGGCCGCCGCGATGGTGCGCGTGCTGCAGCGTGCCCGCGCCTTCCTCGACAGCGACGCCGTGCGCCAGTTGCCTCGCGCGGCCGATCGCCTGCGTGCGATGGCCCGCTGGGCGCTGCAGGTGCAGCTCGCCGGCGAGATGCCGGCGCTGCCGTCGCAGAACTCGACGCTGCGCAGCGCGCTGCTGCAGCACCGCGATTACCTCGACGGGCTGAACGACGTCAGCGAGCACCTCGGCGAGCTGATCGTGCAGGCGCAGCGCGACGGCGACGTCAACCCGGCGCTGCCGCCCGAACTCGTGCTCTACACGCTATATGCGCTCGCGTGCGACCCGGTCGCGCCGCTGCTCAAGAGCACCGGGCAGTACGACGACGAGCGCGTGATCGAGCTCGTGCTGAGCACCTGTTTCGACGGCCTGAGCGCGCGCTGAGCACGCGCCGGCCGTGCGCGCTCAGCGCACGAGCAGCACCGGCACCTTGCAGTGCGCGAGCACCTTCGTCGCGACCGAGCCCATCACGAGGGTGCCGAGCACGCCGTGGCCGTGCGAGCCCATCATCAGCAGGTCGTACTCGCCCTTCTCGGCGACCGCCGCGATCGTGTCGGCGGCGTGGCCGACCTTGAGCACGTAGTCGGCCTCGATGCCCTGCTTCTTGAAGAACGCGCGGATCGGCTTGAAGACCTTCTCGCCTTCTTCCTCGTAGTAGTTCTTCAGCAGGTCGCGGTCGAGCACCGCGGCTGCGCGCGGCGGCACCGCCGGCACGACGGTCAGCAGCGTGTACTGCTGCGTCGGGCCGAGCCATTCGTCGTGGGCGGCGAGGTAGCCGAGCATGCGCTTGGTGAACGGGCTGCCATCGACGGCGACGAGTATCTTCATCGGGTCTTCCTCGAACGTGATGCCGGGGCCGCGAGTGTGACACGCGGCGCGGGTGTCAGACGAGTTCGATCAGGCGCAGCGCGTCGAAGCCTTCGGTCTCGCCCTTGGCCCCGATGCCGCGCGCCTGCGACACGACGCGCGTGCGGCGGCCGTCGTCGTGCGGCACGACGTAGTCGAAGCGGCAGTGCAGGTGGCCGTGCAGCCACAGATCGACGCCGGGCATCAGGCCGTCGTCGGCGTTGCAGAAACTCGCCGTCGTCGGCTGGCGGCCGTAGCGCGGGTCCATGCTGCGCAGGCTGGGCGCGAAGTGGGTGACGACGACGGTGCGCTCGCCGGGCGCCGCCGGCTCGGCGAGCGCGCTCTCGAGCCAGCGCCGGCACGCGAGCCCCTCCTCGCGCACCGCGGGCGCGTCGAACAGGCGGCCGTCGCGGCGCGCGCGCATCACGTTGGCGAAGTAGACGGCGGCGCGGATCGCGCGCGGCCGTTCGTGCGCGCCGAAGGCGTCGAAATCGCTCCAGCGCACGGTGGCCAGCAGGCGCAGCCGCGTGCCGTCGGGCGCCGTGCAGCGCCAGGTCTGGCGCTCGAGCAGCGTCAGGCCGAACGCGGCGCAGTGCTCGCGCAGCGCCGGCCACGCGGTTTCGAGGTCGCGGCCGTCGAACTCGTGGTTGCCGGCGACGACGACGACCGGCACCGGCCAGCCGGCGAAGCGCTCGTAGCCGAACCACGTGCTGTCGATGTCGCCGGCGAGCACCAGCAGGTCGGCGCCCGGCGCCGGCCGCGGGTCGAACGCTTCGCTCTCGAGGTGCAGGTCCGACAGCAGCTGGATGCGCATGCGCGCCGTGAGCCCCGTCAGACGTGACCGACGCCGATCTTCGCTGGCGCTCAGCGAAGCGAGCCAGGCCGAGCAGCCGCCGCGAATCCGGTTTTGCCGGTCCGCTGGCGGCGCCCCCGAGGCCCTGAAGGGGCCCCTTCGTGGCCCTTGGGGGAGGCGCCGAAGGCGCTTCGGGGGGGTGTCATGCCGCCAGGCGCTCTTCGAGCCGCTGCTTGGTCGTCGCGAGCTCGGCCGGCATGCGGCTGCCGAGCTGCTCGAACAGCGCGTCGTGCAGCTTCATCTCCTGCGACCACGCCTGGTGGTCGACGCCGATCACGGCGTCGAAGCGCTCGCGCGGGAACGGCAGCCCGGTCCAGTTCAGGTCCTCGTAGCGCGGGCTGATGCCGAACAGGTGCTCGGTGCCGCCGCCTTCGCCGCGCACGCGCTGCACGATCCACTGCAGCACGCGCATGTTCTCGCCGTAGCCTGGCCAGACGAACTTGCCGTCGGCGCCCTTGCGGAACCAGTTGACGCAGAAGATCTTCGGCAGCGTGTGGCCCGACGCTTCCAGCTTGTGCTCCATCTCGAGCCAGTGCCTGAAGTAGTCGCCCATGTGGTAGCCGCAGAACGGCAGCATCGCGAACGGGTCGCGGCGCACGATGCCGGTGGCGCCGGCTTGCGCGGCCGTCGTCTCGGAGCCCATCGTCGCGGCCATGTAGACGCCTTCCATCCACGTGCGCGCCTCGGTGACCAGCGGCACCGTCGTCGAGCGGCGGCCGCCGAAGATGAAGGCGTCGATCGGCACGCCCGCGGTGCTGTCCCACTCGGGGTCGAGCGCCGGGTTGTTGGTGGCGGCCACCGTGAAGCGCGCGTTCGGGTGCGCGGCCGGGCGCGGCTTGCCGTCGGGGCCCGGGTTCGCCTTCGCGATCTCGGGCGTCCAGTCGCGGCCCTGCCAGTCGACCAGGTGCGCCGGCGGCGTGTCGGTCATGCCTTCCCACCAGACGTCGCCGTCGTCGGTCAGCGCGACGTTGGTGAAGATCACGTCGCGCGTCAGCGACGCCATGCAGTTCGGGTTGGTGTGCGCGTTGGTGCCCGGCGCGACGCCGAAGTAGCCGGCCTCGGGGTTGATCGCGTACATCCTGCCGTCGGCGTGCGGCTTGATCCAGGCGATGTCGTCGCCGATCGTCGTCACCTTCCAGCCGTCGAAGCCGGCGGGCGGCACGAGCATCGCGAAGTTGGTCTTGCCGCAGGCGCTCGGGAACGCCGCCGCGACGTGGTGCTTGCGCCCCTGCGGGTCGGTCACGCCGAGGATCAGCATGTGCTCGGCGAGCCAGCCCTGGTCGCGACCCATCGTCGAGGCGATGCGCAGCGCGAAGCACTTCTTGCCCAGCAGCGCGTTGCCGCCGTAGCCCGAGCCGAAGCTCCAGATCTCGTGCGTCTCGGGGTAGTGCACGATGTACTTCGTCGTGTTGCACGGCCACGCGACGTCGGCCTGCCCCGGCTCGAGCGGCGCGCCCACGCTGTGCACGCAGGGCACGAAGGTGCCGTCGCTGCCGAGCTGCTCGACGACGCGGCGGCCCATGCGCGTCATCACGCGCATGCTCACCGCGACGTACGGGCTGTCGGTGAGCTCGACGCCGATGTGCGAGATGTGCGAGCCCACCGGCCCCATCGAGAACGGCACGACGTACATCGTGCGCCCGCGCATGCTGCCCTTGAACAGCGCGCTCGGCCCGGTCTGCAGCGTCGCGCGCATCTCGGCCGGGGCGAGCCAGTTGTTCGTCGGGCCGGCGTCCTCGGCGCGCTCGCTGCAGATGAAGGTGCGGTCCTCGACGCGCGCGACGTCGCTCGGGTCGCTGCGCGCGAGGAAGCTGCCGGGGCGCAGCGCCGGGTTGAGGCGCTGCATCGTGCCGGCGGCGACGAGCTGTTCGCACAGGCGGTCGTACTCGGCCTGCGAGCCGTCGCACCAGACGATGTCCTTCGGCTGCGTCAGCGCGGCGACCTCGGCGACCCAGGCGGCGAGGCGAGCGTGCTTGACGTACTCGGGGGCGTTGACGGTGGCGGGCGAGCTCATGGCGTCTCCAATCGTGAGGAAGCGGGATTGGGCCAGGCTCGCCGCCCGCGCGGCGCCCGCGGGCCTGGCCGAATGCCGCTCACCGCACGCGGTCCGGAAGTTACAGTGAGGTACGCCCCGGACCGGGAGGTTCCGGGGCGTCGATTGTCGATCCAGTGTAACGGTGGGGTAACCACCGGGGTTCGGGGGCCGGCGCCGCGGGCGTGACGAGCGCCCGCAAAGCAGCTTTGCGTTTTCGTGACGGAATGATGTGATGCCTACGGACACTCTGCGCGGCTGGCTCATCAGCGTCAATCGCGGCACGGTGCGCACGATCGACGCCGGCGGCCGACGTGTCAAGAGTGCGATCGCGAAGACCGCCGTCGCCGGGCCGGTCGAGGTCGGCCGCCTCGGCCTCGACGGCGACGAGCAGGCCGACCCCTCGGTGCACGGCGGGCTCGCGAAGGCCGTCTACGCGTTCGCGTCCGAGCACTATTCGGCGTGGCGCACGATGCGCGCGCAGGCCGGCGTCGCACTGTGGGACGAGCCGCTGCCGCACGGCGCCTTCGGCGAGAACCTGACGCTCGAAGGGATCACCGAGGCCGACGCGTTCGTCGGCGACCGGCTGTGCTTCGAAGGCGGCGCCGAGCTCGCCGTCAGCGAGCCGCGTTTCCCCTGCTTCAAGTTCGACGCCGCGATGGGGTTCCGGCAGGCGTCGAAGATGATGGCGCAGTCGGGCCACTGCGGCTTCTACCTGCAGGTCGTCCGCGCCCGCGTGCGCCCCGAGCGCTACTGACCCCCCGGTGGGCCCGCCACCGCGCGCCGCTCGAGCCAGCGGTACAGCGGCGCCGTCAGCAGCAGCACCGCGACGTAGCGCGTGACGTGGAACGCGGTGACGACCGGCACGCCGAGCTGCAGCACCTTCGCCGTGATGCACATCTCGGCAATGGCGCCGGGCGAGGTGCCGAGCAGCACGGTGGCCGGGTGCAGCCCGACGGCGTGCGCGAGGGCCCACGCGAAGCCGGCCGAGACGACGATCATGGCCAGCGTGCCGAGCGCGACCGCGGCGAGGAAGCGCGGCGCGTGGCGTGCGAATGCCGGCGAGAAACGCGTGCCCAGCGCGACGCCGATGAACAGCTGCCCCGCCTCGGGCAGCCCGCGCGGCAGCGCCGACGCCGCCCAGCCGCCGGCCGTCAGCGCGATGGTCGCGCCGAGCGCGCCGAGCACCCAGGCGTTCGGCAGGCGCAGCGCGAGGGCCACGCCGACGCCGGCGAGCGAGGCCGCGACCAGCGCGGCGAAGCCGCCGGCGTCGAACGCCTGCACCGCGGGCAGGGCGGCGTCGAGCCCGCGCAGCCCCGCGATCTGGAACCCGATCGGGATCACCGAGACGACGAGCAGCACGCGCAGCGAATGCGCGGCGGCGACGCGGTCGACGCTCGCGCCGTGGCGTTCGGCGAGCACGGCCATCTCCGACGCGCCGCCGATCGCGGCGGCGAAGAAGGCCGTCGCCCGGCCGCCCGCCGGCGGCCGCCCGCTCGCCGCCCAGAGCAGGCGGTAGAAGCCGTAGCCCATCAGCAGCGCCCACGCGATGCCGACGGCCAGCGCCGGCGCCAGCGAGGCGACGGTGCGCAGCACCTCGGGCGTGAAGTACAGCCCGAGCGCGACGCCGATCACCCACTGCCCGGCGTTGCGCAGCCGCGCCGCCGCGGCCACCGGCGCGCCGGCCGTCGCGAGCGCGGCGGTCGCGAACAGCGGCCCGAGCAGCCACGGCAGCGGCGCGTGCAGCGACTGCGCCAGTGCGCCGGCCGCCGCGGCGACGACCAGCGTGCCGGCGACGCGCGCCGCGTGCGGGAGCGTCACGCCGGCGGCAGCGGCGGGTAGTCGACGTAACCGGGGGCGCCGCCGCCGTACAGCGTCGTCGTGTCGAGCGCGTTCAGCGGCGCGTCGAGCTTCAGGCGCAGCCCGAGGTCGGGGTTGGCGATGAACGGCTTGCCGAACGCGACGAGGTCGGCCGCGCCCGAGGCGACGGCGTCGAGCGCCATCATGCGCGTGTAGCCGTTGTTGACCATCCACGCGCCGGTGACGCGACGGCGCAGCGCGGCGTAGTCGAACGGTGCGACGTCGCGCGCGCCGCCGGTCTGGCCCTCGATCACGTGCAGATACGCGAGCCCGAGCGGCGCGAGCGCCTCGACGGCTGCTTCGAACAGCGCCTGCGGGTCGCGGTCCTGGCCGGCGTCGTTCGACGGTGTCACCGGGCTCAGCCGCAGCCCGGTGCGCCCGCCGCCGATCTCGCCGGCCACGGCCGTCATCACCTCGCGCAGCAGGCGGATGCGGTGGGCGATCGGGCCGCCGTAGGCGTCGGTGCGGTCGTTGATGCTGTCGCGCAGGAACTGGTCGATCAGGTAGCCGTTGGCGCCGTGCACCTCGACGCCGTCGAAGCCGGCGTCGAGCGCGTGACGCGCCGCGCGGCGGAACGCCTCGACGACCCCGGGGATCTCGTCGGTGGCCAGCGCGCGCGGCGGCGAACAGGGCGCGAAGCCGCCGTGCAGGAAGGTCTTGGTGTGGGCGACGCGTGCCGTCGACGACACTGGCGCCGCCCCGCCGGGCTGCAACGAGACGTGCGACACGCGCCCGACGTGCCACAGCTGCACGACGATCTTCGCGCCGCGCGCGTGCACCGCGTCGGTGACCTGGCGCCAGGCGGCGACCTGCTCGGCGCTGTGCAGCCCCGGCGTGTCGATGTAGCCGTGGCCCTCGGGGCACACCGGCGTGGCCTCGGTGACGATCAGCGCCGCCCCGGTGGCGGGGTCGGCGCGCTGCGCGTAGTACTGCGCCATCAGCGCGTTGGGCAGCTGGCCGGGCGCGCGGTTGCGCGTCAGCGGGGCCATCACGATGCGGGTGGCGAGCTCGAGCTCGCCGAGGCGGATGGGGTCGAACAGCGTGGGCATGGTGTCGCGGGAGGTGAGCGGCAAACCCCAAAGGGTACGCGACACGCCGCCCGCATGACGTCGCCTGCGCGATGCTGCCGCGACAATGCGCCATGCTCGCCTACCGCCACGCCTTCCACGCCGGCAACCACGCCGACGTGCTCAAGCACGTCGTGCTCGTGCACGTGCTGCGCTGGATGGCACAGAAGGACAAGGCGTTCACGCTCGTCGACACGCACGCCGGCGCCGGCGGCTACGCGCTGGCCAGCGGCTACGCGCAGAAGAAGGGCGAGTACCACGGCGGCATCGAGCCGCTGTGGGGTGCCGCCGACCTGCCGCCACCGCTGGCCGACTACGTCGCGCTGGTTCGCGCGTTCAACGGCGGCGGCGCGCTCGCCCAGTACCCCGGCTCGCCAGCCTTCGCGCAGATGCTGCTGCGCCCCGGCGACCGGTTGCGCCTGTTCGAGCTCCACCCCACCGACCACCGCATCGTCGCCGCGTACCTCGGCGAGCGGGCGCACACCGCGGTGGCGATGGCCGACGGCTTCGCCGCGCTGGCCAAGGAACTGCCGCCGCCGTCGCGCCGCGGCGTGGTGCTGATCGACCCGAGCTACGAGCTCAAGACCGACTACGCGCGTGTCGTCGCCGCGCTGCGCGAGGCGCTGCAGCGCTTCGCCACCGGCACCGTGCTGGTGTGGCACCCGCAGGTGCAGCTCGTCGAGGCGGCGCAGCTGCCGCGGCGGCTGAAGGCCGCGGCGAAGGACGCGCCCAAGGGCTGGCTGCACGCGACGCTGCACGTCGCGCCGCCGCAGCCCGGCGGCTTCGGCATGACCGGCAGCGGCATGTTCGTCGTCAACCCGCCGCACACGCTGCACGCGGCGCTGGCGCAGGCGCTGCCGGTGCTGGCGCAGCGGCTCGGCCAGTACGACGGCGCGCGATTCGAGCTCGAGCAGGCCGGCGGCTGACGCTGCGCGCCGCGGCGGTCTGCGTACCATCGCCGCATGGACACTGCATCGCCCGCTGCCCCGCCGCTGGCCGGCCTCAAGGTGCTCGAACTCGGCCAGCTGATCGCCGGCCCGTTCGTCGGCAAGACGCTCGCCGACTTCGGTGCCGACGTGATCAAGGTCGAGCCGCCCGACGGCGACCCGCTGCGCCAGTGGCGACTGCTGCACGACGGCACCAGCGTGTGGTGGCAGGTGCAAAGCCGCGGCAAGCAAAGCGTCGTGCTCGACCTGCGCACCGACGAGGGCCGTGCCGCCGTGCGCACGCTCGCCGCCGAGTGCGACGTGCTGGTCGAGAACTTCAAGCCCGGCACGATGGAGAAGTGGGGCCTGGGCTACGACGCGCTCGCCGCGGCCAACCCGGGCCTCGTCATGCTGCGCATCAGCGGCTACGGGCAGAGCGGCCCGTACCGCGACCTGCCCGGCTTCGCCGTGGTGGCCGAGGCGATGGGGGGCTTGCGCCACCTGATGGGCGAGCCGGGCCGCGCGCCGGTGCGCGCCGGCGTCAGCCTGGGCGACACGCTGGCCGCGCTGCACGGCGTGATCGGCGTGCTGCTGGCGCTGCAGGCGCGCGCGCGCGACGTGTCGCCGCAGGCGCCCAAGGGGCGCGGCCAGGTGGTCGACGTCGCGCTGTACGAGTCGGTGTTCAACTGCATGGAAAGCCTGCTGCCCGAGTACAGCGCGTTCGCCGCCGTGCGCCAGCCGGCCGGCGCGGCGCTGCCGGGCATCGCGCCGTCGAACGCCTACCGCTGCGCCGACGGCAGGGTCGTGATCGGCGGCAACGGCGACTCGATCTTCAAGCGCCTGATGCACGCCGTCGGCCGGCCCGACCTGGCCGACGACCCGGGGCTGGCGACCAACGCCGGGCGGGTGCCGCGCGTGGCCGAGATCGACGCCGCGATCGAGGCCTGGACGTCGATGCGCCTGGTGGCCGACGTCGTCGCCGCCCTGCAGGCGGCGAGCGTGCCGGTCGGGCGCATCTACACCGTGGCCGACATCGCCGCCGACCCGCACTACCGCGCGCGCCGCATGATCGAGCGCGTCACGCTGCCCGACGGGCTCGGCCTCGACGTGCCGGGCGTCGTCCCGAAACTGTCACGCACGCCGGGGACGATCGGTGCGCTGGCTCCGTCGCTCGGCGAACATACCGACGCCGTGCTCGGGAGCCTCGACCGAAAGAAGGAGTAGGCGCCGATGGCCAAGGACTTCGCGACGATGGAGGACAGCAACCGCTCGTCCAACCCGAGCATCCACGACGTGTCGGACCCGGCGCGGCGCACAGTGCTCAGGGGCGGCCTCGGTGCCGCCGTCGGTGGGCTGCTCGCGCCGCTGGGCGTCGGCACGCTCGCCGGCTGCGCGACGGCTGCCGGCGCGCAGCCGCTGCTCGGCTTCAAGGGCGTGCCGGTGTCGACCGCCGACGCGGTGACCGTGCCCGAAGGCTACGTGACGCAGGTCGTCGCCGCGTGGGGCGAGCCAGTGGGCGTCGCCGGTGCGATGCCGGCGTTCCGCTTCGACGCCGGCCACACCGCCGCCGAGCAGGCGCTGCAGATCGGGATGCACCACGACGGCCTGCACTACGTCGCGCTCGACGGCAGCCGCCGTGGTCTGCTCGTGATTAACCACGAATACGTCGACGACGGCCTGCTGCACCCCGACGGCTTGGCGACCTGGGGCGCCGAGAAGGTGCGCAAGGCGCAGGCCGCGCACGGCGTCTCGGTGATCGAGGTCGAGTGGCGCGACGGCCGCTGGCGGCAGGTGCTGCCGTCGCGCCACGCGCGGCGCATCACGGCATTCACGCCGTGCGCGATCGCCGGGCCGGCGGCCGGCCACGCCCTGATGCGCACCGCCGCGGACCCGGCGGGCACCGTCGTGCTCGGCACGCTCAACAACTGCGCGAGCGGCAAGACGCCTTGGGGCACGGTGCTGACCTGCGAGGAGAACTTCGTCTTCTACTTCAAGGGCCCCGAGCAGCCCGACGCGCACGAGCGCCGCTGGGGCCTGCGCCCCAGCACCGCGCCGAGCTTCTTCCGCTGGCACGAGTTCGACGAGCGCTTCGACGCCGGCCGGCGCCCGAACGAGCCGAACCGCTTCGGCTGGGTCGTCGAGATCGACCCGCTGGACCCGACGTCGACACCGGTCAAGCGCACCGCGCTCGGCCGCGCCGCGCACGAGGGCGCGACGGTGGCGGTGACGAAGGACGCGCGCGCGGTCGTCTACATGGGCGAGGACGCGCGCTTCGAGTACATCTACAAGTTCGTCAGCCGCGACCGCATCCGTCCCGGCGGCTTGGGCGCCAACCGCGAGCTGCTCGACCACGGCACGCTGCACGTCGCGCGCTTCGACGCCGACGGCAACGGCCGCTGGCTGCCGCTCGTGCACGGCCGCCGGCCGCTGACCGCCGAGCAGGGCTTCGCCGACCAGGGCGAGGTGCTCGTGAAGGCACGGCAGGCGAGCGACCTGCTGCGCGCGACGAAGATGGACCGCCCCGAGTGGATCGACGTCGACCGCGACGGCTGGGTCTACTGTGCGCTGACGAACAACAGCCAGCGCGGCGCCGCCGGCCAGCCCGCCGTCGATGCCGCGAACCCGCGCGCGAACAACACGACGGGCCACATCATCCGCTGGAAGGAGGACGGCGACTTCGATGCCGTCACGTTCCAGTGGAACCACTTCGTGCTCGCCGGCGACCCGGCCAACGAGCGCGCCGACGCGAAGGGCAACGTCAACGGCGACGCGTTCGCGTGCCCCGACGGGCTGTGGGTCGACGCGCGCGGCGTGCTGTGGATCCAGACCGACATGAGCACGTCGGCGATGGGCCGCGGCGACCTCGCGCGGCTGGGCAACAACCAGATGCTCGCCGCCGACCCGCGCACCGGCGAGATCCGCCGCTTCCTCGTCGGCCCGCCGGGCTGCGAGATCACCGGCGCCACCGCCACGCCCGACGGGCGCACGATGTTCGTCAACGTCCAGCACCCGGGCGAGGCCCCGAGCGAACGCAGCGACCCGGCGAACCCGCGGCGCCACAGCAACTGGCCCGACTTACGCCCCGACGGCCGGCCGCGTAGCGCCACCGTCGTGATCCGAAAGGCCGACGGCGGCCTGATCGGCACCTGAGGCGCCGCGGCCGAGCCGGTCGCCTTCGGGCCGTCGTTCAGTCGACGCCGCGCGCGCGCTCGGCGGCGAAACGCGCGCGGAAGTCGGCGAAGGTGCCGGCGTCGAGCGCGGCGCGCACCTCGCGCATCAGGCTCAGGTAGTAGTGCAGGTTGTGGAGGCTGGCGAGCATCGGCCCCAGCATCTCGCCGCAGCGGTCGAGGTGGTGCAGGTAGGCGCGGCTGAAGTTCGCGCAGGTGTAGCAGGTGCACGTCTCGTCGAGCGGGCGCGCATCGGTCTTGTGCTTCGCGTTGCGGATCTTCAGGTCGCCGAAGCGCGTGAACAGGTGGCCGTTGCGCGCGTTGCGCGTGGGCATCACGCAGTCGAACAGGTCGACGCCGTGCGCGACGCCGTCGACGAGGTCCTCGGGCGTGCCCACGCCCATCAGGTAGCGAGGCTTGTGCACCGGCAGCCGGTGCGGCGTGTGCGCGACGAGGCGGCGCATGTCCTCCTTCGGCTCGCCGACGCTGACGCCGCCGATCGCGTAGCCGGGCAGGTCGAGGTCGTCCAGCGCCGCCGCCGACGCCTCGCGCAGGGTCTCGTACATGCCGCCCTGCACGATGCCGAACAGCGCGTTCGGGTTGCCCAGCCGCTCGAACTCGGCCTGCGAGCGCCTGGCCCAGCGCAGGCTCAGTTCCATCGACGCGCGCGCCTCGTGCTCGGTCGTCACGTGGCCCGCGGTCTCGTACGGCGTGCACTCGTCGAACTGCATCACGATGTCGGAGTTCAGCACCGTCTGGATCTGCATGCTGAGCTCGGGCGTGAGGAACAGCTTGTCGCCGTTGACGGGCGACGCGAAGTGCACGCCTTCCTCGGTGATCTTGCGCCCCTTGCCGTCGGCGCCGCCCAGGCTCCAGACCTGGAAGCCGCCGCTGTCGGTCAGGATCGGCCGGCTCCAGCCCTCGAAGCGGTGCAGGCCGCCGAAGGTGCGCACCACGTCCAGGCCCGGGCGCATCCACAGGTGGAACGTGTTGCCGAGGATGATCTGCGCGCCCATCGCCTCGAGGTCGCGCGGCAGCACGCCCTTGACGGTGCCGTAGGTGCCTACCGGCATGAACTGAGGCGTCTCGACGACGCCGTGGTTCAGCGTGAGCCGCCCGCGGCGTGCGTGGCCGTCGGTGGCGAGGATCTCGAAGCGCAGCATGCGAGGGATTGTCGCTGCGGCCTTGCTTCTGACGTACGGGTGGAGCGCGCGTTTCGGGCCGGTTGCGGCCGCTGGCGAGGTGCCGCCTGCGAGGCGCCGAGCGTGGCGCGCGGCCCGGGCGTACGTGCTCCGGCCCAGGCTCGAAGACCGCAGTGGAGCCGAATCCCAGCGCCCGTCGCGGCCGTCGAAGCACGGGGCCTCAGCCGCGGGCGAGCAGCATCGCGTCGCCGTAGCTGAAGAAGCGGTACCTCGCCTCCACGCCGTGGCGGTACAGCGCCATCACGTGCTCGTAGCCGGCGAACGCGGCCACCAGCATCATCAGCGTGCTCTTGGGCAGGTGGAAGTTGGTGATCAGCAGGTCGACGGCGCGGAACGTGAAGCCCGGTGTGATGAAGATGTCGGTCTCGCGCGCGCCGGCTTCGAGCCGGCCGGCGAGCGCCGCCGACTCGAGCGCACGCAGCGTCGTCGTGCCGGCCGCGACGATACGCCCGCCCGCGGCGCGCGTGGCCTCGACCGCCTCGACCGCGGCCGGGCTCACCTCGTACCACTCGCTGTGCATGCGATGCTCGGCGATCGAGTCGGTGCGCACGGGCTGGAACGTGCCCGCGCCCACGTGCAGCGTGACCGCGGCGCGCTTGACGCCACGCGTCTCGAGCGCGGCGAGCACGATCTCGTCGAAGTGCAGCGACGCGGTGGGTGCCGCCACCGCGCCGGGGCGGCGCGCGAACACGGTCTGGTAGCGCTGCGCGTCCTCGGCGGTGTCGGGGTGCGTGATGTACGGCGGCAGCGGCACGTGGCCGTGCGCGTCGAGCAGCGCGAGCGGCTCCGACGGGAAGCGCAGCCGGAACAGCGACGCGTCCGGACCCTCGCGGCCGAGCACCTCGGCGTCGAACGCGCCGGCGAAGCGGATCGTCGAGCCGGGCTTGGGCGACTTGCTCGCGCGCAGCTGGGCCAGCACGTCGTGACCGGGCAGCACGCGCTCGATCAGTGCCTCGACGGCACCGCCGGTGGGCTTCTCGCCGAACAGGCGCGCCTTGATCACGCGCGTGTCGTTGAACACGAGCAGGTCGCCCGGCTCGAGCAGCGCCGGCAGGTCGCGGAACACGCGGTCGACCGGCGTCGCGCCGCGCCCGTCGAGCAGGCGCGACGCGCTGCGCTGCGCGGCCGGGTGCTGCGCCACGAGCTCGGGCGGCAGCGCGAAGTCGAAGTCGCTGAGGGTGTACGGACGCGTCGTCATGGCTTGCAGGCTGGACCGGCCTGGAAGGACCCGTACGGCGCCAGAATTGTTCCATGCCCGACCGTGCCCCGCCGGACACCCCGCCGACGCCCCGGGGCAAGAGCGGCCCGCAGCGCGCCCTCGACAAGCTCGGCCTCGTGCGCGACGTCGATCTCGCGCTGCACCTGCCGCTGCGCTACGAGGACGAGACGCGCGTCGTGCCGATCGCGCAGGCGCGCCCGGGCGCGACGGTGCAGGTCGAAGGCGTCGTGCGTGACAGCCGCGTCGAGGCGCGCGCGCGCCGCCAGCTCGTCGTGCGCCTCGCCGATGCCGGCGGCGAGTTCGTGCTGCGCTTCCTGCACTTCTACCCGGCGCAGCAGAAGGCGCTTGCCGTCGGGCGGCGCCTGCGCGTACGCGGCGAGGTGCGCGGCGGCCTGTTCGGCCGCGAGATGGTGCACCCCACGGTGCGCGTCGTCGACGACGAGACGCCGCTGCCGAGCGCGCTGACGCCGGTCTACCCGACGACGGCGGCGCTGCCGCAGGCATACCTGCGCAAGGCGGTGGCGGGCGCGCTTCACCGCGCGCCGCTCGACGAGCTCTGGCCCGAGGCCACACGGCGTGCCGAGTGGCCGCCGGGCCTGCCGCCGCTGCGCGAGGCGCTCGCGTTCCTGCACCACCCGCCGCCGGGCGCCCCGCTCGCCCAGCTCGACGACCGCAGCCACCCGGCCTGGCGGCGGTTGAAGTTCGACGAACTGCTCGCGCAGCAGCTGTCGCAGCTGATGGCGCGGCGCGAGCGCGCGGCCCTCGCCGCGCCGGTGCTACGCGCCGCGCCGGGCGGCCTGCCCGAGCGGCTGCTCGCGGCGCTGCCGTTCGCGCTGACGGCGGCGCAGCGGCGCGTGGCCGACGAGATCGCGGCCGACCTCGCGCGTGCCCAGCCGATGCACCGCCTGCTGCAGGGCGACGTCGGCTCGGGCAAGACGGTGGTCGCCGCGCTCGCGGCGGCGGTGGCGATCGACGCCGGCTGGCAGTGCGCGCTGATGGCGCCCACCGAGATCCTCGCCGAGCAGCACTTCGGCAAGCTCGTGCAGTGGCTCGAGCCGCTGGGCGTCGAGGTGGCGTGGCTCGCCGGCAGCCGCCGTGGCCGCGCGCGGCAAGAGCGGCTCGCGCGCATCGCGAGCGGCCAGGTCCGGCTCGTCGTCGGCACGCACGCCGTGATCCAGCACGACGTCGCATTCGCCCGCCTGGGCCTGGCGATCGTCGACGAGCAGCACCGCTTCGGCGTCGCGCAGCGCCTGGCGCTACGCCGCAAGCTCGACGACGCGGCACCGGCCGACACCCCGGGCGAGCGCCTCGAGCCGCACCTGCTGATGATGAGCGCGACGCCGATCCCGCGCACGCTCGCGATGACGTACTACGCCGACCTCGCCGTCAGCACGATCGACGAACTGCCGCCCGGGCGCACGCCGGTCGTCACGAAGGTGTTCGCCGACACGCGGCGCGACGACGTCATCGCGCGCATCCGCGACGAGGTCGCGCATGGGCGCCAGGTCTACTGGGTGTGCCCGCTGGTCGAGGAGTCGGAGCACGTCGACCTGCGTCACGCCACCGAGACCCACGCCCAGCTCGCCGCCGCGATGCCGGCCGTGATGGTCGGCCTGCTGCACGGGCGCATGCCGGCGGCCGAGAAGGCGGCCGCGATGTCGCTGTTCACGGGCGGGCAGATGGCGGTGCTCGTGGCCACGACGGTGATCGAGGTCGGCGTCGACGTGCCGAACGCCAGCCTGATGGTGGTCGAGCACGCCGAGCGCTTCGGCCTCGCGCAGCTGCACCAGCTGCGCGGGCGCGTCGGCCGCGGCGCCGTCGCCAGCGTGTGCGTGCTGCTGTACACGCCGCCGCTGTCGCAGACCGGCAAGCAGCGGCTGCGCGCGATGGCCGAGACGACCGACGGCTTCGAGATCGCGCGCCGCGACCTCGCGATCCGCGGCCCCGGCGAGTTCATGGGCGCGCGCCAGAGCGGCGACGCGCTGCTGCGCTTCGCCGACCTCGCCGCCGACGAGCCGCTGCTGCAGCAGGCGCGCCGCGCCGCGCCGCGCCTGCTCGACGCCGACCCGGCCGCCGCGCGCGCCCACGTGCAGCGCTGGCTCGGCGCGCGGCACGACTATCTGAAGGCCTGACGGGCCGCCGCGCTGGCGCACAATCGCCGCATGACGCTGACCGAGCTGCGCTACATCGTCGCCGTCGCCCGCGAGAAGCACTTCGGCCGCGCCGCCGAGGCCTGCTTCGTCTCGCAGCCCACGCTGTCGGTCGCCATCAAGAAGCTCGAGGAGGAGCTCGACGTCAAGATCTTCGAGCGCGGCGCGAGCGAGGTCAGCGTGACGCCGCTGGGCGAGGAGATCGTGCGCCAGGCGCAGGCCGTGATCGAGCAGGCGGCGGCGATCAAGGAGATCGCCAAGCGCGGCAAGGACCCGCTCGCCGGCCCGCTGCGCCTGGGCATCATCTACACGATCGGGCCGTACCTGCTGCCCGAGCTCGTGCGGCACGCGATCGAGATGACGCCGCAGATGCCGCTGATGCTGCAGGAGAACTTCACCGTCAAGCTGCTCGAGATGCTGCGCACCGGCGAGCTCGACTGCGCGATCATGGCCGAGCCGTTTCCCGACACGGGTCTCGCGATCGCGCCGCTGTACGACGAGCCGTTCATGGTCGCGGTGCCGAGGACGCACCCGCTGGCCGGGCGCGAACACATCACCAGCGAGGAGCTCAAGCGCGAGACGATGCTGCTGCTGGGCACCGGGCATTGCTTCCGCGACCACGTGCTTGAGGTGTGCCCCGAGTTCGCGCGCTTCTCGAGCGACGCCGAGGGCATCCGCAAGAGCTTCGAGGGCTCGTCGCTCGAGACGATCAAGCACATGGTCGCCTCGGGCATGGGCGTCACCGTCGTGCCGCAGCTGAGCGTGCCGAAGGAGCCGCAGCCGCACGTGGTCTACGTCCCGTTCGCCGAGCCCGTGCCCACCCGCCGCGTCGTGCTCGCGTGGCGGCGCACCTTCACGCGCTACGAGGCGATCGCGGCGCTGCGCAACGCCGTCTACGGCTGCGAGTTGCCGGGCGTCAAGCGCCTGACGGGTTGACGCGCCGACGCTTCGCTAGACTCGGTCGTCCGACCACGACGACAGGAGCACACGATGGGCAAGAAGAACGGCAAGGGCGGCGCCCTGCAGATCGACATCGGCATCGGCGAGAAAGACCGCGCGGCGATCGCCGGCGGGCTGAGCCGGCTGCTCGCCGACACCTACACGCTGTACCTGACGACCCACAACTTCCATTGGAACGTCACTGGGCCGATGTTCAACACGCTGCACGCGATGTTCATGACGCAGTACACCGAGCTGTGGAACGCCGTCGACCCGATCGCCGAGCGCATCCGCTCGCTCGGCCACCCGGCGCCGGGCAGCTACGCGCAGTACGGCAAGCTCAGCAGCATTCCCGACGCGCCGGCCGAGCCGCCTAAGGCGATGGAGATGGTGCGCATCCTCGTCGAGGGCCACGAGGCGGTCGCGCGCACCGCGCGCGGCGTGTTCGCGCTCGCCGCGAAGGCCGACGACCAGCCCACGGCCGACCTCCTGACCCAGCGCCTCGACGTGCATGAAAAGACGGCGTGGATGCTGCGGTCGTTGCTGGAGGACTGATGCCTGCCGGCTTTCGGCGCAGCCAAAAGACGGCGTGGATGCTTCGGTCGCTGCTCGAAGAGTGATCTGGCGGCGATAATCCGCGCCTCCCGTCAAGCGGCCCGCCACGCGCGGGCCGCCGCTTTTGTGCCATGTCCGACCTCGCCACCGAGGTGCGCCGCCGGCGCACCTTCGCCATCATCTCCCACCCTCACATCGGGCTCTAGGTCAAGCAGGGTCAAGCTGCGCCACAGCGAGGCTCTTTGGGAGGAAAGGACGAGGAAGCCGCACCCGTCACCGTGGTCAAGTGAAGCCACGGCGCGACAGGTGCAGACAGGGGCGATGTGTACATAGCCGTGTACATAAACGCCCGCTCCCCGCAACCCGCTTCGCGCTATGTACACACATAGGTGCGAAATGGCGCTCTCCGACACTTGGCTCAAGGCCAATCATGGGAAGGAACGGCCCCGCCTGGCCGAACGCGGCGACCGTGATGGACTGGGCGTCCGGATCACGCCCAAGGGCAAGATCACGTTCCAGTTGCGCTTCCGCAGCGGCGGCAAATTCTCCCGGCTGGACCTTGGCAGCTACCCGCTGATGAGCCTGAAGCAGGCGCGCGACGAAGCGCAGCGGCTGCGCGCCCAGCACGAGCAGGGGCACGATCCGCGCATCGTCCGCCTCCTTGAACGGCAGGCCATCAACAAGGTCGAGACCGTCGAAACGCTCTTCCGCGCCTGGCACACGGCCTACTGCGAGAAGAACAAGAAGGGGCACTACGACATCCTGCGCAGCTTTGAGCTGCACGTCTTCCCGGTGATCGGGAAGTTGCCCGCCGAGAAGGTGACGTTGCATCAGTGGCTCGATCTGCTGGAGAAGCACGCGACCTTGCGGCCCGGTATTGCCGAGCGCATCCTCGTCAACGCCAAGCAGATGCTGAAGTGGGCCTTGCGTCGTGAGCTGATCGCCACCAGCGCACTCGCCGGGATCAACGCCAAGGAAGACTTGCAGATCAAGAAGCTCCCCGGATCGCGCACGCTCTCGGGCGACGAGATCGCAAGAGTCTGGCGCGCCATCGAACGCTCGCGCATGGCCGCGAAGAACTGCCTCTTCCTGAAGCTCTGCCTGATCTACGGCTGCCGGAATGGCGAGCTGCGGCAGGCCGAGAAGAGCCACTTCGACTTCGAGCGCAGCGTGTGGACGGTGCCGCCCGGCAACCACAAGCTCGGGCACGCGACCGGCAAGCCGCTCCTCCGGCCCATCACGCCCGAGACCGCGCCGCTGATCAAGGAGGCGATGGCCTTGAGCGCCGGGAGCCGCTACCTGTTCACCAATGCAGGTAGCGACGAGCCCATGGGAACGAGCGCGCCACTGGCGCTGCCCTACAACGTCATGCAGTGGCTAATGCGACACGAGAAGTTTGAAATGGAGCACTGGTCCATCCACGACCTGCGGCGGACGGCCCGCACCAACTTCTCGACGCTGACCGAGCCTCACATCGCGGAGATCATGCTCGGGCATCGGATGCCCGGTGCCTGGCAGGTCTACGACCATCACGACTACCTTCAGGAACAGGCTGCGGCCTTGAGGGCCTGGACCGACCGCCTTGAAAGCATCGTCGCGGGTCAGACACCGTCCGGCGCGTTGACGATGCGCTCGACCTCGGCGACGCCCGCAAGGACTTCGTCGAGAGGCGGCGGCGCGCCGAACACCATTCCGACCATCGCCCGATAGTCGGCGCCCAGGGCTTCACGCATGGCAGCCGTCGGTTGCAGCGTGAAGCTTCCCGGCTGGGCTGAATCCAGCCCAAGGTCCGGACTCCCGAAGAACAGGCTGGCATGAAGCACGCAGTCAGCGCCCAGCGCGCGGTCGGCCAGCCACGTTTTCGCCTGTTCGCTCTGCATGAGCCGGAACACATCGTGGTAGTGCCGTGAGACGCGCTGTCCGCCTTGCTTGAGTTCGCCCCGTCGCTCGTACCACTGGCGCAGGCCGTGCAGGATGGCGACCTTGTCCCAAAGCGTTCGTTCGGGGCGCACCGTCGTGATGTTGGAGACGCGAAGATCGACGCCGACGTGTGCGGATCAAGCGCCGACTTCGCACCGGACTCGATCTTGACCGCCGAGCGGATGTACTCGTCGCGGCTCGTCACCGCCGGGTACCAGAAGAGCAGCGTTTGCCCATCCTTGTCTTCCGGGTCAGCCTCAAGCTTGCAGCGATCCTTGCCGATCCCCGCCGTCGCGATGGCGTGAAGCTGCGCCGAGAAGGGGCCGTGCAGGTATGTCTGACAGGCGTCGGGCATCCAGGCGCTTCCTGCGCTGCTTCCCGCTCAGCCCTTGAAGCGCTTCGACCTCGACATCCTGGCCGAGATCGCCACGGAAGACCGTGATGTCGATGTCCTCGGAGAAGCGCGGGATGAGGCCGAACGCCTTGGAAAGCGACGTTCCGCCTTTGAACAGGAGACGCGGGCCGCTTGGTTCGAGGCCGTTGAAGAGTGCATCGAGCGTCCAGCACACCCAGAAGTCCTTTTCGACGTTCTGGACGGCTGTACCCATGCGAGCGGCGGTCGCAAGAAACAGGTCAAGCCGCTCCTTGTCGGTCGCCGAGATGACGTTGGCGAAGTTCTTGTTCATGGCGCGCCTCCCGTCGCCGCTGCCTCTTTCGTACGCGAGGGCTTTACCGGCGGCACGGGTGGCGACAGATCGAAGCCTGGAACCGTCCGCAGGAAATCCTGCATCCATGCCGGGAGGGTTCCGAATCCCTGCTGGAGATCGTCACGGATCGACGGACCGCGCTTGCCGTCGGCCAGGATAGATGCGAGACGGCTTCTGATGAGGTCGCTGTCCCGCGTGAGCGTGTCCTTGAGCCAGTGCAGCGCCTGCACGATGCGCATGGCGGGCCGCCCTGCCCAGTAGAGGCGGCTCGGTGCGGTCAGCTTGAACTCGATCACGAGATTGTCCAGTTGGATCGAGCGGCGGCGCGCATCGGTATGGATCGTGACCCGTGCGGGTACAGCGTCGGTCAGGCCGAGATCGTTCGCCGCCGTCATGCCGTCAACCAGCATCCGAAGCTGGTCGCGCCGTGACAGCGCATCGAGAACCTCGCGGTAGTCGGGGACGGTCGGGCGCTTGGTCAGGCTGTTGATCGCCGGGCGGTCGTACAGACCCCGCTCTATCCGGCGCAGATTGCCAGCCGCCCGGCGAAGTCAGCCGGAACCCACACCCGGCCTGTCGGGCCGGTGTCGATGGTGGCGGCTATGCGGCTTCCGAGGTCGGACACGATCTACTCCTGTCCGATATTTGTATACGTTTTTCGGACAAGAAGCAAGCAAGTTCTCGTCCGAAATTTGTAGTCATTTTTCGGACAACCGACCCCACGGGGATGAACGGCTGCGGCAAGGGACAAGGCCCGCGCTTGCGTCTTGATCGCGCCTCGGAAGGGCAAGTCGTCGTCACCCTTCTCAAAAAAGCCGTTGTACGGCGAGCCTTCGCCCTCCCGTTCGGCGCACATCTCGTCGAACATCGCCGAGTTCAGCACACAGGAAAGATGGGCGTCCGCGCTTTCAAAGCCCCGCGCGCGGAACCCCTCCAGCGCGAACTCCGCGATGTCGGGCGGCAATGCCAGCGTGACCGCATAGCAGCCGCCACGCAGCTTCCTGAGGGTGGACCCGCTCATGACGCTGACCTCAAGCTCACGCAGCCGACGACGGTCCGTGATCGCGTCCGTTCACGCTCGCGCCGCTCCCACGCGGCCACGTCCGCCGCATCCCACAGATTGGCGCTGCCCGCGTGCTGCATGCGGGGTGGCGGGAACGGGTTCGCTTCCCGCTGCATCCGCCGGAAGATCGTCCGGCTGGAGGCAGCGACGGTGCTGCCGTCGCAACGGCCGCCACGCCACTGGCGCACCCGCGCTGAACCGCTGGCGGCGGTCTGGGACGCGGAGGTGGTGCCGATGCTTGAAGGCGCGCCCTCGCTGATGGCGGTGACGCTGCTGGAGGAACTGCAGCGTCGCCACCCCGAGCGGTTCAGCGACTCGGTCCTGCGCACCCTGCAGCGCCGGGTTGGC
>JALOSD010000161.1 GCA_025458585.1 Burkholderiaceae bacterium | reverse complement strand
GCGCGGCGGTGCGAGGGTGGTGGCGGCAGGGCGACGGCGGTGGCCGCGTGATCCGGGCGTGCGGGCGTGCGGGCGTGCGGGCGTGCGGGCGTGCGGGCGTGCGGGCGTGCGGGCGTGCGGGCGCAGGCCCGACTCGCGCTCGCCCCAAGCCCTGCACGAGAACACGGCGACGACGCAACAGCCGGCGGCCGTCAGCCGTCAGCCGATGGTCGCGCGCGAGCCTGGGCCGCAGGCGGTCCTCGCCGGCCACGGCAACGGGCCGGGACGCCAAGCCGCCTCAGGACACCGTCAGCGCGAGACCGGCTTCGCGGTTGCCGTCGATCAGTGCCGCCAGCCCGTACGCGGCCACCGGCCCGAGCGCGCCGCGCGCTTTCAGTCCACGGCGCGCCGCCCGCTCGGCACCCCAGGCGAGCATGCGTGCGGTGTAGGTGTAGCCGTTGACGCCGCGCAGCACCGCGGTGGCCAGCGGCCGACCTTTCGCGTCGCCGGCGATCGCCACGACGTGCGAGCCATTTCCCGCCCGAGCGGCCTCGTCGGGGCCGCGGCCGGACGAGCCCAGACGCGCCGCCGCCCACGCCAGCGTGCGCCGGTAGCCCGGCACGGCGAACAGCGCGACCTGCGCGCGCGATAGCGCGGACATCGCCGGCGACAGCGCGCCGAACCAGCCCAGGTAGACGTCGATGTCGCGCAGCCGCGGGTACGAGGCCGGCAGCGCGAGGCACTCCGAGCCGGGCACCGACACCGCGCTCATCGACCGGCCATCGACGTCGAAGCGGCGCGAGCGCAGCCCGGCGTATCCGAGGCGGCGTCGCCCGCCGTCGAAGAACACGCCGGGCTCGACGAGCGCGCCGGCGAGCGACGCGAAGGTGCCCTGGCTCATGCCGAAGCGACTGCCGACCGCGAAGTAGCCGATCTCGACGCGCACCGCGTCGGGCCCGGCGCGCTCGAGCGCCGCCGCGGCCGCCGTGTGCCCCGGCACGTAGTCGTAGCCGAACGCGGGCACGACGCCAACGCCGGCCTTGCGCGCCGGCTCGTCGAACTGCTCGAACACGAGGCGCAGGAAGGCCGGCTCGCCGGTCGAGTCGAGGTAGTGCGCCTTCGCCTGCAGCGCCGCCTCGAGCGCCGCGCGGCCGTGGCGGGCGAACGGGCCGACGGTCGACAGCAGCACGTCGCCGCGGCCGACGAGCGCGCGCACCGAACGGGCATCGGCCACGTCGGCCACCCGCACCGGCAGGCCGCCGAGATCGCGCGCCAGTGCCTCGAGGGCGTCGCGCCGGCGCCCGGCGAGCACCGGCGCGAGGCCGCGCTCGACGAGCGCGTGCCTCAGCCCGCCCGCTCGGCGCCGGTCATCAGCGCGACGACACGCGCGACGTCGACGTTGCCGCCCGACAGCGTCACGCCGACGCGCCGCCCCCGGAAGCGCGCGGCGTGCGTCGTCAACGCCGCGAGCGCGCTCGCCCCCGAGGGCTCGAGCACCTGCTTCAGGCGCTCGAGCGCGAAGCGCATCGCGTCGACGACCGCGGCGTCGCTCACCGTCAGCACGTCGGTGACGTGGCGGCGGATCACCTCGAACGGCCGCGCGCCCACGCTCGTCGTCTGCTGGCCGTCGCAGATCGTGCGCGGCACGTCGATCGTCACGATGCGGCCCTCGTGCAGCGAGCGCCGCATGTCGTCGCCGGCCTCGGGTTCGGCGCCGTAGACCTCGATTGCCGGCGCGAGCGCCTTCGCCGCCACCGCACAGCCCGACAGCAGCCCGCCGCCGCCGGCGCAGACGATCAGCGCGTCGAGCGGGCCGCCGTCGGCCGTCTGCTCCAGCAGCTCGAGCGCCGTCGTGCCGGCGCCGGCCATCACGCGCTCGTCGTCGTAGGGCGGGATCAGCGCGGCGCCGGTGCGCTCGACGAGCGCGGCGGCGATCGCGGCGCGGTCCTCGCGGTAGCGGTCGTAGAGCACGACGTCGGCGCCGTAGCCGCGGGTCGCGGCAAGCTTCATCGGTGGCGCGTCGTGCGGCATCACGACCGTCGCCGTGCAATCGAGCAGCTGCGCGGCAAGCGCGACCGCCTGCGCGTGGTTGCCCGACGAGAACGCGACGACGCCGCGCGCACGCTCGGCCGGCGCGAGCGAGGCGACTGCGTTGTACGCGCCGCGGAACTTGAACGCGCCCATGCGCTGCAGGTGCTCGGCCTTCAGGAACACCCGCGCGCCGACGATCGCGTCGAGCGTGCGCGACGTCAGCACCGGCGTGCGGTGCGCGACACCCTGCAGGCGCGCGGCGGCGGCGCGAACGTCGTCGATCGAGAGCATCGTCACCCGAGGTGCGCGGCGGCGAGCAGTTCGCGCGTGTAGGCCTCGCGCGGCGCGGCGAACAGCGCCTGCGCCTCGCCTTCCTCGACCACCTGGCCGTCCTTCATCACCATCACGCGGTGCGACATCGCGCGCACGACCGCCAGGTCGTGGCTGATGAAGACGTAGCTGATGCCGTAACGCCGCTGCAGGTCGGCGAGCAGGCGCAGCACCTGCTGCTGCACCGAGACGTCGAGCGCCGACGTCGGCTCGTCGAGCACCAGCACCTCGGGCTGCAGCACCACCGCACGCGCGATCGCGATGCGCTGGCGCTGCCCGCCGCTGAACTCGTGCGGGTAGCGCTGCAGCACCATCGCGACGCCGTGGCGCTCCGACAGCCCCACCTCGTCGAGCATCGCGAGCACGGCGCGCTCGCGCTCGGCCGGCGTCAGCTCGGGGCGGTGCAGCGCCAGCCCCTCGCCGACGATCTGCCCCACCGTCATGCGCGGGCTCAGGCTGGCGAAGGGGTCCTGGAACACGACCTGCATGCGCCGGCGCATGCGGCGCAGCGCCTCGCGCGGCGCATCGTCGAGGCGCACCTCGCCCAGGCGAACCTCGCCGGCGGCGATCGGCTGCAGCGCGAGCAGCGCCATGCCCAGCGTCGTCTTGCCCGAGCCCGACTCGCCGACGATGCCCAGCGTCTCGCCGCGCTTGAGCGTGAGCGTGGCCTCGCGCACGGCGACGAAGTCGCGCTTGCGAAACCAGCCGAGCGGGATCGGGAACGTGACGTCGACGCTGCGCCCTTCCATCAGCACCGGCGCGTCGGCCGGCACCTCCTGCACGACGCGCTGCGGCCGGCTGGCGAGCAGGCGCTGCGTGTACGGGTGCCGCGGCTGCGCGAACACCTCGGCCGTCGGTCCTGTCTCGACCAGCTTGCCGCGCTCCATCACGCCGACGCGGTGCGTGAAGCGGCGCACCAGGTTCAGGTCGTGCGTGATGAACAGCAGCGCCATCCCCATCTCGCGCTGCAGGTCGTCGAGCAGCGCGAGGATCTGCGCCTGGATCGTCACGTCGAGTGCCGTCGTCGGCTCGTCGGCGATCAGCAGCTTGGGCCGGCAGGCGAGCGCCATCGCGATCATCGCGCGCTGGCGCTGGCCGCCCGAGAGCTCGTGCGGGTAGGCGTCGAGCCGGCGCTCGGGCTCGGGGACGCCGGTGCGCGCGAGCAGTTCCACCGCCCGCGCGCGCGCCGCGTTCGGCCGCAGGCCCTCGTGCAGCTCGAGCACCTCGCCGATCTGGTTGCCGACCGTGTACAGCGGGTTCAGCGCCGTCATCGGCTCCTGGAAGATCATCGAGATCTCGGCCCCGCGCAGACCGCGCATCGCGCGCTCGCTCTTCGTCATCAGCTCCTGGCCGTCGAAGCGAATGCTGCCGCTCGTCGTGGCCGCGTCGACGAGCCGCAGCACCGACAGCGCGGTGATCGACTTGCCCGAGCCCGACTCGCCGACGAGGGCGAACTTCTCGCCGGCGCCGATGGCGAACGAGACCTCGTCGACGACCGTCGCGCCGCCGAAGCGCACGCTCAGGCGGTCGATCTCGAGCAGCGGGCGGTTCGCGGCGTCGGCCATGGCCGGCGATTGTCCACGCCGCCGCCGGCGCCGGGCGTCACGGGGCTTCGCGGGCGATCGGCGGCAGGCGGTCGAACCAGGGTTGCGCCGCCTCGAGCTGCGTCGCGAGCTGCAGCAGCGTCGCCTCGCCGCCGAACGCGGCGACGAACTGCACGCCCAGTGGCAGCCCGTCGGCGGTCCAGTGCAGCGGCACGCTCATCGCCGGCACACCGGTCAGGTTGGCGATCTGGGTGAACGGCACGTGCGTCAGGTTCTCGCGCGCGATGCGGTCGATCGCCTGGCGCAGCAGCGCGCTGCCGGCCAGGCGCTTCAGCAGCCCGGTGCGCACGAGCGCCATCAGCGCCGCGACCTGCGCCGGCGGCGGGTCGCCGGTGCCGTGCGGAATCGGCGGGCCGGCGAGCGTCGGCGTCAGCCACAGGTCGAAGCGCTGGTGGAACGCGCCGAGCGCGCGGGCGTGGGCGTTCCACTGCATCAGGTGCGTCGTCAGCGTGCCGGCCGAGACGCCTTCGCCGAGCGCGCCGAGCACGCGCGTCAGCGGCTCGAACTCGTCGTCGCGCGCGCCCTGCGTGCGTGCCCAGCGCAGCACCGCCGGCACCGCGCCGAAGTAGACGTGCAGGTAGTCGCTCGCGAGTGCCGCGCCGTCGATCACCGGCGCCGCCTCGTCGACCTCGTGACCGAGCCGTTGCAGCAGCGCCGCGGTGGCGCGCACCGCAGCCACCGCCTCGGCGTGCACCGGCGTGCCGATCGGGCTCGCGGTCGAGAACGCGATGCGCAGCCGCGGCGGCTCGCGCCGCGCGAGCTCGGCATAGGGCGCCGGCGGCGGCGCGATCACGTACGGGTCGCCCGGTTCGGGGCCGGCGAGCACGTCGAGCGCGAGCGCGGTGTCGCGCACGCTGCGCGAGATCACGCCGTCGACGTTGGCGCCGAACCACGCCTCGCCCATGCCCGGGCCGACCGACACGCGCCCGCGCGAAGGCTTGAGCGCGAACAGCCCGCAGCACGCCGCCGGGATGCGCAGCGACCCGCCGCCGTCGTTGCCGGCGGCCATCGGCACGACGCCGGCGGCAACCGCCGCCGCGGCGCCGCCGCTCGAGCCGCCGGGGGTGCGACCGAGGTCCCAGGGATTGTTCGTGCGCGCGGACGCGATCGGGTCGGTGACGCCCTTGAGGCCGAATTCGGGCAGGTTCGTCTTGCCGAAGATCACGGCGCCGGCGCCGAGCAGCCGGCGCACGATCGCCGAGTGCTGCTTCGGCACGACGCGCTGCATCGCGCGGCTGCCGTAGCCCGTCGGCACGCCGGCGTAGTCCTGGATGCCGTCCTTGATCGGCAGCGGCACGCCGGCGAGCGCGCCGGCGAGCGGCCGCTCGAGCTGCGCGCGAGCCTGCGCCTCCATCAGCCGGTTGACCGCGTTGACCTTCGGCTGCACGCGCGCGAGCTGCGCCAGCGCAAGCTCTAGCAGTTCGCGAGCGCTCACGTCGCCGCTGGCGACGGCGGCCGCGAGCGCGGTGGCGTCGTGCGCGAGGTACTCGTCGTGGCGCACGCCGCTGGCCGCGCCGTCAGCGCTGGTCGAAGCGGCTGAGGATCGCGCCGATGTCGCCGAGGCCAGCGTCCGGCACGCGGCCTTCGGGCGTCGCGCGGTCGACCATCTGCGGCAGGATCTGCGACAGCTGCCCGAGCAGGTCGTCGGGCGCCGCGCCGGTGCGCTGCGCGAGCCCGGCGACGAAGTCGTCGCC
>JALOSD010000160.1 GCA_025458585.1 Burkholderiaceae bacterium | reverse complement strand
CACGAAGGGCTGATCGTCGAGTGCCCTGTTGACGACGGCCGCTGTCGTTCGGGCCGTCCTCGGTGCGGGCGATGATCTGAGTGTCAACGGGACGGGCTTAGGGCCCGCCGTAGGACTACGGGGGAAGGCAGCAGGCGACACGGTTGCTGGGGCGCTGAGAACGCTGCGGAGGCGGGCTCGCATCACTGCGGGTGCGGCGGCTTGGCGGCTTGTGCCACAAGGGCCGGGGGTACGGCGGCTCGGGTGATGCGAGCCGCTCGGGCTGCTCTTCTTCTTGGGGGAGGCAGGCTGCGACGGTGACGCTGCCGCCGCGCTCAACATATTCGACGGCACGCGCAAAGGTGCCGCTGCATGCTCGCCACGCTAAGTGTCGTCCTGACTACGCATGAAGCGAGTGCCACGACAGTCGGGCAGCGTGCGACGGCCAACACTCGTCCACCAGTCTTGGCTCGACGCCAAGTGTTACGGTGCAGTGGATGACGGTGCGTCTGCAGGAGTTGGGCGCGGCGAGGATCGCGCCCGGCAGACACATCGGGTCAGTCAGTCGTGACAAGGGAGCGGGGCAGGCACATACTTCACGATATATCTGCGCGGGAAATCGGGGGTCCAGATGGCGTTTACGGTGCGCCCCGCGGGTAGAGCCGACGAGCGGCTTAAGGCCCGGCGCGAAGCCCTGCTGAAGGAGTACGGCGAAGTAGCCAGTTCGTTTCGCCTGCTCAGCGATATCCGCTTCAAGTTGCTGGGTCTCGTGCCGCTGTCGACCGCGGTTGCTGTCTTCGCTGGGGGCACGTTGCTGCCAGTCCAGCGTGCAGCGCTCGGGGCCGTTGGCCTTTCGGTGCTGCTGGGCGTTGTCACCTACAACAAGCGTAACGACCAGCTCTACGACGAATTGGTGGGCCGCGCTGCCGCGATCGAGCGCGAGCTTGGCCTGCCCGATGGGGCGTTCGCGAACAGGCCGCTCGACTGGTTCGGGGTCGAGCTCGGGCTCTTCCGCTGGCCAGTAAATCACCGCTTTGGTGTTGGGCTGATATACGCGGCATCGCTTGCGGCTTGGTTGTACCTGTTGCTCGCGGCTGCAGTCGCGCTCGGCGAGTGCTCGCAACGGCACCCCTGGTGCAGCGATTGGGTCGCGGCGGTCGTGGCGGCCGTACTGACTTTCGCTGCAGTGCGCGTGGTCTCCTGGCAGCAGGCCGCACGACGCCGACAGATGCGTGTCTCGGCGATCGAAGCGGTGCGCACTGCGGCGGAGGCTGGGCCAGGCCGACTCGCAAACGACGAACAGCTGCTCAGGCACTGTGTCGAGCTCGTAGCAGGATGGCCGGCGTGGCGCGCTTTCGCCGACCGTGAGGCGCGGGTTGCGGCGGTGCGTCGACGGGCCGCTTTCGTAGACAGCCTCGAACAGGAACCGGCGCGTCGTCGACGTTACTGGCCCGACGACGCGGATTGCCTCGAACGCGCTGCATACCAAGTCGCCTGCCTGACCGATCTGCCGCCTCGCTGGCTGTACGACGTGGCCAGCGGTCGTCGCTGATGTTCTCGCGGAGCGACGTCATCCGCAACCTCGTTCGGCGCGACCAGGAAGAGCAGGCCAGGAAGCGGCTTCGCGATCTCATCGGCGAAGGGCTGGCATCCGGGCCTGGCCGCCGACGCATGAAAGCCGACGAGAAGGTGCTGCTGGCGATCGCTCGCGGCGAGATTGATTGAAGCCTGCGGTTCTCCGCCCTCAGGCCCTGCGCGATCTGCAGGGCAATGTCCGGAACTACCGCATAGAGGCTGGCTCCTGCGTGGCCGTGAAGGTCGCCAAGGCAACCAACGCGGCGCTTGACCAGATCGAGGCCGAACCCGGCATTGGTTCGCCGACGCAACGTCAGTCTGCCGCGTCGCGAACTGCACCGGCTCGACGCGTTGGCTGAGCAGCCGCTTCACGACCGGAGGCGCTGGCGCATGCGGCGGGAGTCGCTCCCACGGCGCCACTGGCGCATCAGGAATCGTGCGGCGCGCGCCAATGCGTGGTCCAGTGCGGTGCGCCAGTTATTTGCCACGGAGGCAACGACCACCGACCCGGCGCCGTCGGTTCGCAACTCCACCTGACAGCGCTTGTCGACACCGCCGCGGGGACCGTTCACGTCCGACATCTGCACTTCGGCGCGCGGCACCATCCAGCGCAGGCGCCGCAGCACAAAGCGCACGCGGCGCTCGGTCAGGTCACGCAGGTCGGCGGCTTGCGGGTGGCGGGACTTGAAAAGCACTTGCATCACGGGCCTCCAGCGGTTGAGGGACACGCGCAATGTCAGTCTGCGACTTGCCAGGAAAAAGCAAATTTCGTAGAACGCCAACTTCGGAATAGCCTGCACACCGATCTCGACTTCGACCGCAAACTTCGGCGTTTCGCGGCTGCGGTTCGCGTCCGCTGCAGCTCGTGGTCTTCCTGGCGCCGCCTGTTCCGGAGAACCCACCATGCCCAACACCCGAACCACGAACGCCGTTCGCCTGGAGTTCGCGCCCGGCTCCCTGGTTCAGAGCAATCTGTCTGGTGCGGCCTTCACCGGCGACTGGCTCTGGGTGGCTGGCGATGAAGCCTGTGGCTTGGACCGTCTGCGCCGGCTCGACCCCGTTGGGCGCGAAGTCTTGCGCTTTGGCGAGGTTCGCGACTTCCCGCTGGCCGACCTGCTGGATCTGCCCGGCACGGCCAACGAAGAGGCCGACCTGGAAGGCATGGCGGTGGCCGATGGTTTCCTGTGGGTGGTCGGCTCGCACGGCTTGAAGCGCAAGAACGCCAAGCCTGACCGGGACCACGCCTACAACGCCAAGCGTCTTGCGAAGGTGGTGCTCGATGGCAACCGCCGCCTGCTGGCCTGTCTGCCCCTCGAGGCCGACGCCGAAGGCGAACCCTGCCTGGTGCGGCAAGCCCAGGATGGCCGGCGCGCACTGCGACTGAAAGGTGATGCGCAGACCAACCAGCTCACCCGCGCATTGGCTGACGACCCCCACTTCGGGCCCTACATGGCGATCCCGGGCAAGGACAACGGCTTCGACATCGAAGGCCTGGCGGTGGACGGGCGCCGGCTGCTGCTGGGCTTGCGCGGCCCGGTGCTGCGCGGCTGGTCGGCGCTGCTCGAGATCGAGGTCGAGGCGCGCGGCGACCAACTGCGCCTGCTTCCTCTGGACGCCAACGGCGGCGTGCTGCGCAAGCACTTCCTGCAGCTCGACGGCCTGGGCGTCCGCGACCTGCACTTTTCAGGTGATGACCTCTACATCCTGGCCGGCCCGACGATGGTGCTGAACGGCGAGATCCGCGTCTTCAAGTGGCCTGCAGCGCGCCCGTCGCTGGCCGCCAACCGCGATCCGGTTCGCTTCGAGGCGGCACTGACCGAGTCGGTCTCGCTGCCGCACGGGCGTGGTACCAACCGCGCCGAGGCGATCTGTGACCTTCCGCCCGCGCTGGCGGGGCGCAAGCCCAGCTGGCTCGTCCTGTACGACGCGCCAGGCGCCGATCGCAGGGACGGTGAGCACACGGTCTTCGGCGACCTTCTGCGCCACGACTGATGGTGGACGGGGTCAGTGCCCCAGGGGTCGACGGCGCGGGACGCTCCGAGCTGTCGGCGCCACGGCTCGATCGCGCATCGACTCTGCTGTTCGTCGTCAACGCCGCTGCGGGCTCCTCCGATGTCGATGCCAAACGCGCGGTGATCGAGTCGGCCCTGGCGGCGGCAGGGCGCAAGGGCGAACTGCTGATCTGCAAGCCCGCCGAACTGCCGCGGGTCGCGACCGCTGCGGCAGCGAAGGCGGTCGCGCACGGTTCCGCGGTGGTCGCCGTGGGCGGCGATGGCAGCCTCAACACGGTGGCCCAGGCCGCGCACGCCGCGGGCTGCGCGATGGGCGTCATTCCATACGGCACCTTCAACTACTTTGCCAGGACGCACGGCATCCCCACCGAGCCCACCGCTGCGGCCAGGCTGCTGCTGGAGGCGCGAGCGACACCGGTGCAAGTGGCCGCCATCAACGAACGCATCTTCCTGGTCAACGCCAGCCTCGGCATCTACCCCGAACTGTTGCAGGACCGCGAGGCCTTCAAGGCGCGCTTCGGCCGCAGCCGCTGGGTGGCGTTCGTGGCGGCCTGTGCGACGCTGTTTCGGGCGCAGCGCCGGCTGCGACTGCACATCGAACTGGGCTCCACGGTTCGCGACGTGCAGACCCTGACGCTCTTCGTGGGCAACAACCGGCTGCAACTGCAGCAGTTCGGCGCCGAGCCAGCGGATACCCTGGCCGGCACGCCCGGCCACGGCAGCATGGCTGCGCTGATGCTGCGGCCCATCGGCACGTTGTCGATGATCGGCCTGCTGGTGCATGGCGCGATG
>JALOSD010000159.1 GCA_025458585.1 Burkholderiaceae bacterium | reverse complement strand
GCGCCCGTCGCCGGCCTTGGCCCGCACCTCGTGGCGGTCGGCGCGCGTCGAGGCGACGGCGCCGGGTTCGATGGTGGTGGCGCTTCGCCGCTCGAGCGCGGCCTGCGCCGGCAGGGCCGCGTCGGCCGGCGTCGCGCGCACGGCGGCCGGCCGCGCCGGCGCTGCCGCGGCGATGACCGGTGAGGGCGCAGGATCGACGGTCGTCGCCATCGTGGCCTGCGCCTCGTCGGTGGCGGCGTCGGCGTCGAGGCCCACCGCGGGGACGGTCGCACGCGGCTCGTCCGCGTCGGCGCTGACATCGCTCGCCCGTGCGCTGGCGGCGTCGAGGGTCGGGTCGCCGCGCGGCTTCGCCGGCGTCGCGGGCGTGGCCGGCACGGCGCGATGCGCGCCGTGGGCGGCCGCCGCCTGCCCGGACGCCGGGCTCGCCTTGCCCGCCGGCTCGGCCGCGGTCGCCGGGCTCCGCGCGGCCCGCGGCGGCATCGCCCGGCTTCGGCGTCGCCGCCAGGTCGCGCCCGAGCAGGCTGGCGAAGTCGTCGCCGCGGCCGTCCGGCGCGTCGTGGCCGGAGCGCGATCGGGTGGCCGATGGGGCCGCGGCCGCGTTCACGGCCCCGACGGCAAGGGAGGGCATGGCGTTCATCGGCGGCCTCGCGCTCAGGCGGCGTTCGTCGCCGTGCCGGCCGCGGGCCAGGCGGCGAGGGTGCGCGCCGCGGTGCGGGCGGCGATCTCGTCGCCGAGCTTCTGCTCGCGCCGCGCGGCAACGCGCTGCACCTCGTGCTGGCGGCGCTCGATCAGCTTGCGCACCGACGCGACGCGCAGCTGCTGCGTCGCGAGTTCGGCGCGGCACTGCTGCGCGCGGGCGGCGGCCTGCTCGGCGTCGCGCTGCTGCTGCGCGATCGCCTGCTGCAGCCGCTGCATGAAGCCGAGGTAGCACTGCACGATCGACATGCTGCCGCCGCGCTCGAACTGCACGCTCCAGCGCTGGCGGTACTCGTCGCGATAGCCGTGCAGCATCTCGGCCTGCGCGCGCGCGCGCCGCGCGAGCTCCTCGGCGTGCTGCAGCCGCTTGAGCGCCTGGTCGCGTTCGGCTTCTTCGCGTTCGAGCAGGGTGTGCAGCGCTTGCATCGTGGGCGTTCCCGGTGACTGGGGGTGAGGGGTCAGGCGGCGACGGTGGCGAGCAGGGCGAGTCGGCTGTCGTCGAGCACGGCGCGCTCGTGCATGTCCTGCTGCAGCAGCGCCGCGAGCGCGGGGTGCTTGCGCACCGCCGCGTCGAGCTCGGCGTCGTGGCCGGGCGTGTAGGCGCCGAGCTGGATCAGGTCGCGCGCCTTGGTCAGCCGCGAGAGCATCTGGCGCGCGCGGCGCGCGGCGTCGAGCTGGTCGCGCGGCGCCACGGCCGTCATCACGCGCGACACCGAGCGCTCGACGTCGATCGCCGGGAAGTGGCCCGCCTCGGCGAGCTCGCGCGACAGCACGATGTGGCCGTCCAGCACGCCGCGCGCCGCGTCGGCGATCGGGTCCTGCTGGTCGTCGCCTTCGCTGAGCACGGTGTAGAAGGCGGTGATCGAGCCGACGCCGTTCAGGCCGTTGCCGCTGCGCTCGACGAGCTGCGGCAGCTTGGCGAACACGCTCGGCGGGTAGCCCTTGGTGGCCGGCGGCTCGCCGATCGCAAGGGCAATCTCGCGCTGCGCCATCGCGTAGCGCGTCAGGCTGTCCATCAGCAGCAGCACGTGGCGGCCGCGGTCGCGGAAGTGCTCGGCGATCGCGGTGGCGTAGGTCGCGCCCTGCATGCGCAGCAGCGGCGGCGCGTCGGCCGGCGCGGCGACGACGACCGAGCGCGCGAGCCCCTCGTCGCCGAGGTTGTCCTCGATGAACTCCTTGACCTCGCGCCCGCGCTCGCCGATCAGGCCGACGACGATCACGTCGGCGGCGGTGTAGCGCGCCATCATGCCGAGCAGCACCGACTTGCCGACGCCGGTGCCGGCGAACAGACCCACGCGCTGGCCGCGGCCGATCGTCAGCAGCGCGTTGATCGCGCGCACGCCGGTGTCGAGCGGCGTGCGGATCGGGGCACGGTCCATCGCGTTGATCGGCCGACGCGCCATCGGCTCGTCGCGGGTGCCTCGGATCGGGCCGCCGCGGTCTAGCGGCACCCCCATCGAGTCGACGACGCGGCCGAGCAGGCCGTCGCCCATCGGCAGGTGCAGGCCGCGGTCCTCGCTGCGCCGCCACGGATGGTTGTGGCCGCCCAGGCGCGGCGGCGACGGCGCGACCTCGCGCGGCACGACGCGCGCGCCGCTGGCGAGCCCGGCGACCTCGCCGGTGGCCATCAGGAAGGCGCGGTCGCCGTGGAAGCCGACGACCTCGGCGAGCACCGGCAGGCTGCCGCTCGCGCGCACCTCGCACACCGCGCCGACAGGCACGCGGATGCCCGCCGCCTCGAGCACGAGGCCGGTCACGCGCACCAGCGTGCCCTCGCAGCGCAGCGGCTGCGGCGTCGCCGCGTAGGTCTGCAGGTCGCGCAGCCAGCGCGCCCAGCGCTCGGGGCGGGCGTCGGCCGCGGGCGCGGCGGGGGCGAAGGTCGTGTCGGCGGGGCTCATATCGCGCCGCGCTCCTCGTGCCACGCGATGCTCTGGCCGAGGGCCGCCGCCGCCTGGGTCCAGCGCGTCTCGATGCGCGCGTCGACCTCGCCGAGGTCGGACTCGATGCGGCAGCCGCCGCGCTCGATCTCGGGCGCCGCGGCGACGCGCACGCCGCGCGCGGCGATCACCTCGGCTGCGCCCTGCTCGACGAGCGCGACGTCGTCGGGGTGGACCGCGAGCCGTATGTGGCGCGCCGACAGCAGCACCGCGTGCACCGCGTCCTCGGCGACGCGCGCGACGAGTTCGGGGTGCGTCGCGAGCTCGCAGCGCACGACCTGGCGCGCGAGTTCCACCGCGGTGCGCGCCAGCGTCTCCGCGATGCCGGACTCGAGCGCGGCGAGCTCGGCGTCGAAGCGCTGCAGCAGCGCGCCGACCTGCGCCGTCGTCTGCGCGGCGAAGCTGCGCTTGAAGTTGTCGAGCGCGACGAGGCCGTCGCGGTAGCCGTCCTGGTAGCCGGCCTGGCGCGCCGCGCGCAGCTCGGCCTGCAGCAGCGCTGCCGCGTCGGGGGCCGGCTCGGCGCCGGGCGTCGGCGAGGCCGGCGCTGCACCCGGCACAGCGCCCGGCGCGGCGCGGGCGGCGCCGCCGAGCGCGTCGGGCGTCCAGGCGGCAAAGCCCTGCAGCTCCTCGCGCGGGATGAAGCGCGTGTAGCTCGGCGCGCCGCGCTCGCCGCCGTTTCCGTTCGGCTTAGACGAACTCGTCATCGCTGCCGCCTCCGAGCACGATCTGGCCTTCGTCGGCCAGGCGCCGCACGATCTTCAGCATCTCCTTCTGTTCGGCCTCGACCTCCGACAGGCGCACCGGCCCGCGGCCTTCGAGGTCCTCGCGCAGCGTCTCGGCGGCGCGCGTCGACATGTTGCGGAAGATCTTGTCGCGCAGTTCGGGGCTCGCGCCCTTGAGCGCCACCACCAGCGACTCGCTCTGCACCTCCTTGAGCAGCGCCTGGATGCCCTTGTCGTCGAGCTTGTCCAGGTCGTCGAAGGTGAACATGTTGTCCATGATCTTCTGCGCCAGGTCGTGGTCGGCCTCGCGGATGTAGTCGAGCACCGAGGTCTCGATCGAGCTGCCCAGCATGTTGATGATCTCGGCGGCGGTCTTCGGCCCGCCGAGCGTCGCCTTCTTCAGCCGGTCGCCGCCGGCGAGCACGCGGCTCATGACCTCGTTGAGGTCCTTCAGCGCCGAGGGCTGGATGCCGTCGAGGGTCGCGATGCGCACCATCACCTCGTTGCGCTGGCGCTCGCCGAGCGCCTTCAGCACGTCGCTCGCGTGGTCGAACTCGAGGTGCACGAGGATCGCGGCGACGATCTGCGGGTGCTCGTGGCGCAGCAGCTCGGCCACCGAGCCGGCGTCCATCCACTTCAGGCTCTCGATGCCCGAGACGTCGCTGCCCTGCAGGATGCGGTCGAGCAGCAGGTTGGCCTTGTCCTCGCCGAGCGCCTTGCGCAGCACGCTCTTGACGTACTCGTCGGTGTCGGGCACCAGCGTGCTGTGCTGCGCGGCGACGGTCTCGAAACGCTCGAGCACGGCCTCCAGGCGCTCGCGCGGCACCGCCCTCATCTTCGCGATCGCCTCGCCGAGGCGCTGCACTTCCTTCGGCGTGAGGTGGCGGAAGACTTCGGCTGCCTCCTCCTCGCCGAGCGACATCAGCAGGATCGCCGCGTCCTCGATGCCCTTGTCGTCGAGCGCCGCCATCGCCTCAGGCCGCCTCGCCGCTTACCCAGCCGCGCACGATGCCGGCCACCGCCACCGGGTTGTCCTTCGCGAGCTGGCGCGCGCGCTCGAGCTTGTCGCTCGTGCGCGGCGCCTCGAGCGCGGGCAGCGCGGGCGACGACGGATCGTTCGGGTCGTCGGCGACGACGGCGGCGAGCTGGCCGCCTCGTGCGGCGGGCGGCGGCGGCGCCACGGTCTTGAGCGCCGGGCGCACGAGGCCGAACACGACGGCGAGCGCGACGAGCGCGAGCGCCGTCGGCACGGCGCCGTGGCGAAGCAGGTCGTGCACCGCGGGCTGCTGCCACACCGGCAGCTCGTCGACGACCGGCGCTGGCTCGACGCGGAACGGCGCGTTGATGACGCGCACCGAGTCGCCGCGCTCGCGGTTGAAGCCGATGCTCTCCTGCACCAGGGCCGTGAGCTTGTCGATCTCCTCGGGCGTCAGCGGCGTCGTCGCCGTCTTGCCGCGCG
>JALOSD010000158.1 GCA_025458585.1 Burkholderiaceae bacterium | reverse complement strand
CTCCTGACCTCAACTTCTCGAACCGCCCGGTGCGGACCCGCATGCCGGGTGGTGTGGGAGGGGCCCGGTCAGCGATGATCGGCCCCTATCCCGATTGCCGGTCGAACGTCGCCATGACAACCGGCCCGCCGGACCGGCCGGCCACTGCACATCGCTGGCCTTGCGTGGCGGGCGACTCGCAGGGGTGCCGTCTGCGCATCGTCGTCGTGCCGCGATCTGGCATCGATGCCACGGTCGGGCTTCTCGACGGATGGCTGCGCGTGCGCGTCGCGGCGCCCGCGGTCGACGGGCGGGCGAACGCCGCGCTCGTCGCGTGGATCGCCGGTCAACTCGGCCTTGCGCGACGCGCGGTCGCGTTGCTGCATGGGGCCACGTCGCGGCGCAAGGTGCTCGGGCTGGACTGCGACGTCGACGCCGTCGAGCGCTGGCTCGATGCGCAGCGTCGAGGCTGGTCGCGCAGCTGAGGCGCGCGGTGACGGCCGGTGACGGCGTCAGACGAAGGGCTGGGTCTCGGCGAAGCCGTCGGCCGGCAAATCGTGGCGGGGCAATACGAGCGTCGCCTGGTCGTCGAGCGTGCGCGACAGCTGCTCGCGCCGGTGGCGGCCGCCGTCGGCGCGTTCGGCCTGCCTGTCCTTCGCGGCAAGCTCGGCCTTGGCCGCCTCGAGCGCCTGCTGCAGTTGTCCGATCTGCGTGCGCGCCTGGCGCGCACGCTCGGTCACGGTCGCGCGCGACTGCTCGCTCTGCGCGAGCCGCGCCTGCAGCGCACGCACGCTGCGTGACTGCCACCACCAGGCCGCGCCGGCACCGGCCGAACCGCCGGCAAGCGCCGACCCCACCACCGCGAGCATCAGTTGCGTGTCCATGGGCGACGTATCGGCCGCCGAACCCGTCACTGAAGTCCGATGGGCCGCCTCAGAGCGGCAACATGCCACGCTCGATGCGGTGGTTCTGTCCGCCGCGGCAGGCGATCTTCAGCGCGCCGACGCGGTTGCCGAGCTCGACGCAGCGCTGCAGCGGCCAGCCGCGCTCGAGGCCGTAGAGCAGCGCGGCACGGAACGCGTCGCCGCAGCCGGTCGGGTCGACGACCTCGGCAGCCGGCACGCCGGGCACGTGCAGGCGCTCGCCCTGCTGCCACAGCTCGCAGCCGTCGGCGCCGAGCGTCACGACGACGCCGCGCAGGTGCGAGCGCGACATCTCGGCCATGCTCTGGCCTGTGCGCTCGGCGAGCAGGCGTGCCTCGTAGTCGTTGACGGCGACCCAGCTCGCCTGCGCGACGAAGCGACGCAGCTCGGCGCCGTCGAACATCGGCAGCCCCTGGCCGGGGTCGAACACGAACGGGATGCCGGCCGCGTGCAACTGCTCGGCGTGCTGCAGCATCGCGTCGCGGCCGTCGGGGGCGACGATGCCGATCCTCAGGTCGGCGCGCGCGGGCACCGGCGTCAGGTGCGCCTGCATCATCGCGCCGGGGTGGAACGCGGTGATCTGGTTGTTGTCGGTGTCGGTGATGATGATCGCCTGCGCGGTGTAGTGCCCGGGTTCGACGCGCACGCACGAGGTGTCGATGCCGAGCGCGCGCATGCGCTCGAGGTACTCGGCGCCGTCGTTGCCGAGCGCGGCCATCACGACCGGCTCGCCGCCGAGCTGCGCCAGCGTGTACGCGATGTTGCCGGCGCAGCCGCCGAACTCGCGCCGCAGCGTCGGCACGAGGAACGAGACGTTCAGGATGTGGACCTGGTCGGGCAGGATCTGCTGCGCGAAGCGGCCGTGGAAGGTCGTGATGGTGTCGAACGCGAGCGAGCCGCAGATCAGTGCTGGCATGGGGTCTCCGCAAGAAGCGCCGCCGAAGGCGGCTCAGGGATAGAACAGTTCGATCGTGTAGCCCACGACGGGCAGGCCGCTGGTGTCGAGCACGCCCTGCAGCGCGAGCTCGGCGTCGCCGGCGATCGCCGCATTGGCGGCACCGAGCTCGCCCGCCGCGAACACCTTGCGCGCGACGACGGTGCCCTGCACGTCGGTCAGCGTCAGCTCGATCGCCGGCAGCAGCACCTCGGCGCGGTCGCGGTTGCGCAGCACCAGCGACAGTTGCGTCAGCGCGCTGCCGTCGAGCTGCACGAGGCTGCTGCCCTCGACCGACATGGCGTCGAGGCGCCGACGAGGCTCGAGCTGGCAGCCGGCGAGCCGGCACAGCGGCTCCACCCAGGTGCGCGTCTGCGGCCACTCGGCGGTGAGCGGGGCGTGGAAGCCGCGCAGGCCCTGGATCAGCGCGGCGCCCGCGAGCAGCACGGCGGCGCCGCCGAGCAGCGCCCGCATCTCGGGCGACTGCCAGCGCTCGGCGCGTTCGGCCTCGCGGACGAAGGCGGGCGTGGCCGGCGTCTCGGCCTCGGGCGCCGCCGCGGCCGTCGTGGCATCGGCGCTGGGCGCCGGTGGTTCGGGCGCCGTGGCGGCAAGCGAGGGCTCGATGCGATCGTCGGTGCTCGCCGCCTGCGCACCCACGGTGTCGCGCGGCGTGTCGTCGACGGGTGCGATCTCGGGCGTCGCCGCGTGATCGGCAGGCGCGAGCGCGGTTTCCGCGTCGACGCCGACCGCGCCGACGTCGTCCGCGGCGGCATCGACGCTCGGCCATGGCGCGGGCGGCTCCGGCGGCGCGGGTGCCGCGACGAGCGCCGGCTCGCCGCTGGGCATCGGCGCCGCGGGCGCGATCGTCGGCTCGGGCGTCCAGTCGGCCGCCGGCGCCGCATGGGGCTCCAGGGGCGTGTCGACCGGCGGCTCGTCCACCGGCTCGGCGGGCGCGTGCTCGGCGACGCTCTTGTCAGCCGCGTCGCCGCGGGCCGACTCGGGCGGCGCTGCTTCGGCCGCCTGCGGTGCCGCCGTGTCCGACCCGGGTGCGGTGTCGGAGCGCGCCACCGACGCGGCGGGCGACCGCAGGTCGAACAGCGTCTCGTTGGCGTCGAAGACGTCGGCGCAGCGGCCGCAGCGCACCCAGCCGCCGGAGATGCGCAGCTGGTCCGGCACGACGCGAAACGCCGTGCGGCAGGCGGGGCAGCGCGCGGCGAGGCTCACGAGCGGTCGGCCGCGCCGCCGAAGCGTGACGTCATCAGCACCCAGCCGTCGTCTTCGTCGGCGACCTCGAGCCGGCACCATGGGGCGTAGGCGGTGCGCAGTTCGTCGGCCTGGCGCTCGAGGATGCCGGCGAGCACCAGGTCGCCGTCGGCGTCGACGTGGCGGCACAGCAGCGGCGCGAGAAGCTTCAGCGGCTGCGCGAGGATGTTCGCCAGCACGAGCGCGTAGCGGCCCTGCGCGAGCTCGGGCGCGCCCGGGTGCAGCGCGACGCCGTTGGCAGCGGCGTTGGCCCGCGTCGCCTCGACGGCGGCGGGGTCGAGGTCCACCGCGTCGACGTCGCGTGCACCGTGCAGCGCGGCGGCGATCGCGAGGATGCCGGAGCCGCAGCCGTAGTCGAGCACGCGCGGCCACGGTGCCGGCCGCGCGGCGGCGGCGCGCGCGATCCAGCGCAGGCACATGCGCGTCGTCGGGTGCGTGCCGGTGCCGAACGCGAGCCCGGGGTCGAGCCGGATCACGCGCGTCGCGTCGGCAGGCGTCTCGTGCCAGCTCGGCACGACCCAGAACCCGGGGGTGATCGGCACCGGCTCGAACTGCGACTGCGTCAGCCGCACCCAGTCTTCGTCGGGCACGGGCCGCAGGCCCTCGACCGCGACGTCGTGCGCCCAGTCCTGCGCCAGCAGCAGCGCGGCGGCCGCGGTGGCTTGCGCCTCGTCGGCGAACAGCGCGCGCAGCGTCGAGTGCTGCCAGGCCGCGGCCGGCGGCGGCAGCCCCGGCTCGCCGAACAGCGCACATTCGGTGTCGCTGCCGGCGTCGGCGTCCTCGACCGAGACCGCGAGCGCATCGAGCTCGTCGGCGAGCGCGTCGCTCAACGCCTCGACCAGCGCCTCGGGGGCGCGCAGCACGAGCTCGTGCACGACGTCGGCGTCAGCGGTTGTGCTGGCCGAGCCAGCCTTCGAGGTAGTGGATGCTGGTGCCGCCTTCGACGAACTTGGCGTCAACCATCAGTTCGCGGTGCAGCGCGATGTTGGTCTGGATGCCCTCGACGAGCGTCTCCATCAGCGCGGTGCGCATGCGGGCGAGCGCCTGCTCGCGCGTGTCGCCGTGGGTGATGATCTTGCCGATCATCGAATCGTAGTTCGGCGGCACGAAGTAGTTCGTGTAGGCGTGCGAGTCGACGCGCACCCCCGGGCCGCCGGCACTCGATCGCGTGGCCGCGCATCTGGATCTGGCGCTGCGTGAACGGCAGCTTCTCGCCGGCGGCGACGCGGATCTGCTGCTGCACGATGTCGATGCCGGTGACCATCTCCGTCACCGGGTGCTCGACCTGCACGCGCGTGTTCATCTCGATGAAGTAGAACTCGCCGTTCTCGAACAGGAACTCGAAGGTGCCGGCGCCGCGGTAGCCGATCTTCTTGCACGCGGCGGCGCAGCGGTCGCCGATGCGCTCGATGACGCGCCGCGGGATGCCCGGCGCCGGCGCCTCCTCGATGATCTTCTGGTGGCGTCTTTGCATCGAGCAGTCGCGCTCGCCGAGCCACACGGCGTTGCGGTGCGCGTCGGCCAGGACCTGGATCTCGATGTGCCGCGGGTTCTGCAGGAACTTCTCCATGTAGACCTGCGGGTTGCCGAACGCGGCGCCGGCCTCGCTGCGCGTCATCTGCACCGCGTTGAGCAGGGCGGCCTCGGTGTGGACGACGCGCATGCCGCGGCCGCCGCCGCCGCCCGCGGCCTTGATGATCACCGGGTAGCCGACCGTGCGCGCGATGCGCACGATCTCCTTCGGATCCTCGGGCAACGCGCCTTCCGAGCCGGGCACGCAGGGCACGCCGGCGCGGATCATCGCCTGCTTGGCCGAGACCTTGTCGCCCATGATCCGGATCGCTGCCGGCGGCGGGCCGATGAACGTGAAGCCGCTGCGCTCGACGCGCTCGGCGAAGTCTGCGTTCTCGCTCAGGAAGCCATAGCCGGGGTGGATCGCCTCGGCGTCGGTGACTTCGGCCGTCGCGATGATCGCCGGCATGTTGAGGTAGCTCTGTGCCGACGGTGCCGCCCCGATGCACACCGCCTCGTCGGCGAGCTTGACGTACTTGGCGTCGCGGTCGGCCTCCGAGTAGACGACGACCGACTTGATGCCCATCTCGCGGCAGGCACGCTGGACGCGCAGGGCGATCTCGCCTCGGTTGGCGATCAGGATCTTCTTGAACATCGAGGGCCTACCCGATGACGAACAGCGCTTGCCCGAACTCGACCGCCTGGCCGTTCTCGACCAGGATGCGGGTCACGGTGCCTGCCTTGTCGGCCTCGATCTCGTTCATGATCTTCATCGCCTCGATGATGCACAGCGGCTGGCCTTCCTTGACCGCCGTGCCGACCTCGACGAGCGGCGGCCCGCCCGGACTCGACGACCGGTAGAAGGTGCCGACCATCGGCGACGTGACGGTGTGCCCGGTCTCGACCGCAGGCGCGGGTGCCGGGGCCGCCGGCGCGGGCGCCACCGGCGCGGCGACCGCCGCCACGGGGACGGTCGCCGGCAGTGCGGCGGAGGCCACAGCGCGGGGGTCGGCCTTCACGATGCGAACCTTGCCGTCGGCCTCGGTGATCTCGAGTTCGGAAATGTTCGACTCCGAGACGAGGTCGATCAGCGTCTTCAGCTTGCGCAGGTCCATCAGGGTTTCCCTCTCGGCAATCGCCGATCTTCGATCCGCCAAATAGCCCAAATGGACTTTCGCGGTGTAAGTTGCGCTCAGATGCGGCTTACTGTTCGCTATTGGCGCTTGCTTTTGCCATGCACTCTCATGGCGGCGTCGATCGAAATCCGTTCGCCGAAGCCCGCGTCGGCAAACGATCTCCAGACGCATGCCGCGACTTTACGCGCGTTTCGCGGAATTTGCCAGCGAGATCGGGCCCCAGGGCCCGACGCGACGTCATCGCAGCGCGTTGGCCCAGCCGGCGAGCTCGGCGTAGTTCGTCTCGCCCATCTTGCGGTGCAGCGGCGCGCCGTCGCGGCCGAAGACGACGGTGAACGGGAGCCCGCCGGCCAGGTTGCCCAGCTGTCGCCCGAGCTCGGTGCCGCCGAATCCCGCGAGACCGATCGGGAAACCCACCGGCACGCGCTGCAGGAACTCGCGTACCGGCGTCGGGCCGTCGATCGCGAGTCCTACAACCTGCCACCCGCGAGCGGCGAACTCGCGGTGGAAGCGGTCGAGCTCGGGCATCTCCTTCACGCACGGCGGGCACCAGGTGGCCCAGAAGTTCAGCACCAGCGGGCGGCCGCGGAAGTCGGCCATCACGAGCTCGGCGCCGTCCGGGCGGTCGAAGCGCAGCCCCCACAGGCCCGCGTCGGCCTCGGCGCGCCGGCGTTCGTGCCACACGGCCCAGCCGAGGCCGGCCGCGACCGCCGCGCCGGCCACGCCGGCGCCGAGCCAGCGCCGCCGGTTCATGCGCCCGCGCCTTCGGCCTCGGCGGCGATCAGCCGGCGCAGCGCGCCGGCGTCGCCACGCAGCGTGCGCCCGCGCGCATCGGGCTTCAGCGCACCGCGCAGGTCGTCGAGGTCGCGCACGTGCAGGTGGACGGTGACGGTGTCGCCGAGCTCGTCGCAGCGGCTGCCCAGCGTCAGCACCGGCACCGGTTCGCCGCGGCCGCCGGCCGGCCCGCTCGCGGTGTCGTAGTCGAGGCCGAGGTTGATCAGCGCGATCTCGGCGGCCTTCGGGTCGTCGCAGTAGAGGTCGAGATGCAGGCTCGAGCGCCGCGTCGCGGTGCCGCGCCAGGCGGCGCCGGCAAGGTGCGGGCGCAGCGCGGCGAGCCGTTCCATCCAGCGCAGCGCGTGGCGCCGCAGCGCGGCGAGCTCCTCCGGCTGCTCGTCGGCGTGGAACAGCGCCAGCACGTCGCGCACCTCGTCCTCGATCGCCTCGTTGCTCGGCAGCTCGACGCCGCGCGTGCCGCGCCCGCCGACGTCGCGCGCGGCCTTGCGCTTGGCCGGGCCGTACTCCATCCCGTGCTCGACGACGAGGACGGCGGCCGCGGCGGCGATCTCGGCAGTCAGCGTGCGTCCCATCGAGACCATTGTGGCCGACGCGCGTGCCGCCGCGCGGCAGCACTCGTTGCCCACGCTGGCCCACCAGCACGCAACGCCGATGAACCACGACCCTTCAGGCGACCGCCGCGGATCCGGCTCTGCCGGTCCGCTGGCGGTGCCCCCCCGGGGGGAGGCGCCGAAGGCGCTTCGGGGGGATCCAAGTCACGGCAGCTCGACGTCGCCCATGCGCGCGGCGATCGTCGCCGCGCGGCCGCGCACGTAGGCCGAGTCGGGGCGCTTCTCGAAGCGTTTCGGAGCCGGCAGCATCACCGCCAGCCGCGCCGCCTGCATCGTGCCCAGGTTCGCCGCGTCGACGCGAAAGTAGTGCCGCGCCGCCGCGTGCGCGCCGAACACGCCCTCGCCCCACTCGACGTGGTTGAGGTAGATCTCCAGGATGCG
>JALOSD010000157.1 GCA_025458585.1 Burkholderiaceae bacterium | reverse complement strand
CGCGCCGCGGCGACCGGGACGGTCGACGAACTGCTCGACGCGCTCGAGGCTGCCGGGCACTTGAGCGAGGCGCGGTTCGTCGAATCGCGTGTCCATTGCAGGGCACCACGCTTCGGCCGCCGCCGCATCGAAGCCGAACTCGCCCGCCACGGGCTCGAGATCGGCGCGGCGGCCAACTGCGAACTGGCCGCGAGTGAAGTCGAGCGGGCCCGCGAGGTGTGGACACGCCGCTTCGGGGTTCCCGCACACGACGCCCGCGAGCGCGCGCGCCAGATGCGCTTCCTCGCCGGCCGAGGGTTCGATGGCGACGTGATCCGGCGCGTGGTCCCCCCAGCGACCGGAGCCGAAGACGACGTGTAAGGTCGACAAACTGCTGCCCACCGTCGATTGCTGCAACGCAGCATCGCGCGGGGTGGTCGCGGACACGCGTGATACATTCGCGCCGGTTTTCTGCGCCCGGCCTGCGGTGGCATCGCGGCGCCACCACCGTGACAGTGATGCCCCCGTCCGCCCCAACCGCCTCCACCACCTGCCGCGCCGGCATCGGTGCGGCACCCGCTCCAGGATGCGAGCGAGCATCGGCGCACGGCGCGACGACCGTCAGCCTGACGCCAACAACGGCGCTCACAATGGCACGCACGACGGCCTCATCGCGGCACCCAGCCCGGTGACGTCGCGCCTTCCCGCTTCGACAGACCAAGGCGAGAGCCCATGAAGATCCACGAGTACCAAGGCAAGGACATCCTGCGCCAGTTCGACGTGCCGGTGCCACGCGGCATTGCGGCGTTCACGGTGCAGGAAGCGGTGGAAGCCGCGCAGAAGCTCGGCGGCAGCGTCTGGGTGGTCAAGGCGCAGATCCACGCCGGCGGCCGCGGCAAGGGCGGCGGCGTCAAGCTCGCGCGCTCGGTCGACGAGGTCAAGTCGCTCGCCGGCCAGATCCTCGGCATGCAGCTCGTCACGCACCAGACCGGCCCCGGCGGCCAGAAGGTGCGCCGCCTGCTGATCGAGGAAGGCGCCGACATCAAGAAGGAGTACTACGTCGCGGCGCTGACCGACCGCGCGACGCAGAAGGTCGCGATGATGGCCAGCAGCGAAGGCGGCATGGACATCGAGGAGGTCGCACACAAGACGCCGGAGAAGATCATCAAGGTCTTCGTCGACCCGCTAGCGGGCATGACCGACGCGCAGGCGCTCGAGCTCGCACGCGGCATCGGCGTGCCCGACGCGAGCCAGGCCGAGGCGGTGACGCTGCTGAAGAACCTGTACCGCTGCTACATGGAGACCGACGCGTCCCTGGCCGAGATCAACCCGCTGATCCTCGAAGGCAACGGCCACCTGAAGGCGCTCGACGCGAAGTTCAACTTCGACAGCAACGCCCTGTTCCGCCACCCCGAGATCGTCGCCTGCCGCGACCTCGACGAAGAGGACCCGGCCGAGATCGAGGCGAGCAAGTTCGACCTCAGCTACATCAGCCTCGACGGCAACATCGGCTGCCTCGTCAACGGCGCCGGCCTGGCGATGGCGACGATGGACACGATCAAGCTGTTCGGCGGCGAGCCGGCGAACTTCCTCGACGTCGGCGGCGGCGCCACGGCCGAGAAGGTCACCGAGGCGTTCCAGATCATGCTGCGCAACCCGAACGTCAAGGGCATCCTGGTCAACATCTTCGGCGGCATCATGCGCTGCGACACGATCGCCGAAGGCGTGATCGCCGCGTGCAAGGCGGTCAACCTGAGCGTGCCGCTGGTCGTGCGCATGAAGGGCACCAACGAGGAGATCGGCAAGAAGATGCTCGCCGAGTCGGGCCTGCCGATCATCAGCGCCGACACGATGGCCGAGGCGGCCACCAAGATCGTTGCCGCCGTCAAGTAAGCCCTGGAGCCACGAGCATGAGCATCCTGATCAACAAGGACACCCGCGTCATCACGCAGGGCATCACCGGCAAGACGGGACAGTTCCACACCCGCGGCTGTCAGGCCTACGCCAACGGCAAGGCCTGCTTCGTCGCCGGCGTCAACCCGAAGAAGGCGGGCGAGAGCTTCGAGGGCATCCCGATCTACGCCTCGGTCAAGGACGCGAAGGCGCAGACGGGCGCCAACGTCAGCGTGATCTACGTGCCGCCCGCGGGGGCCGCCGACGCGATCTGGGAGGCCGTCGAGGCCGACCTCGACCTCGTCGTGTGCATCACCGAGGGCATCCCGATCCGCGACATGCTCGTTGTGCGCAACAGGATGAAGGCCAAGGAGGACAGCGGCGGCAAGAAGACGCTGCTGCTCGGCCCCAACTGCCCGGGCGTGATCACGCCCGAGGAGATCAAGATCGGCATCATGCCGGGGCACATCCACCGCAAGGGCCGCATCGGCGTCGTCTCGCGCTCGGGCACGCTGACCTACGAGGCGGTCGCGCAGCTGACCGAGATCGGGCTGGGCCAGAGCTCGGCGGTGGGCATCGGCGGCGACCCGATCAACGGCCTGAAGCACATCGACGTGATGCAGGCCTTCAACGACGATCCCGACACCGACGCCGTGATCATGATCGGCGAGATCGGCGGCCCCGACGAAGCCGAGGCCGCGCGCTGGTGCAAGGACCACATGACCAAGCCCGTGGTCGGCTTCATCGCCGGCGTCACCGCGCCGCCGGGCAAGCGCATGGGCCACGCCGGCGCGCTGATCTCGGGCGGCGCCGACACCGCCGACGCCAAGCTCGCGATCATGGAGGAGTGCGGCTTCAAGGTCACGCGCAACCCGTCGGAGATGGGGCGGCTGCTGAAGTCGCTGCTCTGACCCGGCGCCAGCGCCTGCACCGCGGGCCGCCTTCGGGCGGCCCGCGGCGTTTGTGGCGATCTGTAGTTCCACGCATCGGGCGTCGGCGTCGCAGCGCCTAAACTCGCCGAGGAGGCATAGGAGACCCCGATGGACGAGTTCCTGACCCCCGCGTTCTGGCTGGCGGTGGGACAGATCATCATGATCGACATCCTGCTCGGTGGCGACAACGCCGTCGTCATCGCGCTCGCGTGCCGCCGCCTGCCGCCGCGCCTGCGCTTCAAGGGCATCCTCTGGGGCACCGCCGGCGCGATCGGCCTGCGCGTCGTGCTGATCTTCTTCGCGCTGACGCTGCTCGCGATCCCCTTCCTCAAGCTCGTCGGCGCCGCGCTGCTGATCTGGATCGGCATCAAGCTGCTCGTGCCCGAGGCCGAGGACGGCCACGCCAACATCCAGGCGAGCGACAAGCTGTGGGCCGCGGTGAAGACGATCATCGTCGCCGACCTCGTGATGAGCGTCGACAACGTGATCGCGATCGCCGGCGCCGCCCAGGGCGCGCACGCCGATCACCAGCTCGCGCTCGTGATCTTCGGCCTGCTCGTCAGCATCCCGATCATCGTCTGGGGCAGCCAGCTCGTGATCAAGCTGATGGACCGCTTCCCCGTCATCATCGTGCTCGGCGGCATGCTGCTCGGCTGGATCGCCGGCACGATGGCCGTCGGCGACCCGGTGGTCGCGAAGCCCGACGACTGGACGTGGATGCCCAAGCTGCCGCAGACCGACGTCGTCAAGTACGGCGCCGGCATCGCCGGGGCGCTGCTCGTGCTGGCGTGGGGCAAGTGGATCGCGGCGCGCCAGAAGCCGGCCGAAGGCACCGGCGCCGTCTGATCAACGCCGCGCCGCGCGTCTTGGGCCGGGCCGGCGCCTTGCCACGCGGCGATGGCTGACGGCGCGCACGCCGCGGTGCCGGCGCAGCTGGGCGGCTACCGGATCGAACGGCTGCTCGCCCGCGGCAGTTCCGGCGCGCTCTACGTCACCGCCGCCACCGCCGCGGACCCCCCGCGCGCGCTGAAGGCGATGGCGCTGCCGCCGGTGCCCGGGCGCCGCGCGATCCAGGCGCGGTTCCTGCGCGAGGCCGACCTGCTGCGCCGGCTCGACCATCCGTCGATCGTCGAGGTGCACGACGCCGGCGTCGACGGCGACGTCGCCTTCGTCGTGACGACGTTGCTGCCCGGCGCCGACCTGCGCCGCTATGCCGGACCGGCGCGGCGCCTGCCCGAGCCGCTGCTGCTCGTGCTCGGCGCCGACGTCGCCGCCGCGCTGGCGCACGCGCACGCGCAGGGCGTCGTGCACCGCGACGTCAAGCCGGCCAACCTCGTGTTCGACCCGGCGTCACGCCACGTCTGGCTGACCGACTTCGGCGCCGGCCGGCTCGACGACGCCGAGCGCACACGCACCGGCGTGCTCGTCGGCACGCCGTCGTTCATGGCCCCCGAGCAGCTCGCCGGCAGGCCGCCCGATGCGAGCGGCGACGTCTACGCGCTCGCGGCGACGCTGTTCCAGCTGCTCGCCGGCCGGCTGCCGCACGACGGCGCCACGATGGGTGCGCTGCTGCAGTCGATGGCGCGCGGGAGCGCGCTCGACCTGCGCCGTTGTCGCCCCGAACTGCCGGACGCGCTCGCACGCCTG
>JALOSD010000018.1 GCA_025458585.1 Burkholderiaceae bacterium | reverse complement strand
GAGCCGCGCGCGGCGCTGACGCCGGGCGGCGACGGGCTCGGCGCGATCGACGCGCTGGTCGCCGGCGCCGGCGCGCACCTGCACCCCGGCGGCTGGCTGCTGCTCGAGCACGGCTTCGACCAGGGCGACGATGTGCGCCGGCGCCTCGCCGCTGCCGGCTTCGAGGCGATCGCGACGCGCCGCGACCTGGCCGGCCACGAACGCTGCAGCGGCGGCCGCTGGCCACGCCTGCCCGACGCCGGCCTCCGAGGTCGTTGACGTCGAACGTCACCGATCGCGAAAGCGGCAAATCCGCAACCGCGAGGAAGATCGCAGCCGCGAGGAAGATCGCAGCCGCGAGGAAGATCGCAGCCGCGAGGAAGATCGCAACTGCGAGGAAGATCCGCGCCAGTTCGCGCCGCAGCGGCGCCGCTGCCGGTGTAGATTGAACCCGCGCACACCGTGGATCGGGTCATTTCGTGCAGGCCGCCCGCGCAGCGGCGAAGGAGTCGACGATGCCCCCTCCCCGTCGAACGATGGCAGCCGTGGCGCTGCTCGCGTCGCTGGCTGCACCGGCGCAGGACGGCCTGAAGCCGCCCGCCGACACGTCGTGGCCGCGCTGGCAGGCGCGCGTCGAACGGCTTGGCTCCGTGCTGCCGTACCAAGCCGCGATCGCCGACGCTGCGGCCGCGGCGTCCGGCGCGCGCGTGTTCGGCGACTACTATCTGCTCGACCTGCCCAGCGTCGTCGACGGCTTCGCCGGCGGCGTGCGCGCCACCACGGGCCTCACGGTCGGTGCGCGTGGTCTCGCCACCGGCATGCCACCGGGCGCGGGCGGCAGCGGCCTCGCCTGGCGCGACCGTGGCCATCTCGACGGCAGCGACGCGGCATCGGCGCCGCTGCCCTACCTCGGCCTGGGCTTCACCGGGCTGTCGCTGCGCGGCGGCTGGGGCATCAGCGCCGACATCGGCCTCGCCGGCTACGGCAGCGGGCTGCGCCCCGCGCGCTCGGCCGACCTCAACGCCGCCGAGGACGTCCTGCGCGACCTGCGGCTCGCGCCGGTGCTGCAGCTCGGCGTGTCGTACTCGTTCTGACCGTCCCGGGCCCCGCCCCTGCCCCGGGCAGGTCCACCGCGTCCCGGCTAGAGTACGGGCTTTGCGCGACCCGACTCCTTGCAACCATGAACGACGTCAATCAACGCATCGACCAGATCGTCAAGACCCACCCCGTCGTGCTCTTCATGAAGGGCACGGCCCAGTTCCCGATGTGCGGCTTCTCGGGGCGCGCGGTGCAGATCCTCAAGGCCTGCGGCGTCGACGAGTTGACGACCGTCAACGTGCTCGAGGACGAGGCGATCCGCCAGGGCATCAAGGAATACGCCAACTGGCCGACGATCCCGCAGCTCTACGTCAACGGCGAGTTCGTCGGCGGCTCGGACATCATGATGGAGATGTACCAGAGCGGCGAGCTGCAGCAGGTGCTCGGCAAGGCAGGCTGAGCGTGGGCCGGCTGGTCGTCGGCTTGACCGGGGCCAGCGGCGCGGTCTACGGCGTGCGGCTGCTGCAGCGCGCCCGCGCGCTCGGCGTCGCGACACACCTGGTGGCGACGCCGGCCGGCGTGCTCAACGTCCACCACGAGCTCGGTCTCGACCGGCGCGGGCTCGAGGCGCTCGCCGACGAGGCCTACAGCCCGGCCGACGTCGGCGCGTGCATCGCGAGCGGCTCGTTTCCGACCGACGCGATGATCGTCGCGCCGTGCTCGATGAAGACGCTGGCCGCGATCGCGCACGGCCTGTCGGACAACCTGCTCACGCGCGCCGCCGACGTCACGCTGAAGGAACGCCGACGGCTTGTACTGCTCGTGCGCGAGACGCCGTTCAACCTCGCGCACCTGCGCAACATGACGGCCGTCACCGAGATGGGCGGCATCGTGTTCCCGCCGCTGCCCGCGTTCTACCACCGGCCGACGACGATCGACGAGCTCGTCGACGAGACGGTCGAGCGCGTGCTCGCGCTCGTCGGCGCGGGCCGGGCGCAGCCGCGAGAGTGGCGCGGCCTCTAGCCCGCCGGCCCGGGCAACGAGTTCAGACCGAGGTCTCGTGCAGCCAGCGCCGGCGCGCGGCGAACACGGCGTTCGGGTACTCGGCGCGGCCTCGGCTGCCGTTGTAGCGGCCGAGCGCCATGAACAGGTCGCCGCGCTCGCGGTCGAGGTAGTGGCGCAGGATCACGCAGCCGAAGCGCAGGTTGGTCTGCGTGTGGAACAGGCGCGAGACGTCGCCGTCGCCGATCAGCCGGGCCCAGAACGGCATCACCTGCATGTACCCGCGCGCGCCCACCGAGCTGATCGCGTACTTGCGAAACGCGCTCTCGACCTGGATCAGGCCGAGCACGAGCGGCACCTCGAGCCCGGCGCGGCGGCTCTCGTACCAGACGGTCTGCAGGAACTCGAGGCGCGTCGAGACGTCGCTCTTGCGCGGGCGCAGGCGGTCGCTCATGTCGCCGAGCCAGCGCAGGTGTGCCAGGCGCTGCTCGATCTCGGGGAACTGCGGCTGCGGCGGCGCCGCCTCCGCGACCGCGGCCGACAGCGCCGAGCGCACCGAATCGACGAGCGGCTCCTCGACCTGCCCGCCTGCGTGGGCACGGCTCCACGGCGCGACGAGCCCCGCCGCGAGCAGCGCGCGGCGCGACACCCCGCCAGCGGATCTCGTGCTCACGTGCGCAACCGCCCCCGGACGAAGGCCGCGATGTCGGCCGCCGGCACCTTGGTCGGCTGGGCGTCGCGGCGGCCCTGGTACTCGAGCTGGCCCTCCTTCAGGGCGCGGTCGGAGATCACGACGCGGTGCGGCACGCCGATCAGCTCCCAGTCGGCGAACATCGCGCCGGGGCGCTCGCCGCGGTCGTCGAGCATCACATCGACGCCAGCGGCCGCCAGGTCGTCGTGCAGCCGGTCGGCGGCGGCCTTGACGTCGGCGCTGCGGTCGTAGCCGATCGGGCAGATCACGACGGTGAACGGCGCGATCGCATCGGGCCAGACGATGCCGCGCTCGTCGTGGCCCTGCTCGATCGCCGCACCCAGGATGCGCGTGACGCCGATGCCGTAGCAGCCCATCTCGAAGAGCTGCGGCTTGCCCGCCTCGTCGAGGTAGGTTGCGCCCATCGCCTTGCTGTACTTGGTGCCGAGGTAGAACACGTGGCCGACCTCGATGCCGCGCTGGATCGCGAGCGCTCCCTTGCCGTCGGGCGAGGGGTCGCCCTCGACGACGTTGCGGATGTCGGCGACGACGTCGGGCTCGGGCAGGTCGCGGCCCCAGTTGACGCCGGCGTAGTGGAAGTCGGCCTCGTTGGCGCCGCAGACGAAATCGCTCATCAGCGCCACCGTGCGGTCGGCGACGACCTTGACCGGCCGGACGGTGCCGATCGGCCCCAGGTAGCCCGGCTCGCAGCCGAAGTGCTCCTCGATCTCGGCGACGGTGGCGAAGCGGAAACCGCCCTTCAGGCCCTCGACCTTGCCGGCCTTGACCTCGTTGAGCTGGTGGTCGCCGCGCACGAGCAGCAGCCACACGGTGGTCTTCACGACGTCGCCGGCGGCGTTCTTCTCGTCGGTCGCGAGCACGAGCGACTTGACGGTGTGCGCAAGCGCGATGCCGAGCAGGTCGGCGACGTCCTCGCAGGTGCTGCGGTCGGGCGTCGGCGTCTTGGCGAGCGCGTGCTTCGGCGCCGCGCGGTGCGCGAGCAGCGGCAACGCTTCGGCGAGCTCGATGTTCGCCGCGTAGTCGCTGCCGGGGCAGTAGACGAGCGCGTCCTCGCCGGTCTCGGCGATGACCTGGAACTCGTGCGACAGGTCGCCGCCGATCGCGCCGGTGTCGGCCGCGACCGCGCGGTAGGTCAGCCCCATGCGGTCGAAGATCGCACAATATGCCCGGTACATCGCCTCGTAGCTCTTCGCCGCCGCGGCGGGGTCGCGGTCGAACGAATACGCGTCCTTCATCGTGAACTCGCGCCCGCGCATCAGGCCGAAACGCGGCCGGCGCTCGTCGCGGAACTTGGTCTGGATGTGGAACAGATTCTTCGGCAGTTGCTTGTAGCTTCGCAGTTCCTGCCGCGCGATGTCCGTGACGACTTCCTCGCTCGTGGGCTGGATCACGAAGTCGCGCTGGTGGCGATCTTTTACCCGCAGCAACTCGGGGCCCATCTTCTCGAAACGGCCCGTTTCCTGCCATAACTCGGCGGGCTGGACGACGGGCATCAGCAGCTCGATGCTGCCGGCGCGCTCCATCTCCTCGCGGATGATGCGCTCGACCTTGCGGATCACGCGCAGCCCCATCGGCATGTAGGTGTAGATCCCGGCGCCGAGGCGCTTGATCATGCCGGCGCGCATCATCAGCCTGTGACTGACGATCTCGGCGTCCGCCGGCGCCTCCTTGAGCGTGGCGATGAAGAACTGGGTCGCTTTCATGGGGATCGCGTCGAGGCGCGCCTGCGGCGGCGCCGGTAGCCCTGCGGGTAAGCGAGGAATCGCACGCCGCACCGGGCCGGTGCAATAATGATTTCAATCTGAAATCTGGGGTTGATTATGCTCGACCGGGAAGGCTTTAGGCCCAACGTCGGCATCATCCTGCTCAACTCGCGCAACCAGGTGTTCTGGGGCAAGCGGCTGCGCACCCACTCGTGGCAGTTCCCCCAGGGCGGCATCAAGTACGGCGAGACGCCCGAGCAGGCGATGTACCGCGAGCTCCACGAAGAGGTGGGCTTGCGGCCGGAGCACGTCAAGATCCTCGCGCGCACGCGCGACTGGCTGCGCTACGAGGTCCCCGAGCACTACATCCGGCGCGACGCCCGCGGCCACTACCGCGGCCAGAAGCAGATCTGGTTCCTGCTCAAGCTCGTCGGCCGCGACAGCGACATGAACCTGCGCGCGACCGACCACCCCGAGTTCGACGCCTGGCGCTGGAACGACTACTGGGTGCCGCTCGACGTCGTGATCGAGTTCAAGCGCGACGTCTACCAGATGGCGTTGACCGAGCTCGCGCGCTACGTGCCGCGCGGCAACGTGCACAACCGCTACCTGCGATCGGGCATGCGCACGCACCGCCACGAGGCGCCTGCGGGCGAGCTCGCGGCACCGGACGGCGCGCCGACGACCCCCGGCCCGTGATCGCCCGCCCGGCCGAGGGCAGGTCCTCGCCGGGCCCTCAGCTCAGCACCAGGTTCGTCCGGTGCACCAGTTCGGGCTCGTTCGCGTATCCCAGCGCCGCCTCGATCTGTGAGCTCGGCTTGCGCATGATGAGACGCGCCTCGGCGCTCGAGTAGTTCGACAGCCCGCGCGCGACCTCGCGCCCGGCCGCATCGCGCACCGCGATCACGTCACCGCGGTGGAACTCGCCGACGACGTCGACGACGCCGATCGGCAGCAGGCTCTTGCCCTCGTCGCAAAGCTTGCGCACTGCGCCGTCGTCGACCGTGACCGCGCCGAGCAGCTGCAGGTGATCGACCATCCACTGCTTGCGCGCCGCGACCTTCGGCGTGCCCGCGACGAGCGCCGTGCCGATCGCCTCGCCGGCCGCCAGCCGCAGCAGCACGTCGGGCTCGCGCCCCCACGCGATCACGGTGCTCGCGCCGCTGCCGGCGGCGCGCTTGGCGGCGAGCACCTTCGTCAGCATGCCGCCGCGGCCGATCGCGCTGCCGGCGCCGCCGGCCATGCGCTCGAGCTCGGGGTCGCCGGCGCGCGCCTCGTCGACGAAGCGTGCCGTCGGGTCCTTGCGCGGGTCGGCCGCGTACAGGCCGCGCTGGTCAGTGAGGATCACGAGCACGTCGGCCTCGATCAGGTTCGCGACCAGCAGCGTCAGCAGCGTCGAGCGCGCGTTGAGGTAGCGCTCGCGGTCGGACAGGTCGGCGTGCGTCAGCAGCACCTGCGCGCTGCGCATGCCGTGCTCGCGCAGGTGCGTCTCGTACATCTGCGCGAGCCCCATCTGGCCGACGGCGGCGGCGGCCTGCAGCTCGTGGAGCTCCTTCGGCCGGGCGGCCCAGCCCAGGCGCTTCATGCCCTCGGCGATCGCGCCGCTGGACACCATCACGACCTCGCGCCCCTCGCCGGCGAGCGCCGCGAGCTGGCGGCACCAGTTGCCGATCGCCTGCGCGTCGACGCCGCGACCCTCGTTCGTGACGAGGCTCGAGCCGACCTTGACGACGATGCGCCGCGCGTGGCGGCACACGTCAGCCATGGCCCGCCTCCGCGGCCGGCGCGGCGAAGCGCGGGTCGACCTCGACCTCGGGGTCGCGCTGCTGCGCCGCCACGTGCGCGTAGATCGCCCGCACGAGCGGCTCGAGCCCCTCGCGCGTGGCCGCCGAGATCGCGAACACCGGTCCCTTCCAGCGCAGCCGGCGCACGAACGCCTTGACGCGCTGCTCGCGTTCCTCGACCGGCACCAGATCGAGCTTGGTCAGCACGATCCAGCGCGGCTTGTCGGCCAGCGTGCGGTCGTACTTCTTCAGCTCGGCGACGATCGCGCGTGCCTGCACGACCGGGTCGACGTCGGGGTCGAACGGCGCCAGGTCGACGAGGTGCAGCAGCAGCCGCGTGCGCTGCAGGTGGCGCAGGAACTGGTGGCCGAGCCCGGCGCCCTCGCTGGCGCCCTCGATCAGCCCCGGAATGTCGGCGACGACGAAGCTCTGCTCGGGGCCCACGCGCACCACACCCAGGTTCGGGTACAGCGTCGTGAACGGGTAGTCGGCGATCTTCGGCCGGGCGTTCGAGATCGCGGCGATCAGCGTCGACTTGCCCGCGTTGGGCATGCCGAGCAGGCCGACGTCGGCGAGCACGCGCAGTTCGAGCCTGAGCTTCCTCGCCTCGCCGGGCCAGCCGGGCGTCTTCTGCCGCGGCGCGCGGTTGGTGCTGCTCTTGAAGTGCAGGTTGCCGAAACCGCCGTCGCCGCCCTTGGCGATGAGGACCTTGACGCCGGGCTCGAGCAGCTCGGCGATGACCTCGCCGGTGTCGGCGTCGCTGACGATCGTGCCGACCGGCATGCGCAGCACGACGTCGTGGCCGGCGGCGCCGAACTGGTCCGAGCCGCGACCGGGCTCGCCGTTGCCGGCCTCGTGGCGGCGCGCGTAGCGGTAGTCGACGAGCGTGTTCAGGTTGCGGTCGGCCACCGCGTAGACGCTGCCGCCGCGCCCGCCGTCACCGCCGTTCGGCCCGCCGAAGGGGATGAACTTCTCGCGCCGGAAGCTCACGCAGCCGGCGCCGCCGTGACCGGCGGCGACATCGATCGTGGCCTCGTCGACGAACTTCATGATCGCAGGATGGCACGCCCCGGCCCAAAACAAAAGCCCCGGCGGACCGGGGCTTCGGGCCCGCAGTGGCGAGCGTTCAGGCCGGCACGACGCTGACCGTGTGGCGGTTCAGCGGGCCCTTGACGCCAAAGCTCACCTGGCCGTCGACGAGCGCGAACAGCGTGTGGTCGCGGCCGACGCCGACGTTGTCGCCGGCGTGGAACTTGGTGCCGCGCTGGCGCACGATGATCGAGCCGGCGGGCACGGTCTGGCCGCCGAAAGCCTTCACGCCGAGCATCTTCGGCTTCGAATCGCGGCCGTTACGGGTCGAGCCGCCGCCCTTTTTCTGTGCCATGGTTCAGTCCTCGGGAATCAGGCGTTGACGGCGCCGATCTGCAACTCGGTGAAGGCCTGACGGTGGCCCTGCCGCTTCTGGTAGTGCTTGCGCCGGCGCAGCTTGAAGATGCGCACCTTGTCGTGCTTGCCGTGGGCGACGACGGTGGCCGTCACCGTCGCGCCGCTGACCAGGGGGGTGCCGACCTTCAGCTCGGCGCCGTCGCCGACGGCGAGCACCTGGTCGATCACGATGTCCTGGCCCACGTCCGCAGCAATCTGTTCGACCTTGATCTTTTCGCCGGCAGCGACCTTGTACTGCTTGCCGCCGGTTTTTATGACCGCGTACATACGAGCCCTTTCGATGGTGTCGAGACCGGATGCGGCGCTACAGCCGGCCGCCTCGCCCGCGTGATGGCGACGAGGCACTCGTCGACAAGCCGTGGGCCGTTCCGGGCCTTCCGCGGCCGCCGCTGCGCGCGGGCCAATCGTTGCACAACAGTCGTTGCACAACCGGGCTTCGCAACGCATGCGCGTCCGAACGGAACCGCGAAGTCTACCACCGGCGAGCACCGCCGTGCAACGCCGTGCGCCTGCCGAGCCGGTGCGTCCTGCACCGGTCCGGGGCCGGCAGGGGGCGGTTCCTATAATCGGTCCGCGAGTCGTCTCATGATGCAGGTCGTCCATCCACCCCCCGAGACCCGCGTCGCCGTCGACGTGGCGGCCGACGACATGGCCGCCGTCGACCAGGTGATCCGCGAGCGGCTGCGCTCCGACGTCGTGCTCGTCAACCAGGTCGCGCAGTACATCGTCGGCGCCGGCGGCAAGCGCATCCGGCCGCGCCTCGTGCTGCTGTTCTCGGCGGCACTCGGCTTCGATGGGCCCGAGCGGCACACGCTCGCCGCGGTCGTCGAGTTCATCCACACCGCCACGCTGCTGCACGACGACGTCGTCGACGAGTCGATGCTGCGCCGCGGCCTCGCGACCGCGAACGCCACCTTCGGCAACGCGGCGAGCGTGCTCGTCGGGGACTTCCTGTACTCGCGCGCGTTCCAGATGATGGTGTCGGTCAACCGCATGCGCGTGCTCGACGTGCTCGCCGACGCCACCAACGTCATCGCCGAGGGCGAGGTCCTGCAGTTGATGAACATGCACGACGCCGACCTCGCGGTCGACGAGTACCTGCGGGTGATCCGGTTCAAGACGGCCAAGCTGTTCGAGGCGAGCGCGCGCCTGGGCGCGGTGCTCGCGAACGCGCCCGCCGACGTCGAGGACAGCTGCGCGGGCTACGGCCGCGCGCTCGGCACCGCGTTCCAGCTCGTCGACGACCTGCTCGACTACGAGGGCGACACCCACGAGCTCGGCAAGAACGTCGGCGACGACCTGCGCGAGGGCAAGCCCACGCTGCCGCTGCTCGTCGCGATGGAGCGCGCCCGTGACGACGAGCGGGCGCTGCTGCGCAGCGCGATCGAGCACGGCGAGACCGAGCGGCTCGACGACGTGCTGCGCATCGTGCGCGACACCGGCGCGCTGCACGTGACGCGCGAGGCCGCGCGCGAGGAAGCCGCGCGCGCACGCGACGCGCTGCGCGTGCTGCCGCCGTCGCCGCACCGCGAAGCTTTGCTAGAATTGACTTTTCGGTCGGTTGAGCGCTCGTCCTGAGTCTCGGCGCCGAACGTGGCCGGTGCCTGCCGTTTCGACGCGGCGCTGCCGCGACCCTCGGGGTGTAGCTTAGCCTGGTAGAGCGCTACGTTCGGGACGTAGAGGCCGGTGGTTCGAATCCACTCACCCCGACCAGATTCATCAGTCATCGTCAATGTCGGCGCCAGCGTCTGCGGCGCCCGGCGATGATTCTCACCCTCGACCCGACTCGATCAGGCGCCTGACCGGCGCCGGCAGCCCCTGCTGCAGCGCGTCGTCGCGGTCGAACCAGCGGCCGGTGCCGAGCGCGGCCTCGATGCCGTGGCGCGTCGCCGCGTCGAGCCGCGCGGGCAGCGCGTGGCGCCACGGGCGAAGCTCCCAGTCGAAGTGCGTCAGCGCGTGCTCGATCGGCGCGAGCCACTCACCCGGCCCCGGCCAGCCGGCCACCAGCGCCGCGAGTTCGTCGGCCGAGCGGAACTCGGGCAGGCTCCACAGCGACGCCCACACGCCCGTCGGCGGGCGCTGCACGAGCCATAGCCGCCGGCCCTGCTGCAGCCAGAGCAGCGCGTGCGCGCGCCGTCCGCGCGCGGCACGCCTGGCCTTCACGGGGTACCGCTGCGGGCTGCCCTCGACGCGCGCGACGCATCGCGCTCCCAGCGGACAGGCGTCGCAGCGCGGCGAGCGCAGCGTGCACACCGTCGCCCCGAGATCCATCAGGCCCTGCGTGTAGGCCTCGATTCCGCGCGCGGGCAACAGGGCCTCGGCGCGCGCCCACATCGCGCGCTCGGCACGCGGCTGCGACAGGTCATCGGCGACGCCGTGCACGCGCGCGAGCACGCGCTTGACGTTGCCGTCGAGGATCGCCGCGCGCTCGCCGAAGCTGAACGCCGCGATCGCGGCGGCGGTCGACCTGCCGATGCCCGGCAGCCGGGCCAGCGCGGCACTGTCGCGCGGGAACGCGCCGCCGTGTTCGCCGACCACCTGCTGCGCGCACTGGTGCAGGTGGCGCGCGCGGCGGTAGTAGCCCAGCCCGCTCCACAGCGCGAGCACCTCGTCGAGCGGCGCCGCGGCGAGCGCGTGCACGTCCGGAAAGCGCGCGAGGAAGCGCTCGTAGTACGCCAGCACGGTGGTGACCTGCGTCTGCTGCAGCATCACCTCCGACAGCCAGACGCGGTACGGGTCGCGCGTGCGCTGCCACGGCAGGTCGTGGCGCCCGTGCCGGCGCTGCCAGCGCACGACCAGCGCAGCGAAATCGTCGCCGGCCGTCGCCGCGCGCGGGCGCGTCGGCGACATCAGACGACGCCGCGCGTGCGGGCACCCGCGACGGCGAGCGGCTCGCCGCGCCACGGAAGCATCGCGGCGTCGGGGTCGGGTGTGCGCCCCACCTGCTCGCGCAGCGCGGCAAACGCCCCCTGGACCTCGTCGAGCTGGCGCTCGAGCGCGTCCTCCGTCGCCGCGACCTCGCCGATGCGCTGCTCGAGCTCTCCGGCGGCGGCGCGGATGCGCTCGAGCGCCGCCTGCCGCCGCTCGAAGCCGTCGCGGCGCTCGCGCAGCTGGGCGTCGACCTGCGCCGACGCGTCGCGGCTCCAGTGTTCGAGTTCGCCGATCGCGCCTTCGAACAGCGCGCGCAGGCGCGCCCACAGCAGGCGGCGGAACTGCTCGAGATAGCGCGGGTCCGCCAGCCGCAGCGCGTTGGCGAGCCCGAGGTAGCCGCCGAAGTTGCGTTCGACCTGACCGAGCTCGCGCAGCGCGCGCTCAAGCGACGGCGGGTCGGGCAGCGCGAGCGCGAAGCCGAACTCGCTGTTGAGCTGCGCGAAGCTCGCCTGCAGCATCGCGCGGATCTCCTCGTTGCGCTGGGCGGCGGCGACGAGGCGCTCGCGCAGCTGCTGCACGAGCTCGCCGAAGAGCCGCCGCCCGCCGAGGTTCAGCAGCGTGGCCGCGATGTCGCGCTGCAGCCGCGCGAGGTCGTCGCGCAGGCGGTCGATCGACAGCGTGTCGAGCGCGGCGCGCAACATGCGCGAGTGCACCGCCCGCAGCGCGGCCAGGCGCACGGTGCAGCGCTCGAAGTCGCGCGCGTCGCCGGCCACGCGCTGCAGCATCAGCTGCACCTTCGCCTGGCTCTTGCCGCGCAGCCCCCGCAGCTCGAGCAGCTGTTCGGCCGTGTGCCTGCGGTGGTCGACGAGCCGGCGCGTCAGCCGCTCCTCGAGCGGCGCGAGCGCGTCGAGCAGCACGCGCGCGAGCGTGTCGTGGCGCTCGGGCAGCAGCTCATTCGCGAGGACCTCCTCGAAGCCGGGCAGGCCGCTGGCGAGCAGCGGTGCGCGCTGGCCGTCGATGCGCGCCATCAGCGCCTGCCGCGCCGACAGCGCGAAGACGCGCTCGGGTGTGACGCCGAGCGCGGCCGCCGTGACCTCGCGCTGGCGCGCGACGAGCGCGGCGACGTCGGCCGACGACAGCAGCGGGTCGGCGAGCGCGTCGACCTTGTTCAGCACGACGTAGCGTGCCCCGGCCTGCGGCTCGAGGTGGTCGCGCCAGATCGCGAGGTCCGAGCGCGTGACGCCGGCGTCGGCGGCGACGACGAAGACGACCGCCTGCGCCGCCGGCAGCAGCCCGAGCGTCAGCGAGACCTCGGCGCCGATCGCGTTCAGCCCCGGCGTGTCGAGCACGTCGGGACGCTCGTCGTCCCACAGGCCGAGCGCGCGTGCCTCGTCGACGGTGACGGCCTTCGTGCGCATCACCTCGGTCAGCGTGTCGGCGAGCCGCTCGGAGGCGTCGATCGGCAGCGGCAGGCGCGTCCACAGTTCGGGGCGGCGTCTCAGCTCGTCGAGCGACTGCGGCAGCGTGCGGGTGTGGATCGGCAGCAGCGCGAGCATCGGCGCCTCGCCGGCCTGGTAGCCGATCTCGACCGGACACATCGTCGTGCGCCCGGGCGTGGCAGGCAGGATGCGGCGCCCGGTGTCGGCGAAGAAGATCGCGTTGATCAGTTCGCTCTTGCCGCGCGAGAACTCGGCGACGAACGCGACCACGACGCGGTCGGACGCCACCTGGCGGCACAGCCCGTCGATCACGTCGCCGCCCTCAGCGTCGAGCAGCCCGGCGTCGCGCAGCGTCTGCTCGAGCGCGCCGAGCTGGCGGTCGAGCAGCGCACGCCACGCAGCCAGGGCGTCGAGGTGACGGGCGAACGAGCTGTGCATCGGGGCAGGCGTTGCAGCGCCGGACGACGCGGGCGCAGATCGAAACAATGTAGCGCAGCCCCCGCGCCCGCTCGCGTGGAGCACGGCGCACCCGACCACTCTTTTCCGCGCGCTCAGCGATGCTGGCAGCGCGGGCACCAGTACGTCGCGCGCTGCGCCTGCACGATGCGGCGCACGGTGCCGCCGCAGCGCAGGCAGGGCTGGCCGGCACGGCCATAGACGCGCGCCTCGGCCTGAAACTCGCCGGCCATGCCGTGCGCGTCGCGGAAGTCGCGCAGCGTCGAGCCGCCGAGCTCGAGCGCGCGCCCGAGCACGCGCCGCAGCGCCGCGAGCAGGCGCTCGCAGCGCACCGGGCCGAGCCGCTGGCACGGCGTGCGCGGGTCGATGCCGGCCTCGAACAGGGCCTCGCAGGCGTAGATGTTGCCGGCGCCGACGACGACGTCGCCGGCGAGCAGCGCCTGCTTGATCGCGCAGCGGCGCCGCCGCAGCGCGGCGTGCAGCGTCGCCGCCGTCAGCTCGGGGTCGAACGGCTCGCGCCCCAGGCCCGCGAGCAGCTTGCCGGCGACGCCGGCGTCGGGCGCGCTCGCCCACACCACGGCGCCGAAGCGCCGCGGGTCGGTCAGCCGCAGCGTGCCGCGGTGCGTCACGAGGTCGAAGTGGTCGTGCTTGCCGGGCGGCGCGGGCGTGGCGCTGAAGGCGAGCGAGCCCGACATCCCGAGATGCAGCAGCAGGCCCGCGCGCGGCTCGGGGCCGCCTGCCAGCGGCAGCCACAGGTACTTGCCGCGCCGCCCGATGGCACCGATCGTGCAGCCGACGAGCGCCTGCGGCTCGACACCGAGCGGCCAGCGCAGCGGTGCGCCGAGGCGCAGGCCGCACACCCGCGCCCCCTCGAGGTGCCCGGCGACGCTGCGGCGGGTGACTTCGACCTCGGGAAGCTCGGGCATGGACCGATTATCTAGAATGATCTTTTGTTCCGAGGGGTTGCCATGCCGGGTCGCGGCACGCCAGCGCGGCGGGTTCGAAGCCGTCGCGAGTCCCGCTGCCGAAAGAGCGCGGCGAGGCGATGGCTGGTGGCGGCGCTGCTGGCAACGGGTGCGCTGACCGGTGGCGCGTCGCTCGCGGCGCCGGCACCGACGGCGCCTGCCGACGAGTCCGCGGCGCCCGCGCGGTCGGCGCTCGACGCACGTCTGTTCTACCAGCTGCTGATCGGCGAGCTCGAGCTGCGCGGCGGCGAGGTCGGCTCGGCGTACCAGGTCATCCTCGACGCCGCTCGGCGCACCAACGACGAAACGCTGTACCGGCGTGCCGTCGAGATCGCGATGCAGGCGCGCGCCGGGGACGAGGCGCTGGCCGCCACCCGCGCCTGGCGAGGCGCCTGGCCGGCGTCGGTCGACGCGGCGCGGTTCGAGCTGCAGCTGCTGCTGGCGCTGAACCGGGCGGCCGAGACCGCGGACCCGCTGCGCACCCTGCTCGAGCAGACGCCCGACGCCGACCGCGCGGGCGTCATCGCGGCCGTGCCGCGGCTGTTCCAGCGCGCGCCCGACCGGCAGGCCGTCGCCGGCGCGATCGAGCCGGTGCTGCGGCCGTACCTCGAACGCGACGACACGCGCGTCGCCGCCCACGTCGCGCTCGCGCGGCTGTGGCTCGGTGCCGGCGACAAGGAGCGCGCGCTCGAGCTCGCACGCGCCGCCGCGCGCGCCGAGCCGGCGGCCCCGGGCCCGGTGCTGCTAGCGCTCGAGATGATGGAGGACACGCCCGCCGCCGAGGCGGTCGTCACCGACGCGCTGCGTGCCCCGGATGCCGACCCGATGCTGCGCCTGGCGTACGCGCAGGCGCTTGCGCAGGCGCAGCGCTACCCCGACGCCGTCGCGCAGCTCGAGCGCGTCACGCAGGCGCGCCCCGAGCTCGCGCCGCCGTGGCTCACGCTCGGCGCGCTGCACCTCGAGCTGCGCGAGCCGGCGGCGGCCGAAGCGGCACTGAAACGCTACGTGCAGCTCGTCGAGGCGGCGCCTGCCGCGCCGGCCGGAAGCGACGACGAGGGCCCGCACGGCGGCTCGCTGACGCAGGCGTGGCTGCTGCTCGCGCAGGCCGCCGAGCAGCGTGGCGACCTGAAGGCGGCCGAAGCCTGGCTCGAGCGCATCGACAGCCCCGAGCAGGCGCTGCAGGTGCAGACGAGGCGCGCGATCCTCGCCGCGCGGCGCGGCGACGTGCAGGGCGCGCGCGAGATGGTGCGCGGCGTGCCCGAGCGCAACGCGCAGGACGCGCGCGCCAAGCTTCTCGCCGAGACCCAGGTGCTGCGCGAGGTCCGCCGCTGGAGCGACGCCTACGCCGTGCTCGCCGGCGCGACCGAGCGCTTCCCCGACGACACCGACCTGCTGTACGAGCAGGCGATGCTCGCCGAGAAGATCGACCGCATGGACGACATGGAGCGGCTGCTGCGGCGCGTGATGGAGCTCAAGCCCGACCACCACCACGCGTACAACGCGCTCGGCTACTCGCTCGCCGACCGCAACCTGCGCCTCGAGGAAGCGCGCGCGCTGATCGTGCGCGCGCTCGAGCTGGCGCCGGGCGACCCCTTCATCACCGACAGCATGGGCTGGGTCGAGTACCGCCTGGGCAATCGCGCCGAGGCGCTGCGGCTGCTGCGGCAGGCCTACGCGACGCGCCCCGACACCGAGATCGCCGCCCACCTCGGCGAGGTGCTGTGGGTCAGCGGCGAACACGACGAGGCGCGCCGCGTGTGGCGCGACGCCAAACGCCGCGACGCCGACAACGATGTGCTGCGCGAGACCCTCGCCCGCCTGCGCGTCGGCGACCTGTGAGTGCGGCGACCACCACGCGGCGCGTCGCGGTGCTCGCGGCGCTGGCGGCAGTGCTCGCGGGTTGCGCGACCGGCGTGCCGTCCCCCGGCGCCGCGGACCTGATCGCGGGCAGGCTCGCGCTGCAGGTCGACGCCTACGGCCAGCAGCCGGCGCGCAGCCTGGGCGCGCTGTTCGAGCTGCGCGGCGACGCCGCGCAAGGCGCCTTCGGGCTGTATACGCCGCTCGGCACGACGCTGGCGCAGGCGCGCTGGCGGCCGGGTGACGTCGAGCTCGTGACCGCCGACGGCACGTACCGCTTCGACACGCTCGACGCGATGACGCAGCGCATGCTCGGCGAGCCGCTGCCGCTCGCCGCCTTGTTCGACTGGCTGCGCGCACGGCCGTGGCCGGGCGCCGCGAGCGCGGCGAACGCGGTCGGGTTCGAGCAGCTGGGCTGGTCGGTCGACCTCAGCCGCCACGTCGACGGTGCCGTGCTGCTGCGGCGCCCGCAGCCACCGGCGGTGACGCTGCGCGTGCAGCTCGACGCCGCGTCGTGAGGCCGCGATGGCGCTGAAGGCGCTCTACGAGGTGCCGGCCCCGGCGAAGCTGAACCTGTTCCTGCACGTCGTCGGACGGCGCGACGACGGCTACCACCTGCTGCAGTCGGTGTTCGTGCCGATCGACTGGGCCGACACGCTGCACTTCGAGCGTCGCGACGACGGCCAGCTGCGCCGTCACGACCTCGGGCCCGCGCTGCCGCCCGACGACCTCGCGCTTCGCGCGGCGACGTTGCTGCAGCGCGAGAGCGGCACCAGCCACGGCGCCGACATCTCGGTGCTCAAGCGGGTGCCGTGGGGCGCCGGGCTCGGCGGCGGCAGTTCCGACGCCGCGACGACGCTGCTCGCGCTGAACCGAGTGTGGGGCCTCGGCTGGCCGAAGAGCCGCCTGCTCGCGCTCGCGCCGCGGCTCGGCGCCGACGTGGCGTTCTTCGTCGGCGGCACGCCGGCCTTCGTCGAGGGCACCGGCGAGCGGCTGACGCCGATCGCGCTGCCGCCGATGACGTTCGCGGTCGTCAAGCCCCCGGCGCTCGTGTCGACGCCGGCGATCTTCGCGAGCCCCGAGCTCGTGCGCGACACCGAACCTGTTATAGTTGAGGGCTTTCTCGCGGACGCCGTGCGCTTGCTGGATGGTGATCCGTTCGGCCGCAACGACCTGCAGCCGGTCGCCCAGGCGCAGTGTGAGCAGGTCGGTCAGGCGCTGGCGTGGCTCCGGGCACGTTTCGGCACCGCCCGGATGACCGGCTCGGGCAGCGCGGTGTTTGCGAGAATCGACGGCATCGGCCCGCCCGCGGCGACGGTGACCGGCAACGTGTTCGACACGCTGTCGGCCGGGTGGGTGGGGCGATGGTGTCGCAGCCTGCCCGAACACCCGCTGCGGGACTGGGCCGGCTGAAGCACAAGTTGTTTGCGGGCACGGTGCGAGCCGAGTCCGGTGTAGGGGAGTCGCCAAGTTGGTTAAGGCATCGGATTTTGATTCCGACATTCGAGGGTTCGAGTCCTTCCTCCCCTGCCAGAGCTTTCTCGCCTGATCGCATGACCGCCGGCCGCGCCGATCTCCGCGGCATCGCCCCCGACGACGCGCCCACCGTGCTGTTCAACACCGTCCTGTTCACCGGCAACGCCAACCCGGCGCTGGCACGCGAGATCGCGTCGCACCTCGGCGTCGAGCTCGGCCACGCCAAGGTCGGGCGCTTCTCCGACGGCGAGGTCGACGTCGAGATCCAGCAGAACGTGCGCGCGCGCGACGTGTTCGTGATCCAGCCCACCGGCTCGCCGACCAACGAGAACCTGATGGAGCTGTGCATCATGGCCGATGCGCTCAAGCGCGCGAGCGCGCGGCGCATCACGGCCGTGATCCCTTACTTCGGCTACGCGCGCCAGGACCGCCGGCCACGCTCGACGCGCGTGCCGATCAGCGCGAAGGTCGTCGCCAACATGCTCGAGGTCGTCGGCGTCGAGCGCGTGCTGACGATGGACCTGCACGCCGACCAGATCCAGGGGTTCTTCGACATTCCGGTCGACAACATCTACGCGTCGCCGGTGCTGCTGTCCGACCTCAAGAGCCGCAACTACCGCGATCTCGTCGTCGTCTCGCCAGACGTCGGCGGCGTCGTTCGCGCACGCGCGCTCGCCAAGCAACTCGGCTGCGACCTCGCGATCATCGACAAGCGCCGCCCGAAGGCCAACGTCGCCGAGGTGATGCACGTGATCGGCGAGATCGAGGGCCGCAACTGCGTCATCATGGACGACATGATCGACACCGCGGGCACGCTCGTGAAAGCGGCCGAGGTGCTCAAGGAGCGCGGCGCCGGCAGCGTCTACGCCTACTGCACGCACGCGGTGTTCTCGGGCCCGGCGATCGATCGCATCCGCGGTTCGGCGCTCGACGAGGTCGTGATCTCGAACACGCTGCCGCTGAGCGAAGAGGCGAAAACGTGCCAGAAGATCCGCCAGCTGTCGGTCGCGTTCCTGTTCGCCGAGACGATCCGCCGCATCAGCGACGGTGAGTCGGTGACGTCGCTGTTCGCGGAGCAGAACAGCAACTTCTAGATGGAAGAGCGGGTCGCCCGTGGCGACCCTTTCCGTGGATGGGGGCCGTCTCGGTCCCCGTCGAAGCGGCGGGCCGATGGCCCGCGAGTCACGGGCCCTGGTCGCGGGGCCGTTTTCAACCGGAGTGAAAGATGAAATTCACCGCTTACGAGCGTGCGCTGCAGGGGACCGGAGCGAGCCGCCGCCTGCGCAACGCGGGCAAGGTGCCGGGCATCGTCTACGGTGCCGGCGAGCCGAAGACGATCGAACTCGACCACAACGCGCTGTTCTTCGCGCTGAAGAAAGAAGCGTTCCACTCGTCGATCCTCGAGATGGACCTGGCCGGCCAGGTCGAGAAGGTGCTGCTGCGCGACTTCCAGATGCACGCGTGGAAGCAGCAGGTGCTGCACGTGGACTTCCAGCGCGTCGACGAGACGACGCGCCTGCGCAAGAAGGTGCCGCTGCACTTCACGGGCGAGGAGAACTCGCCGGCGGTGAAGACCGACAAGTGCCTGATCAGCCACGTCGCGACCGAGATCGAGGTCGAGTGCCTCGCATCGCAGCTGCCGGAGTTCATCACGATCGACCTGTCGAATCTCGTGAAGAACCAGTCGCTGCACGCGAGCGACCTCAAGCTGCCCGCGGGCATCAAGGCCGTGCGCCGCGGCACGCTGAACCCGGTGATCGCCGCCGTGACGATGCCGAAGGTCGAGGAAGAAGCCGCGCCGGCGCCGGTGGTGGCCAAGCCCGAGAAGGGCAAGGCGGCCAAGGGCAAGAAGGACGAGAAGCAGAACAAGAAGTGACGGCGCGGCGCCGGGGCATGCCCGCCTCGTCCCGTCCGCCCGCCTTCGCGAGCCCCACTTCGGTGGGGCTTTTCGTTGCCGCTTCCGATAATCGTCCGCATGATCCGACTCCTCGTTGGCCTGGGCAACCCCGGCCCCGACTACGAAGCCACGCGCCACAACGCCGGTTTCTGGTGGATCGACACGGCGGCGCGCAAGCTCGGCGCGTCGCTGCAGGCCGACCGCCGGCACCAGGGCCTCGTCGCGCGCGTGAACCGGCCTGAGGGGCCGCTGTGGCTGCTCGAGCCGCAGACCTACATGAACCTGTCGGGCCATGCGGTCGCGTCGCTCGCGCGCTTCTACAAGATCGCGCCGGACGAGATCCTCGTCGCCCACGACGAGCTCGACCTGCCGCCGGGCCAGGTCAAGCTCAAGCTCGGCGGCGGCCACGCGGGCCACAACGGGCTGAAGGACATCGTGGCCCAGCTCGGCAGCGCCGACTTCTGGCGCCTGCGCCTGGGCATCGGGCACCCGGGCGTGAAGGCCGAGGTCGTGCACTACGTGCTGAGGAAGCCCTCGCCCGAGCACCGCGAGGCGATCGAGCAGGGCATCGCGCGCACCCTGCCGAGCCTCGACCTGCTGCTCGCCGGCGACATGGAGCGCGCGACGATGGCGCTGCACGCGAAGCCGCCGCGGCCGAAGCCGCCACGCCCGCCCGAGACTGCGGGCAACGACGCTGCGCCCTGAACCGTCGCCGGGCGGCGCGGGCGCGGTGCGTCAGCGTGTCGGCGCCGCCAGTCGCGACCTCAGGCCGCAGGCGCCGCCTGCGCCTGCAGTCGTCGATACTTGGCCCACAGGGTGTCCTTCGACTCGACGTGCTGCGGGTCCAGCGGGATGCAGCTCACCGGGCAGACCTGCACGCACTGCGGCTCGTCGAAGTGGCCGACGCACTCGGTGCAGCGCCCGGGGTCGATCTGGTAGATCTCGGGGCCCATCGAGATCGCCTGGTTGGGGCACTCGGGCTCGCAGACGTCGCAGTTGATGCACTCGTCGGTGATCATCAACGCCATCGGTGGTCCTTCGCTCTCATGCGGACGCGGCGACGCGCCCGTTCAGCCGCTCGAGCACGTAGGGTGACACGAACTTGGAGACATCACCGCCCAAGGTGGCAATCTCGCGCACGAAGGTGCCGCTGACGAACTGGTACTGGTCGCTGGGCGTCAGGAACAGCGTCTCGACGTGCGGCATCAGCTGCCGGTTCATGCCCGCCATCTGGAACTCGTACTCGAAGTCGCTGACGGCGCGCAAGCCGCGCACGACGACCTTGCCGCCGTTGTCGACGACGAAGTCGCGCAGCAGCCCTCGAAACGGGATCACCTCGATGTTCGGGTAGGGCTTCGCGGCCACCTTGGCGATCTCGAGCCGCTCGGCGATCGTGAACATCGTGCGCTTGTGGTGACCCGCGGCGACGGCAACGATCAGGCGCTCGAACAGCGTGCTCGCGCGGCGCATCAGGTCCTCGTGGCCGAGCGTCATCGGGTCGAACGTGCCGGGATAGACGGCGGTCAGGCGGGTCGTCGAGGTCACGGCTCGCTCCTGCGGTCGGGGTTCGGGTCAGTGTAGCGTCGCAGCAGGTGGTGATGGACCGCGCCGGCGCGGCCGTGGCGGTGCAGCGCCCAGCCCGCCGGCGGCGGATCGAACGCGCGTGGCGCTTCGAGGTAGACGAAGCCGCCGTCGCGCAGCAGCGGCGCCGCGGCCGCGATTGCAGCGTCGAACAGGCCGGCGTCGAACGGCGGGTCGACGAAGACGAGGTCGAAGCTCGCAGGCGCCGCTTTCTTCATCCACGCCAGCGCGTCGGTCGTGACCACGCTCACCTGCGCCGCGCCGAGCCGTTGCGCGCTCGCGCGCAGGCTGGCGGCGAGCGCCGCGTCGCGCTCGAGCAGCACGACCTCGGCGGCACCGCGCGACGCGGCCTCGAAGCCAAGCGCGCCGCTGCCTGCGAACGCGTCGAGCACACGCCAGCCGCTGAGGTCCTGGCCGAGCCAGTTGAACAGCGTCTCGCGCACGCGGTCGGGCGTCGGGCGCAGCCCGGGTCGGTCGGCCACCGGCAGCTTGCTGCGCTTGAAGCGCCCGCCGATCAGCCGCACCTCGCGCGGCGGCGCGGGCTTCACAGCCGCACGGGGATACCGTCGCGCGCGAGCAGCGCCTTGGCCTGCGCGACCGTGAACTCGCCGTAGTGGAAGATGCTCGCCGCGAGCACGGCGTCGGCGCCGCCGATGCGGATGCCCTCGCTCAGGTGCTCGAGCGCGCCGACGCCGCCCGAGGCAATCACCGGCACCGGCACCGCGTCGGCGACCGCGCGCGTGAGCTCGAGGTCGAAGCCGCTCTTGGTGCCGTCGCGGTCCATGCTGGTGAGGAGGATCTCCCCGGCGCCGTGATCGGCCATGCGCCGCGCCCAGTCCACGGCGTCGAGCCCGGCGTTGCGCCGCCCGCCGTGCGTGTAGACGTCCCAGCCGGGGCCGCGCGCGGCGAGGTCGTCGCCCTGCCTTCGCTTGGCGTCGATCGCGACCACGATGCACTGCGCGCCGTACCTGTCCGACGCGTCGCGGATGACCTGCGGGTTGGCGACCGCGGCGGAGTTGAAGCTGACCTTGTCGGCGCCGGCGTTGAGCAGCCGCCGCACGTCGTCGACGCTGCGCACGCCGCCACCGACCGTCAGCGGGATGAACACCTGCGACGCGACCGCCTCGACGATGTGCAGGATCAGGTCGCGGTCGTCGCTGGTGGCGGTGATGTCGAGAAAGGTCAGTTCGTCGGCGCCCTGGTCGTTGTAGCGCGCGGCGATCTCGACCGGGTCGCCGGCGTCGCGCAGCTCGACGAAGTTGACGCCCTTGACGACGCGCCCGCCGGTGACGTCGAGGCAGGGAATGATGCGCTTCGCAAGCATCGTCAGCAACCGGCCATACCGAGCCCGCCCCTCGCGCGAGGCATGGTCCAAGCGGCCGCCGCGGATCCGGCTTCGCCGGTCCGCCGGCGAAGCCTCCCTGGGGGGGAGGCGCCGAAGGCGCTTCGGGGGGGTGTCATGGCGCGCCGTTCAGCTCGTCGGCGCGTGCCTGAGCCGCCGCGAAGTCGAGCGCCCCCGTGTAGATGCTGCGCCCGCAGATGACGCCGTCGATGCCCTCGTCCTCGACGGCGCACAGGCGCTCGACGTCGGCCATGTCGCTCAGCCCGCCCGACGCGATGACGGGGATCGTCAGCGCCCGCGCGAGCTTGACGGTGGCGTCGATGTTGATGCCGGTGAGCATGCCGTCACGGCCGATGTCGGTGTAGATCACGGCCTCGACGCCGTAGTCCTCGAACTTCTTCGCCAGGTCGACCACCTCGTGGCCGGTGAGCTGCGTCGCGCAGGAAGCCCGGGTTCTTCACCGCCGCGGTGCCGATGATCACGTAGCTCAGGCCGTCGTCGAGGTAGCGCTCGATCGTGTCGAGGTCGCGGATGCCGCCGCCGAGCTGCACCGGGATCTCGTCGCCGACTTCCTTCAGGATCGCCTTGATCGCGCTTTCGTTGACCGGCTTGCCGGCGAACGCGCCGTTGAGATCGACCAAGTGCAGACGGCGCGCGCCGGCGTCGAGCCAGCGGCGCGCCATCGCGGCCGGGTCGTCGCCGAACGTCGTCGAGGCGTTCATGTCGCCTTGCTGCAGGCGCACGCACTTGCCGTCTTTGAGGTCGATGGCCGGGATCAGCAACATGGCTCGATCGGGAGCGAGGGTGGACGAAACGGGGCGCGAGAAGCGCGCGGCAGACCGCAGGAGGGTGGTCAGGGCTTCCAGTGCAGGAAGTTGCGGTACAGCGCCAGGCCGTGGGCGGCACTCTTCTCGGGGTGGAACTGGGTCGCAAAAATGTTATCCCGCGCCACCGCACAGGTAAAGCGCACGCCGTACTCGGTCTCGCCCGCGGTGTGGTGCGGCTCCGACGGCTGCGCGAAGTAGCTGTGCACGAAGTAGAACCAAGCGCCATCGGGCACCCCGGTCCACAGCGGGTGTGGCCGCGCCTGGAACACCCGGTTCCAGCCCATCTGCGGCACCTTGTAGCGGCTGCCGTCGGGTTGACGCTGCCCTTCGAGGCGGAAGCGCCTGACGCGCCCGCCGATCAGCCCGAGGCCGGGCGTGTCCTGCTCCTCGCTGTGGTCGAGCAGCATCTGCATGCCCACGCACACGCCCATCAGCGGCTTGTGCACGGCGGCGTGCAGCACGGCGTCCTTCAGGCCGGAGTCGTTCAGCTCTCGCATGCAGTCGCGCATCGCCCCCTGCCCCGGCAGCACGACACGCTCGGCGGCGTAGACCTCCTCGGGGTTCGACGTGACGATGACCTTGACGTCGGCGTCGCGCGCGACGTGCGCGACCGCCTGCGACACCGAGCGCAGGTTGCCCATGCCGTAGTCGACGACGGCGACCGTCCTCGTCATGGTCTACAGCGTGCCCTTCGTCGACGGCACGACGCCGGCGGCGCGCGGGTCGATCGCCGCGGCCATGCGCAGCGCGCGGCCGAAGGCCTTGAACACGGTCTCGCACTGGTGGTGCGCGTTGACGCCCTTCAGGTTGTCGACGTGCAGCGTGACGAGCGCATGGTTCGCGAAGCCCTGGAAGAACTCGTAGGTGAGCTGCGTGTCGAAGCCGCCGACCATCCCGCTCGTGAACGGCACGTGCAGGTGCAGCCCAGGGCGGCCGGAGAAGTCGATCACGACGCGCGACAGCGCCTCGTCGAGCGGCACGTAGGCGTGGCCGTAGCGCACCAGGCCCTTCTTGTCGCCCACGGCCTTCGCCACCGCCATGCCGAGCGTGATGCCCACGTCCTCGACGGTGTGATGACCGTCGATGTGCAGGTCGCCCTGCGCCTCGACCTCGAGGTCGATCAGGCCGTGGCGCGCGACCTGGTCGAGCATGTGGTCGAAGAAGCCGATGCCGGTGGCGAGCTTCGACGCGCCGGTGCCGTCGAGGTCGACGCGCACGCGGATCTGCGTCTCCTTGGTGTCGCGCCGGACTTCGGCGATGCGGTTCATCGTCATAGGCTGGCCTTCAGGGCGTCGAGCATCAGCGTGTTCTCGTCGGGCGTGCCCACCGTCAGGCGCAGGCAGTTCGCCAGCAGCGGGTGCAGCGCCGACACGTTCTTCACCAGCACGCCGCGCTGCTTCATGCCGGCGAACGTGCGCGCCGCGTCGGCCACGCGCGCGAGGATCATGTTCGCCTCGCTCGGGTACGGGTGCACGCCCGGCAGGTCGCACAGCGCGCGCTGCAGCCGCTCGCGCTCGGCGCGCAGCAGCGCCGCCTGGCGCGCGTACTCGTCGGCGTGGTCGAGCGCGAACAGCGTCGCCTCGGCGTTGAGCACGCTGACGTTGTACGGCGGGCGCACCTTGTCGATCTGCTCGACGAGCGCCGGGGCACCGGCCATGTAGCCGAGGCGCACACCGGCGAGCCCGAACTTGGACAGCGTGCGCATCACGAGCACGTGCTCGTGGGCCGCCATGCGCTGCATCCAGGTGCGCGACGCGAACGGCTGATAGGCCTCGTCGAACACCACCAGCCCGTGCTGCGCTCCCACGGCGTCGACGATGCGGGCGATGACGGCGTCGTCCCACAGGTTCGCGGTCGGGTTGTTCGGGTACGCGAGGTAGGTGATCGCCGGGCGGTGGCGCTCGATCGCGGCGAGCATCGCGGCCTCGTCGAGCTCGAACTCGGGCGTCAGCGGCACGCCGACGAACTGCAGCCCCTGCAGCCTCGCCGACATCTCGTACATCACGAAGCCGGGCACCGGCGCGAGGATCGTCGCGCCGGGCACGTCGCAGGCCAGCGCGAGCAGCGAGATCAGCTCGTCCGAGCCGTTGCCCAGCATCAGCTTGCAGCCTGCAGGCAGGTCGACGAAACGCGACAAGGCGTCGATCACGTCGGCCACGCACTGCGTCGGGTAGCGGTTGATCGCCACGCGCGCGAGCCGCTCGCCGAGTTCGCGCTGCAGCTCGCCCGGCAGCCGGAACGGGTTCTCCATCGCGTCGAGCTTGACCAGCCCGGCGCTCGGCTGGACGGCGTACGCATGCATCGACTGCACGTCCTGGCGGATCGTGCGCGCGATGCGTTCGGCGAGCGTGGGCGTCATGGCGCGGGCGCGTCGAGCAGTTCGGGGCCGACGGCGAAGGGGTTGACGACACGCACCGTATCAAACACCTGGTCGTGCTGCAGGTCCTCGGTCAGCAGCCAGCGGCAGCCCTGCTGCTGCGCCGATGCCACCATCAGCGCATCCCAGAAGTGCAGGCCGAAGCGCGACTCGACGGCCCACGCCGACTCGACGGTGGCGTGATCGACGAGCCAGGGCTGCCAGCGCTGGAAGCGACGCACTTCGGCACGGGCGTCACCCGGCGGCATCGCCGGCGCAAGCTTGCGCGTCACCGTGACGTAGAACTCGTTGAGCACCTGCGTGCTGAGCCTGCCCTGCCGCCGCGTCCACAGCTCGCGCAGCCACCGCCGGGCTGCGCGGTGCTTGTCGGCATGCGCGCGGTCCTCGGCGTAGACCAGCACGTTGGTGTCAACGAAAACGGTCGAGCCGCTCGGCATAGATCTCGTCGCGCTTGGGATACGGGCGTGCGTCCGACGTGAAGCTCAGGTCACGCTCCAGCCACTCGCGCATCGCGCGCTCGTAGGCATCGTCGTGCCGCATCTTCTCGGCCAGGATTTCGCCGACCAGCCGCGACACGCTGGTGTTGCGGCGTGCCGCCTCGAGCCGCGCCCACTCGGCGACGCTGTCTTCCATCGTGACGGTGACGTTCTTCATCGGGCCATCCCACGAACTTCGTGCGCCACGATTCTCGTGCTCCACGAACTTCGTGTCAACGCAGCCGCATCCGCGCAGCTTCGGCGTGCGCCGCCAAACCCTCACCGTCGGCGAGTTCTCCGGCGATCGGTCCGAGCGCCTTCGCACCGGCGTCGCTCACCTCGATCAGGCTCGAGCGCTTGACGAAGTCATACACGCCCAGCGGCGACGAGAAGCGCGCGGTTCCGCTGGTGGGCAGCACGTGGTTCGGGCCGGCGCAGTAGTCGCCCAGGCTCTCGCTCGTGAACGCGCCGAGAAAGATCGCGCCGGCGTGCTTGAGCAGCGGCTCCCAGCGGTGCGGGTCGGCGCTCGACACCTCGAGGTGCTCGGGGGCGATGCGGTTGCTGATGGCGCACGCTTCGTCCATCGAGCGCGTGTGGATCAGCGCGCCGCGGCCTTCGAGCGACGCGCGGATGATGTCGGCGCGCGGCATCGTCGGCAGCAGCCGCTCGATCGCTTCCTGCACGCGATCGATGTAGGCCCCGTCGGGGCTGAGCAGGATGCTCTGCGCGAGCTCGTCGTGCTCGGCCTGGCTGAACAGGTCCATCGCGACCCAGTCGGGCGGCGTCGTGCCGTCGGCGAGTACGAGGATCTCGCTCGGGCCGGCGATCATGTCGATGCCGACCTGGCCGAAGACGTGCTTCTTCGCGCTCGCGACGTAGGCGTTGCCGGGGCCGGTGACCTTGTCGACACGCGGCACGGTGGCCGTGCCGTAGGCGAGCGCGGCCACCGCCTGCGCGCCGCCGATCGTGAACGCGCGGTGCACGCCGGCGACCGCGGCGGCGGCGAGCACGAGGGGGTTCCTCTCGCCGCGCGAGTCCTTGGACGAGCCGTCCCTTCGGGCCGGCGTGGGCACGACCATCACGATCTCGCCGACCCCGGCCACCTGCGCCGGAATCGCGTTCATCAGTACGCTGGACGGGTACGCCGCCTTGCCGCCGGGCACGTAGATGCCCACGCGGTCCAGCGGCGTGACCTTTTGCCCAAGCAGTGTGCCGTCGGCGTCGCGGTAGCTCCAGCCGAGGCAGCAGGCGTCGCGCTGGCGCTCGTGGTAATCGCGCACTCGCCGTGCCGCGGCCTCGAGCGCCGCACGGCGCTCGGGCGCGAGCGAGGCGAGCGCCGCCTGCAGCTCGGCTTGCGGGATCTCGAGCTCAGCCACCGAGTGCGCCTGCACCCCGTCGAAGCGCGCCGTGTACTCCAGCACCGCGGCGTCGCCGCGCGCGCGAACGTCGGCCAGGATTTGCGCGACACGCTGCTCGATGGCATGGTCCGCTTCGTCGGACCAGTGCAGCAGGCGCTGGAAGTCCTGCTCGAACTCGAACGCGGCGGTGGTCAGGCGACGGACGACGACGGTCATGGCTGTTCCGCGACGGCGGCGGCGAAGGCGTCGATCAGCGCGCGCATCGGCTCGCGCTCGAGCTTGAGCGAGGCCTGGTTGACGATCAGGCGCGACGAGATGTCCATGATGCGCTCGACCTCGACGAGGTGGTTCGCCTTCAGCGTGCTGCCGGTCGAGACCAGGTCGACGATCGCGTCGGCCAGCCCCGTCAGCGGCGCGAGTTCCATCGAGCCGTAGAGCTTGATCAGGTCGACGTGCACGCCCTTGTCGGCGAAGTGCTGGCGCGCCGTCTGCGTGTACTTGGTCGCCACGCGGATGCGCGAGCCCTGCCTGACCGCACCGGCGTAGTCGAAGTCGTCGCGCACCGCCACGCTCATGCGGCAGCGCGCGATCTTCAGGTCGAGCGGCTGGTACAGCCCGGTGCCGTCGTGCTCGAGCAGCACGTCCTTGCCCGCCACGCCGAGGTCGGCGCCGCCGTACTGCACGTAGGTCGGCACGTCGGAGGCGCGCACGAGCACGACGCGCAGGTCGTCGCGGCTGGTGGGCAGGATCAGCTTGCGCGAGCGTTCCGGGTCCTCGAGCACGCGCACGCCGGCGCGTTCGAGCAGCGGCAGCGTCTCGTCGAAGATGCGGCCCTTGCTGAGCGCCAGCGTGATCACGCGCGGACCCTTTCGATGTCGGCACCGACGGCGCGCAGCTTCTCCTCCATGCGGTCGTAGCCGCGATCGAGGTGGTAGATGCGGTCGACGAGCGTCTCGCCGTCGGCGACCAGCCCGGCGATCACGAGGCTTGCCGACGCGCGCAGGTCGGTGGCCATCACGGCGGCGCCCGACAGCCGCGGCACGCCCTGGATCACCGCGGTGTGGCCGTCGACCTCGATCCGCGCGCCGAGGCGCGCGAGCTCGTTGACGTGCATGAAGCGGTTCTCGAAGATCGTCTCCGAGACGCGCGACGCGCCATCGGCGATGCAGTCGAGCACCATGAACTGCGCCTGCATGTCGGTCGGGAACGCCGGGTACTCGCTGGTGCGGAAGCTCACCGGCTTCGGCCGCCCCGACGCGGCGACGTCGATGACACCATCGCCGGTCTCGACCGTCACGCCCGCCTCGCGCAGCTTGTCGATCACGGCGTCGAGGTGGTCGGCGCGCGTGCCCTCGAGCCGCACGCGCCCGCCGGCAGCGCCCACGGCGCACAGGAAGGTGCCGGTCTCGATGCGGTCGGGGATGATGCGGTGCGGCACGCGCGGCGCGTGCAGCCGCTCGACGCCTTCGATGCGGATGCGGCTCGTGCCGTGGCCCTCGATCTTCGCGCCCATCGCGATCAGCAGTTCGGCGAGGTCGACCACCTCGGGCTCCTGCGCCGCGTTCTCGAGCACCGTCTCGCCGCGCGCGAGCGCAGCACCCATCAGGAAGTTCTCGGTGCCGGTGACGGTGATCATGTCGGTCGTGATGCGCGCGCCGCGCAGGCCGCTGGGCGGCGCCTTCGCGATCACGTAGCCGTGCTCGACGGTGATCTGCGCCCCCATCGCCTGGAAGCCGCGGATGTGCTGGTCGATCGGCCGCGAGCCGATTGCGCAGCCGCCCGGCAGCGACACCGTCGCCTCGCCGAAGCGCGCGAGCAGCGGCCCGAGCACGAGCACCGACGCTCGCATCGTCTTCACGAGGTCGTACGGCGCCTCGGGCGAGGTGACCGTGCTCGCATCGATCGTGACGACCTCGGGCTGGGCGGCACTGCGCTCGGTGCGCGCACCCATGTTCTCGAGCAGCCTGAGCGTCGTCGCGACGTCCTGCAGCCGCGGCACGTTGGTGAGCGTCACCGGCTCGGTCGTCAGCAGCGCGGCGCACAGGTCGGGCAGCGCCGCGTTCTTCGCGCCCGAGATGCGCACGCTGCCCTCGAGGGCGCGGCCGCCACGGATCAGGAGTTTGTCCATCGGTTTCGGTCGGCGTCACCGGGACGCGGGACGGGTCGCCGACGAGACGACACCGACACCGCACGCGGCAGCGCGGCGGTGCTCAGTGGTGGTGGGTGGGCCGCGCCGCAGCGCCGGGCCGTTGGGCCGCCCACTCGGCGGGCGTCAGCGTCTTCATCGACAGCGCGTGAATCTGTTCACGCATTCTATCGCCGAGCACCGCGTAGACCTGCTGGTGGCGCGCCACGCGCGAGCGGCCCTCGAACGCACCGCAGACGATCGTCGCGAAGAAGTGCCGCCCATCGCCCTCGACTTCGAGGTGCTCGCAGTCGAGACCGGCGGCAATATAGGCGCGCACGTCGGCGGCAGTCGGATCGGCCATGGTCGTCCCGATTCTACGGACCGCGCCGGCGCCCTTCCCGTTTCGCTCGAAAGGCCACGATGGACTTCGAAACCCTCGGCATCTCGCCGTCCGCGCTCCTGAAGTGGGCACTCGCGGCCGCCGTCGTCGTCTGGGCGGTGTGGGTCTACAACCGCCTGGTCAGGCTGCGCAACGAGATCGGCAACGCGTTCGCGCAGATCGACGTGCAGCTCAAGCGCCGCTACGACCTCGTGCCCAACCTCGTCGAGGTCGCGAAGAAGTACCTGCAGCACGAACGCGAGACGCTCGAAGCCGTGACCGCGGCGCGCAACACGGCGCGCGCCGCCGCCGACCGTGCGAAGCAGGCGCCCGCCGACGGCACGCTGATCGGCGCGCTCGCCGCCGCCGACGGCGCGCTCGGCGGCGTACTCGCGCGGCTGATGGCCGTCGTCGAGGCGTACCCCGAGCTGAAGGCCGACAAGACGATGCGCGAACTCAGCGAGGAGCTGACGCACACCGAGAACCGCGTCGCCTTCGCGCGCCAGGCGTTCAACGACGCCGTGCTCGACCACAACAACGCGGCGCAGCACTTCCCGTCGGTGATCGTCGCGCGGCTGACGGGGTTCCGGCCGGCGGCGATGCTCGAGGCGACGACGAGCGACGAGGAACGGCGCGCGCCGCGCGTGCAGTTCTGACCGCCCGGCGCCGGGCGCGATGCGCTTTCGCCGGGACCAGGAGGCCGCGCAGGCGAGCACCCGGCAGCTCGTGCTGCTGTTCGTGCTCGTCGTCATCGGGCTCGTCGTCGCGGTCAACCTCGCGCTGATGCTCGCGTGGCGGCTGACCGCGCCGTGGGCGACGGGGTACCCCGACTGGTTCTTCACGACCAACACCGCGCTCGTGCTGCTGTACGTGCTCGGCGGCTGCACGGTCGAATCGCTGCGCCTGCGCGAGGGCGGCGCGCACGTCGCTCGGCTCGCGGGCGGGCGCGAGGCGAGCCGGCACGACCCGCTCGAACGGCGCTTCGCGAACGTCGTCGCCGAAATGGCGATCGCCGCCAACACGACGCCGCCGGCGGCCTGGGTGCTGCCGCGCGAGGACGCGATCAACGCCTTCGCCGCCGGCTGGCGCGCCGACGACGCCGTCGTCGCCGTCACGCGCGGCGCGCTCGAGCGCCTAGACCGCGCGGAACTGCAGGGCGTCGTCGCGCACGAGCTCAGCCACCTGGTGCACGGCGACACGACGCTTAACATGCGCCTGATCGGCATGGTGTGGGGTCTGCGGCTGCTGTTCGACCTCGGTCGCGGGTTGACCGCGCCCGACGGGCGCGGCCGCCGCCACGTCGGCGTGCTGTTCGGCGTCGCGCTGATGGCGGTGGGCGCGCTCGGCTGGCTCGCGGGCCGGCTGCTGCAGGCCGCCGTCTCGCGCCAGCGCGAATTCCTCGCCGACGCGTCGGCGGTCAAGTACACGCGCCAGGTCGCGGGGCTCGGCAGCGCGCTGCGCAAGATCGCCGAGCAGCAGCGCCGGCACGCCGACGAGTTGGCGGCGCGCACCGGCGCGCTCGCGCACCTGTTCCTCGTCTCGTCGTCGTTCGGCGGCTGGTGGGCCACGCACCCGCCGCTGGCCGAGCGCATCCGCCGCCTGTACGGGCGCGCGATGCCGAACCTGCCCGCCGACGTGCTGCCACCGCCAATGGACGATGCCCCGGAGCTGCCGGTCGTGGCGCTGGCACCGACCACCGCCCGACGCGCGGACGCGGCGGCGCCCGAGGCGGCGCACCACGATGCGCTGCAGCGCCCCGGCCTCGCCCCGCCGGAGGTCCAGCGTCGCGCGCGCGAGTCCGAAGCCCTGCAGCGCATCGCGCTGTGGCACGGCGCGGGCGAGCTGCGTGCAGCGCTGCTCGCGCTGCTGCGCCCGCCTGGCGCCGACGACACGGCGGCGTGGCAGACGCTGCCGCCGGCGCGGGCGGCGGCGATGCGCGCCGACCTCGACGCGCTCGCGCCGACGACGCGGCTCGTGACCTTCGACGCGCTGGCGCGCCGCGCCGCCAGCTGGGCGGCCGCGCCGCGACGGGCCCTGCTCGCCGATGCGAAGACCTTCGCGACGACACCGACCGTGGCGCTGCGCTGGCTTCTGTTGCGGCAGCGGCTGCGCGGTGCCGCGCTCGGCTTCGCGGCGCCGGGGCCGCGCAACGCGCTTGCCGCGCGCGGCGACGACCTGACACTCGCCACCGCGGTGCTCGCCGACGCCCTCGGCGCCGACAGCGGCACCGCCTCGCGCTGGGCCCGCCGGGCGCGCCACGCCCTCGGCATCCTCGACCGGCCGACGCCGCCCCTGCGGCCGCCGCGTGCCTGGCGTGCCCTCGTGCGGCTGCAGCGCGTCGCCGGCCTGCAGCGGCCGCTGCCGGTGCGCGAATGGGTCGCCGCGTGGGCGGCCGACCCGGCGCTCGCGTCGTCGGACACCGCGGCGGCGACGCTGCTGACCGCCGCGCGGCTGCTCGAGGCGCCGTTGCCGCCGGCGCTGGGCGCGCGCGTGCCCGACGTCGAGTCTCAGTGGCGCAGTTTGTAGCCGCTGGCCAGCAGCCGCAGCGTGATCGCGGCGACGACGACGAACGCGACGCCGACCACCGCGAGACTCAGCCACGGCGACACGTCGCTGACGCCGAAGAAGCCGGCACGGAAGCCGTCGACCATGTAGAAGAACGGGTTCAGGTGGCTGACCTCGAGCCAGAACGGCGGCAGCCCGTGCACCGAATAGAACACGCCGGCGAGGAAGGTCAGCGGCATCACGATGAAGTTCTGGAATGCCGCCATCTGGTCGAACTTCTCGGCCCACAGCCCGGCGATCAGACCGAGCGAACCCATCAGCCCGGCACCGAGCGCGGCGAAGACGAGGATCCACAGCGGCTGCTCGAAGCGCATCGGCGCGAACCACACCGTGACCGCGAACACGCCGAGGCCCACGGCGAGCCCGCGCACCACCGACGCGCCGACGTAGGCCGCATACCAGGCCCAGTGCGACAGCGGCGTGACCAGCAGGAACACGATGTTGCCGGTGATCTTGCTCTGGATCAGGCTCGACGAGCTGTTGGCGAACGCGTTCTGCAGCACGCTCATCATCACGAGGCCCGGAATCAGGAAGCTCGTGTAGCCCACGCCCGGGAAGACCTCGACCCGGCCCTCGAGCACGTGGCCGAAGATCAGCAGGTACAGCACGGCCGTGAGCACCGGCGCGCCGACGGTCTGGAAGGCGACCTTCCAGAACCGCAGCACCTCCTTGTAAAACAGCGTGCGCGCGCCGGCGAGCTTCATGCGGCCTGCCCCGCGCCCTGCATGATCTCGAGGAACACGTCCTCCAGGTCGGCACGGCCGATCTCGAGGTCCTCGATGCGCACGCCGCTCTCGCGCAGGCGCGCGAGCAGGCGCTCGACCTCGGCGGCGTCGTGCGCGCTGACCTGCGCGATCCGCCCCGTCACGCGCGCGTGCGCGGCCACGTCGGCCGGCAGCGCGTCGTCGGTCTTGAAGCGCAGCATCGTGCTCGCGGTGCCGGCGAGCAGCGCCGACGTGCGGTCGAGCGCGACGATGCGGCCGAGCTTGAGCATCGCGATGCGCGAGCACAGCGCCTCGGCTTCCTCGAGGTAGTGCGTCGTCAGCAGCACCGTGTGGCCGGCCTTGTTCAGCCGCGCGACGAACTGCCACAGCGTCTGCCTCAGCTCGACGTCGACGCCGGCGGTCGGCTCGTCGAGCACGATCACCGGCGGCCGGTGGACGAGGGCCTGCGCCACCAGCACGCGCCGCTTCATGCCGCCCGACAGCTGCCGCATGTTGGCGCCCGCCTTGTCGGCGAGGCCCAGGCCTTCGAGCAGCTCGTCGATCCAGGCGTCGTTGCCGTGCACGCCGAAGTAGCCGCTCTGGATGCGCAGCGTCTCGCGCACGCTGAAGAAGGGGTCGAAAACGAGCTCCTGCGGCACGATGCCCAGCGCCCGGCGCGCGGCGGCGTAGTCGGCGACGACGTCGTGGCCCATCACGGTGACGCGGCCCCCGGTAGCGCGCGCCAGGCCGGCCAGGATCGAGATCAGCGTCGTCTTGCCGGCGCCGTTGGGGCCGAGCAGGCCGAAGAACTCGCCGCGCTCGATGTCGAACGACACGTCGTCGAGCGCCTTGAACGGCCCGCGCGCGCCGCGGTACACCTTGGTGACGTGCTCGAAGCGGACGGCGGGCATGGGGGCGCGATTGTAGGCACGGGTTTCGGCGCCCGCCCCAGGCGCCGGCGTTGCGCCAGAATCGACGCACCATGTCGCCGTCGACGCCGAAGAAGCCGCCGCGCCGCACCGCCGAGCGCATCCTCGAGGTAACGCTCGACCTGTTCAACCGCTTCGGCGAGCCCAACGTCAGCACGACGCTGATCTCGGCCGAGCTGAACATCAGCCCGGGCAACCTGTACTACCACTACCCGGCCAAGGACGAGCTGATCAACGCCCTCTTCGGCCGCTACGAGAAGTCGCTCACCGAGCTGCTGCGCGCCGCCGACGACGTGCGCCACGTCGAGGACGCGTGGCTGTTCTTCCACATGCTGTTCGAGCTGATCTGGCAGTACCGCTTCCTGTACCGCGACCTCAACGACCTGCTGAGCAAGAACCGCAAGCTCGAGACGCAGTTTCAGTACGTGCTGAAGAACAAGGGCCGCGCGGTGCGCGCCGTGCTCGACGGCCTGGCGCGCGGCAGCGGCGTGCGCATCGGCGCGAGCGAGGCCGAGCCGGTAGCGACCGCGATGGTCGTCGTGCTGACCTACTGGCTCAGCTACGAGTACGTGCGCGATCCGCGCCATGCGCTCGAGCCCGAGAGCGCCGGCGCCGCGCTCGTGCGCGGCGCCTACCACGTGCTCAGCCTGCTGATGCCCTACCTCGACGCGGCCGCGCGCGAGCACCTGCACGGCCTCGTGAGCCCGTACCGCAAGAGCTGAACGCCGACACCGACCAGGAACCAACGAGGAGACGCCGATGGCCAAGTGGACCGCCTTTCCGTACGACAGCGCCGACTACCGCTACGACGCCGCGGCGCTGAAGAAGCACTGGGCGCGGCTGCACGCCGGCGACGTCGAACCCTGGCCGAAGGACGAGGCGGTGCAGGCGGCGTGGGCGCTGTTCCACGCCGGCGAGTTCCAGAAGGCGTACGACGCCGGGCTGAAGGCCGGCGGCGCCGGCATCACGGTGGCCAACAAGGCGCAGTGCATCTACGCCAACTACCTCGAGAAGAGCGAGAAGACCAAGCTCGCGATGTTCCAGGAAGCCGCCGAACGCGCCGAGGCGCAGCAGGCAGCCGAGCCGAAGAACCCGAATGCCTTCTACTGGCAGGCCTACGCGCTCGGCCGCTACAGCCAGGGCATCAGCGTGGCGAAGGCACTGGCGCAGGGGCTCGGCGGCACGGTCAAGCACGCGCTCGAGACGGCGATCAAGCTCGCGCCGAAGCACGCCGACGCGCACATCGCGCTCGGCTCGTTCCACGCCGAGGTGATCGACAAGGTCGGCAAGCTGATCGGCAAGACGCAAGGCGCCGACACCGCCACGGGCCTGAAGCTGTACCGAGAAGCGCTGAAGCTCAACCCGGCGAGCGCGATCGCGATGGTCGAATACGCCAACGGCCTCGTGATGCTCGAAGGCGAGAAGAAGCTGAAGGACGCCGAAAAGCTCTACGTCGACGCCGCCGCGTGCCAGCCGATGGATGCTATGGAACGCCTTGACGTCGAGATGGCGAAAGCCGAGCTGGAGGACTGAATGCCGCGGCTCCAAGCCTGCCTGCGCAGGCTTGGACGGCATGCAGGCCCCCGAGCTCTGCGAGGGGGCAAAGCCCACGGCCCCGACGATGCCGCGCTACGCCGCCTCCCCCCACGGCAGCATCATCGTGACCCACAGCAGCTTCTCGAACTCGGGCGCGAAGCGGTCGATGATGCGCTGCGGCTCGGGGCACAGCTTCTTGTCGGTGATGAGGCCGAACTGCACGCCGCCGGCGTAGCTCAGGATCGACACCCCCATGCCGATGTGCCCGGACTGCGGCACCCAGAACATGTTCTGCCGCAGCGTCGAGCCGCAGAACTTCAGCGGCTCGCGCGGGCCTGGCACGTTCGTCATCACGGCCGTCGTCTTGCGGGCGAACAGGCCGGTGACGAAGTCCTGCGCCGGCTTCACGAGCAGGCCGGCGCCGGCGAGGATCGCGAACGCCAGCAGCGGCTGGTAGCTGCCCTTGAGCTCGGCCATGCGCTCGCGCACCGCGTAGACGCGCTCGATCGGGTTGTCGATGCCGATCGGCAGCACGAGCGGCACGAGGCCGAAGCGGTTGCCCAGCTTGTACGCCTGCTCGATCGGCCGCAGGTTGACCGGCACCATCGCGCGGATCTCCTTGCCCGCCGGGTCGTCGCCGATGTCGCGCAGGTAGTCGCCGATCGCGCCGGCCACGCACGACAGCAGCACGTCGTTGACCGAACAGTTCAGCGCCTTGCCGACCGCCTTCACGTCGTCGAGCGGCAGCGGCTCGCACCAGGCCACGCGCTTGAGGCCGATCGGCCGGCCCTTGAGCCGCGTCTTCGAGTCGTCGGACATCAGCGCCAGCGCCGCCGCATCGTTGATCACCTGCATGCCGGTGCGCGCGAGGTCGAGCGAGCCGGCGAGCGGCTTGCCGGGATGCGCGAGCATGTCGATCGACTTCGCGACACCCTCGCCGTACATGCCGATCGCCTTCACGGTGACCTCGGTCAGCGGGCGCACGACGGCGTCGGCGAGCCAGTCGCCGTCGTGACCGTGCTCGCGGTGGCGGCGCCGCTGCGGCGGCGCGTGGCCGCCGTCGGTGATCGCCATCAGCACCGACATCAGCGCGATGCCGTCGCCGATGCAGTGGTGGATGCGGATGACGACGGCGCAGCCGCCTTCGTAGTCCTCGATCAGGTGCCAGTGCCACAGCGGGTGCTCGTGGTCGAGCGCCGTCGTCGCGAGCTCGGCCACCCTCACCTGCAGCGCCTGGCGCTCGCTCTGGCCGCGCCGGCGCGCCAGCTTCTCGCGCGTGACGTGCCGCTCGACGTCGAAGGTCTCGTCCTCGACCCACAGGTAGCCGAGCGCGTCCTCGACCACCTTCTGCTTGAAGCGCGGGTAGCGCAGCATGGTCGCGCGCAGGCGCTCGCACAACGCCTCGAAGCTCACCGCCGGCGTCAGCAACCAGACGCCGGTGATCATCATCAGGTTGACGTCGCTGTCCATGCGCAGCCACGCGGTGTCGACCCGCGACATGCGTTCGGTGGCTGGCGGCATCGTGGTCTCCTCGGGTTGTCGTCGTGGTCGCGTGCCGACGATGGTGGTTAACATCGACAGCGTCAACTCACATTTTCACCGACAGGAGACAGGCGATGGCCGACCTCGAGAAGCGGTTCGAGAAGGCGGTGGCCGACAGCAAGAAGCTGCCGGAGAAGCCCGACAACGCGACGCTGCTGCAGATCTACTCGCTGTACAAGCAGGCCACCGAGGGCGACGTCGAGGGCAAGCGCCCCGGCTTCACCGACATGGTCGGCCGCGCGAAGTGGGACGCCTGGAACGAGCAGAAGGGCAAGGACGCGGCGACGGCGATGCAGGAGTACGTCGACCTCATCGCGTCATTGAAGTAACCCCCCGAGGCGCCTTCGGCGCTTCCGCCCAAGGGGGGCGCCGCGAGCGGACCGGCGAAGCCGGATCCGCCGCGACCGCTCGAAAGGTCGGCGCGATGCGAGCCGCGGGAGTGAGCCGGCCCGTCGCAGTCCTCAGGCCTTGCGACGCGAGGTCGATTTCTTGGCGGCCACTTTGCCGTTCGAGGTTTTGGTCGTCCCCGCCTTGCGCGCCGCGGCGGCGTCGGCGGCGTGCTTCTCGGCCTCGCCCTTGCCGAGCAGGTCGTCGAGGTTCTGCAGGATCTGCGTC
>JALOSD010000156.1 GCA_025458585.1 Burkholderiaceae bacterium | reverse complement strand
GCCGCTCAGGAGGTGCGTGTGGCCGAGCAGGCGTGCCGCGACCTCGGGCTCGACTTGCGCGTGCTGCCGCTGGCCGGTGGCGGCGACCTCGACGCCGCGTTCGCCATCGTCGAGCGCGAGCGGCTCGACGCCCTGCTGACCGCAGTCGACGGCGTCGTCGGCGCGCACGCCAAACGCATCGCCGACTTCGCGATCGCGCGCCGGCTGCCGGTCGCCTCGGGCTGGGACTACTACGCCCGCGCCGGCTACCTGATGAGCTACGGCGCCGGCCTGCAGTCGCTGTATCACTACCTCGCCGGCTACGTCGACAAGCTGCTGCGCGGTGCGCGCCCGGCCGACCTGCCGGTCGAGCGCGCGCCGAAGGTCGAGCTGGTCGTCAACCTGAAGACGGCCGAGGCGATCGGTCTGCAGCTGCCGGCCACGCTGCTCGCGCGCGCCGACGAGATCCTGCGGTAACGAGACGATGCCGGTGCGCGCCGGCGACGCGCAATGGCGCGGGTCGTCCGACAGCCTCGGCGGTGGTGACGAGCCGTGCCGCGGGCTGGCGGCGAGGAGCCCGCGCAGGCGCGGCAGGGCCGCGAGGGCTGCCCGTTCACCGGCGGCGATCAGCGCCGCGCGGCGCTCGACCGTCACGTCGTCGTCCGGCGGCAGTGCCGGGCGGATGAGCACGTCGGCCTCGCTGCCTTCCTGCGCCGCGAGCGCGTGCGTCATCACGAGCGCGAGCTGGAACAGCCAGTCGCTCCAGCCTTCGAGCCTGGAGCGCTGCGGGGGGGTAGGTCACGTCGACGGCGATCACGCGCTGCGCGCCGAGCGCGCGGGCGACGCGCATCGGCACCGGGCTGGCCAGGCCGCCGTCGGCGTACGGCCGCCCGCCGATGCGCGGCGGCTCGAACACTCCGGGCAACGCCGACGACGCCTGGACGGCCGCAGCCGCGCCGCCGCGGTTGAAGACCTCGAGGCATCCCCGTTGCAGATCGGTTGCCACCGCGGCGAAACCGATCGGGAACTGCTCGATCCGCTGGCGCTGCAGATGCGCCGCGACGAACCCGTGGACGTCGAGCGAGGCCCGCCCGAGCGGCGGGCCGAACCAGCCTGCGCCGAGGCGGAAGTCCTCGTCGGCGACGATGCGTTCGAGCGCGGCGCCGTCGATCCCCGAGGCGTACAGGGCGCCGGCCAGCGCGCCGACGCTCGTGCCGACGACGAGGTCGGGGCGTACGCCGTGGGCCTCCAGGGCCTTCAGCACGCCGAGGTGCGCGAAGCCGCGCAGGCCGCCGCTGGACAGCACCAGGGCCAGCGCCGGTGCCGGTGCCGGTGCATCGTGCGCCGGCCGTGTCGCGGGCTCCTCGCCCGCGTGCAGCGGCGTCGCCGGCCGTTCGAGGCAGGCGCTGCAGGCCGCTGCCAGCACCAGCGCCGCGCCGAGGCGCCAGCGTCGGCGCGGGTCGCAGGGCTTGGCGAGGAGGTGGCAGGTCACGGGCTTGCGGCGTTGACGGTCGATGGCCGATTGAACCGGGGGGCGGGTGCCGAGGCGATCGGACCTTCGGGCCGGCGCCGCGGCGCCACGCACCGCGGCGCGGCGCTCGCCGGATGGCGCCCGTCGACTTTCGTCAGGCAGCGGCTGGTCGGCCGCGCCGTGCCGGCGGCCCGAAAGGGCTAGCCCCAAGAGGCGGCACGATCGGCGCACCGAAGCGCCCGCTCGCGACCGACAATGGGCGCGCCGAACCCGCCCCGCCGGCCGCCCCGTGAAACTGCTCGTCGTCGACGATCACCCGCTGATCCGCGAGGCGGTGCGGCACGTCGTCGCCGCGCTCGACGAGGGCGTGACGGTGCTCGCTGCCGCCGACTGCGACGCGGGGTTCGCGCTCGCCGAGGCCCACCCGGACCTCGAGCTCGTGCTGCTCGACTTCAACCTGCGCGGCCTCGCCGGCGTGCCCGCGATCCGCGCCTGGCGCGGCCGCCTTCCCGCGCTGCCGGTCGTCGTGCTGTCGAGCGCCGAGGACCGCTCGACGGTGCTCGCGGCGATGGCTGCCGGGGCGGCCGGTTTCATCCCGAAGTCGTCGTCGAACGAGGTGATGCTGTCGGCGCTGCGGCTCGTGCTCGCGGGCGGCAAGTACGTGCCCGCCGAGGTGCTGTCGCACGGCAGCGCGGCGCCGGCGCGCCCGGCGACGTCGCTCGATCACCTGGGCCTGTCGCCGCGCCAGCTCGACGTGCTGCATCTCGTCGCCGAGGGCAAGCCGAACAAGCTCATCTGCGACGAGCTCGGGCTGGCCGAACGCACCGTGAAGGCGCACCTGACCGAAGTGCTGCGCGCCCTGGGCGTGAGCAGCCGCACGCAGGCGGCGCTCGCGGCGACGCGGCTCGGGCTCGGCCGGCCGCGCTCCTGAGCCCGGTCAGACCGCGACGTCGGGCCGGTACGACGCTTGGACGACGGCGCGCAGGCGCGCCGGGCGAGCCGGTTTGGCGAGCACCGTGAAGCCGGCGTCGCGCGCGGCCTGCAACGGCTGCGCCGCAGTCTCGCCGGTCACGATCGCCAACGCCGCGGCGCCGTCGCCGAGTTCGCGCAGCCGCCGCGCCAGCGCCAGTCCGTCGTCGCCGCCCAGTCGAAGGTCGACGATCGCGAGGTGCGGCGGCGACGCGGCGAAGGCGTCCAACGCCCCAGCGGCCGACGCCGCCAGCCGGACCTGGCAGCCCCACTGCTCGAGCTGGCCGCGCATCGCCTCGCGCACCGCCGCGTCGTCGTCGACGACGAGCACGCGGCAGCCCTCGAGTCCGGTCGGCGCCGCTGACACCGGTGGCGCCTCGGTACCAGCCTCGGGAGCCTCCACGCTCGGCAGGGTCAGCGAGAAGCAGGTGCCCCGGCCGGGCCGCGAGTGCACGCGCACGCGGTGGCCGAGCAGGCGCGCGAGCCGCTCGACGATCGCCAGCCCGAGCCCGAGTCCCGGCGCATCGTCCGACGGGCGATCGCCGGCGCGGTAGAACTCGCGAAAGACGTGCGGCAAGTGCTCGGGCGCGATGCCCGTGCCGGTGTCCGCGACGATCAGCGTCGCGTCGTCACCGTGGCGCACCACGGCGAGTCGCACGCTCCCGCGCTCGGTGTAGCGCACGGCGTTGCCGACCAGGTTGAGCACGATGCGCTCGAGCAGCACGGCGTCGCTGTCGACCCAGACGCGTCGCGGCGTCACGCGCAGGCGCAGTCCCTTGCGTTGCGCCTCGGCCTGCACCCCGGCGCCGACGCGGGCGATCAGTGCGGCGAGGTCGACCGCTTCGCGGTGCACCGGCACCACGCCGGCGTCGAGCCGCGACAGGTCGAGCAGCGACGCGAGCAGCGCCTCGAACGCGGCCACCGACGCTTCGATGTGGCCGATCAGTTCGCGCCGCCGGTCGGCATCGACCGTGGCGCGCAGCTGGCCGACGAACAGGCCGAGCGCGTGCACCGGCTGGCGCAGGTCGTGGCTGGCCGCCGCGAGGAATCGCCCCTTGGCCTCGTTGGCGTCGGCGAGCTCGCGCGTGCGCTCGGCGACGCGGGCTTCCAGCGTCGCGTAGCTCGAGCGCAGGTCGGACGCCATGCGCTCGAACGCTTCAGCCAGCGTCTGCAGCTCGTCGCCGGTGCGCAGGTCGAGACGCTCGTCGAAGCGCCCGCGGCCGATCGCCTGCGCACGCACCTGCAGTTCGCGGATCGGCTGCGTCAGCCGACGCGCCAGCCACGCGCTCGCGACGACGGCGACGAGCACGCCGAAGGCCACCAGCAGCGCCGACTGCCCCAGCACGCGCCACACCGGCGCGAGCGCCTGGCCGCGGTCCTGTTCGACGAACACCGTCCAGCCCAGGCGGGGGATCGGCGCGGCGGCCGCGAACACGGCGCGGCCGGCGACGTCGCGCTCGTCGCGCATCGACATCGGCTGCGCCGCGGCGAGCGCGCGGCGCACATGCGCGAGCGACGACAGGATCGTCTGGCGCAGCACGAGGCCGACGTCGGGGTGCGACAGCAGCCGCCCCTCGGCGTCGACGACGTAGGCCAGCCCTGCGGGCGCGATCTGCAGCGCGGTGGCCGCCAGCACCGGCCGCAGGCCGATCTCGGCGATCAGCACCGGCCCGACTCGTGGCGCGGCGAGCACCATCGTCACGTGCGGCTCGCCGTCGTCGGCGAAGCGCACGCGGTCGATGAACTCGCCGTCGCGGCGCGCCGCGGCGACGCGTGCATCGCCCGACCAGTCGCGCCCGCTGTCGACCACGTCGGGTGCGATGCGCGACAGCGCGAGGCGCTCGCGCCCGGCCGCGTCGACCCAGCGCAGCTCGTCGATCGCGCCTTGCCGACGCATGGCGCGCAGCAGCTCGATCTGCAGCGCCTCGCTGGCGTCGCCGTGCGCCAGCGCCGGGTCGTCGACGATCCAGCGCAGCGGTTGGGCGATCGCCGCCGCATCGCGCTCGATGCGCGTGGCCAGCGCCTCGGCCTGCGCGCGCTGCAGCGCCTCGACGC
>JALOSD010000155.1 GCA_025458585.1 Burkholderiaceae bacterium | reverse complement strand
AACGGCCCCATCGCGAAGCCGAACTTCTCGATCGCCTTGTCGACCTGCTGCGGCGTGCAGCCTTCCTCGAGCAGGAAACCGGCCTGGCGGCTGTACTGCTCGATCATGCGGTTGCCGATGAAGCCGTCGCACACGCCGGAGACGACCGCTGTCTTGCGGATCTTCTTGGCCACCGCCATCACCGTGGCGAGCACGTCCTTGGCCGTGGCCTTGCCGCGCACGACCTCGAGCAGCTTCATCACGTTGGCCGGGCTGAAGAAGTGCATGCCGACCACGTCCTGCGGCCGCGTCGTGAACGACGCGATCCGGTCGACGTCGAGCGTCGAGGTGTTCGACGCCAGGATCGCGCCCGGCTTCGCCACCTCGTCGAGCTTGCGGAAGACCTGCTCCTAGGTCCTCGAACACGGCCTCGATGATCAGGTCGGCGTCCTTCAGGTCGTCGTAGGCGAGCGTCGTCGACAGCAGCGCCATGCGCTTGTCGTACTGGTCCGCCTTCAGCTTGCCCTTCCTGAGCTGGCCCTCGTAGTTCTTGCGGATCGTCGCGACGCCGCGGTCGAGCGCGTCCTGCTTCATCTCGAGGATCGTCACCGGGACGCCGGCGTTGAGGAAGTTCATGCTGATGCCGCCGCCCATCGTGCCGGCGCCGATCACCGCGACCTTGCGGATCTCGCGCACCGGCGTGTCCTCGGGCACGTCGGGAATCTTGCTCGCCGCGCGCTCGCCGAAGAACGCGTGGCGCAGCGCCTTGCACTCGGGCGTCATCATCAGCGCGAAGAAGGCCTCGCGCTCGTAGACCATGCCGTCGTCGAACTTGCGCTTCATCGACTGCTCGACGCAGTCGACGCAGCGCGCCGGCGCCGGGAAGTTCTTCGCCATCGCCTTGACGGTGTTGCGCGCGAACTGGAAGTAGGCGTCGGGGTTCGGGTGCGTGACCTTGAGGTCGCGCACGCGCGGCAGCGGCCGCAGGTCGGCAACCTCGCGCGCCAACGCGACGGCGCCGTCGAGCAGATCGCCCTCGATCAGGCGGTCGAGCAGCTTCTGCCCCGGCAGCGCGAACAGCACCTCGCTCTTGACGGGCTCGCCGCTGACGATCATGTTGAGCGCCGTCTCGACGCCGAGCACGCGTGGCAGCCTCTGCGTGCCGCCGGCGCCGGGCACGAGGCCGATCTTCACTTCGGGCAGGGCGATGTTGGTGCCTGGCGCGGCGACGCGGTAATGCGCCCCCAGCGACAGCTCGAGGCCGCCTCCGACAGCAGGTTGGGCTCGGCAACGGCCTTGGGCGAGCCGAACTCGCGGATGTCGGCACCGCCCGAGAACGCCTTGCCGGCGCCGGTGATCACGATCGCGCGGATCGCGGCGTCGTCGCGCGCGCGCTCGATGCCGGCGGCGAACGCCTTGCGCGTGTCGTAGCCCAGACCATTGACGGGCGGGTTGTTCAGCGTGATGACGGCGACGTCGCCGCGCACCTCGTAGTTCGCGCTCATGGGCTCTCCTGGTCGGTCGGGCAGAAAAAGAACGATCGTTCGATTCTAGGCGGCAAAAAAGGCCGGCATCCGTCCCCTCGGAGACAAGACCCGGCCGATGGTGTCGAGGGCGGGCACGCTCACACCTCCAGCCACTCCTTGCGGATGTAGGCGTTCGCGCGCAGCTCGGCAGGCGTACCCTCGAAGACGATCTGGCCGTGGCCCATCACGAGGCAGCGGTCGGCGACTTCGAGCGCGATCGTCAGCTTCTGCTCGACGAGCAGCACCGACAGGCCGCGGCGCTTCAGTTCGCGCAGGTACTCGGCAACGAGCTCGACGATCTTCGGCGCGAGCCCCTCGGTCGGCTCGTCGATCATGATCAGTTCGGGGTCGCCCATCAACGTGCGGCACAGCGTGAGCATCTGCTGCTCGCCGCCCGAGAGCACGCCGGCCTCGGTGTGCTGCCGCTCCTTCAGGCGCGGGAACAGACGGTACATGTCGTCGAAGCCCCAGCGCGCGTCCTTTGCACCGCGCTTCTGCCCGAGCAGCAGGTTCTGGTGGACCGTGAGCTTCGGAAAGATGTCGCGGTTCTCGGGCACGTAGCCTAGCCCCAAGTGCGCGATCTCGAACGGCTTGCGGCCCATGATCGGCTGGTCGCGCCAGAGGATGGTGCCCGTGCCGTCGACCATGCCCATGATCGTCTTCACCGTCGTCGAGCGCCCCGACCCGTTGCGCCCGAGCAGCGCGACGATCTCCTGCGGCCGCACCTCGAAGTGCACGCCGTGCAGCACGTGGCTCTTGCCGTAGAAGCCGTGGACGTTGTCGAGTTTGAGCACGCTCTCAAGCCCCTGCCGCTTGCTGCTCGGCGAGCACCGAGCCGAGGTAGGCCTCCTGCACGCGCGCGTTCGCGCGCACCGCGTCGGGCACGTCGAACGCGATCACCTCGCCGTAGACGAGCACCGCGATCTTGTCGGCCAGGCCGAAGACGACGCCCATGTCGTGCTCGACGGTGAGCAGCGTCTTGCCCTCCGTCACCTCGCGGATCAGCTGCACGAAGCGCTTCGTCTCGCTCTTGCTCATGCCGGCGGTCGGCTCGTCGAGCAGCACCACGTTCGCGCCGCCGGCGATCGTGATGCCGATCTCGAGCGCGCGCTGCTCGGCGTAGGTCAGGTTCATCGCCAGCACGTCGCGCCGGCGGTCGAGCTTGATCATCTCCATCACCTGCTCGACGCGGTCGTTGACGTCGCGCAGGTCGGCGAGGAACTTCCAGAACGCGTAGCGGTGGCCCATGCTCCACAGCACCGCGCAGCGCAGGTTCTCGAACACCGACAGCCGCACGAACAGGTTGCTCACCTGGAAGCTGCGCGCGAGCCCGCGGCGGTTGATCTCGAACGGCGTCTTGCCGTCGATGCGCTCGCCGTTGAGGCGGATCTCGCCGCTGGTCACGCCGAAGCGCCCCGAGATCAGGTTGAACAGCGTGCTCTTGCCGGCGCCGTTCGGGCCGATGATCGCCACCCGCTCACCGGGCTGCACGACCAGGCTCGCGCCGCGGATGATCTCGGTCTTGCCGAAACTCTTGCGAACGTCGACCAGTTCGACCGCAGGTGCCGTCACAGGGCCTCCCGGCGCTTGATCTCGAGCTCGATCTCTTCCTGCACCTGGTCCCACTGGCGCTTGAACTCGCGGCGCACCAGCTCGAACATCGCCAGGCCCGTCAGCATCACGAACACGGCGCCGAACCAGCTGTCGAAGCCGTGGGCGTCGAGCGGCGCGCCCATGAACGTCAGCTTCGGGCCGAGCGCCGGATTGAGCTGCAGGTGGTAGACCATCTCGATCATCGCGCCAGCGCCCACCAGCACGACGAGCGCGGTGCCGCCGAGCGCGAGGTACGCGGTCCACAGCTTGCGCAGCTTGCCGAACGCGGCCACGCGCAGGTTCATCATGATCAGGCTCGCGATGCCGCCCGGCGCGTACATCACCATGAAGACGAACACGAGGCCGAGGTAGAGCAGCCACGCCTTCGTCAGCTCCGACAGCAGCACGAGCGCGATCACCATCAGCACCGCACCGATGATCGGGCCGAAGAAGAACGTCGCGCCGCCGAGGAACACGAACAGCAGGTAGGCGCCCGAGCGCGCCGCGCCGACGACCTCGGCGGTGACGATCTCGAAGTTCAGCGTCGCCAGCCCGCCCGCGATGCCGGCGAAGAAGCCGGAGATCATGAACGCGACGTAGCGCACGCGCTGCGTGTTGTAGCCGATGAACTCGACGCGCTCCGGGTTGTCGCGCACGGCGTTGAGGATGCGTCCGAGCGGCGTGCGCGTGAAGGCGAACATCGCCGCCGTGCAGACGAAGCAGTAGATCGCGATCAGGTAGTAGACCTGGATCTGCGGGCCGAACGTGATGCCCATGAACGGCTGGCCGACGACGCGGTTCGTCGTGATGCCGCCCTCGCCGCCGAAGAACTCGGGCAGCATCAGCGACATCGACCACACGAGCTCGCCGATGCCGAGCGTGATCATCGCGAACGTCGTGCCGGCCTTCTTCGTCGTCACGTAGCCGAGCAGCGCGGCGAAGAACAGGCCGGCGAGCCCGCCGACGAGCGGGACCAGGCTCACCGGCAGCCACAGGCGCCCGTCGGCGACCATGTTCAGCGTGTGCACGGCGAGGAACGAGCCGAGGCCGCTGTAGACGGCGTGGCCGAAGCTCAGCATGCCGCCCTGGCCGAGCAGCATGTTGTAGGCCAGGCAGACGATGATCGCGATGCCGATCTGCGACAGCATCGTCTGCGCCAGGCTCGACGTCCACAGCAGCGGCGCGACGGCGAGCACGATCGCGAACAGGCTCCACAGGATCCAGCGCCCGACGTTCCAGGGCCGGAAGTGGAAGTGCGGGTGGGTTTCGCTGACGTGTGCCATCAGCTTTCGCGGGTGCCGAGCAGGCCCTTGGGCCGGAAGATCATGATCAGCACGAGCAGCAGGTACGGCAGCACCGGCGCCGCCTGCGCGAGCGTGATGCGCAGCAGCGGCCACAGCGTGCTGTCGGGCCCGATCTGCGCGCCGAAGCTGTTGAACAGGTCGGCGAGCGACTTGTCGACCGTCAGCGGCATCGTCATCAGCAGGCCGACGACGATCGAGCCGACGAAGGCGCCGGGCAGCGACCCGAGGCCGCCGATCACGACGACGGCGAAGATGATCGGCCCGACGTTGGCCATGCTCGGCTCGGTGATGAACGTGACGCCGTTGACGACGCCGGCGATGCCGGCGAGCGCGCAGCCGGCGCCGAAGACGAGCATGAACACGCGCGGCACGTTGTGGCCGAGCGCCTCGACCATCTCGGGGTGCGTCAGCGCCGCCTGGATCACGAGGCCGATGCGCGTGCGCGTGAGCAGCAGCCACAGCGCGACCAGCATCAGCACGGCCACGATCATCACGAACAGGCGCGTGAGCGGGAAGCGCGAACACGTCGCGACGAGGTCGCCGAGCCGCCCGCACATCTCGGCCGGCGCCGCGCCCCAGACGATGCTCATGCCGTCGAGCGGCGACTGCACGATCGTGAACGCCGGCCCCTGCAGCAGCGGCGGCGGCGAGAACGGCACCGGCGAGCGGCCCCAGACCAGCTGCACGAGCTCGAGGATCACGAACGACAGGCCGAACGTGATCAGCAGCTCGGGCACGTGGCCGTACTTGTGCACCTTGCGCAGGCCGAAGCGCTCGAAGTAGGCGCCGCACAGGCCGACGAGCAGCGGCGCCACGAGCAGCGACGGCCAGAAGCCGATGAGCCCCGTCAGCGTGTACGCGAAGTACGCGCCGATCATGTAGAAGCTGGCGTGCGCGAAGTTCAGCACGCCCATCATGCTGAAGATCAGCGTCAGGCCCGAGCTCAGCATGAACAGCAGCAGCCCGGAGCTGATGCCGTTCAGCAGGTTGATGAAGAGCTGGTCCAAGGCGCGCGGGAGGGCGAAAAACAGGGCCCGTCGAGCGTGACCTCGGCGGGCCCGGGCGGGGCTAGAGCTCGGCGCTTACGGGCGCTTCATCTGACACGACGTCGGCGTGCTCGCCACGTAGGCCTCGTAGGCCTTGACCGGCTGGAAGTTGTAGCCGGTGTTCTCGACGCTGTAGTCGTTGGGCGGCGCGCCGGCCTTCGTCCAGCGCGAGATGTACAGGCCCTGCTGCAGCTGGTGGTCGGTCTTGCGCATCTCGACCTCGCCGTTGAAGCTCTTGAACTTCAGCCCGCTCATCGCGGCGGCGACCTTCACCGG
>JALOSD010000017.1 GCA_025458585.1 Burkholderiaceae bacterium | reverse complement strand
GTGGCGCTCGAGCTCGGCCGCGCTGATGAAGCCTTGCTCGCGCAGGGACCGGAAGCGCGCGGCGTCGGCCCGCGCGAGGTCGAGCTCGACCTGTGCCGATCGCGCGGCGGCTTGCGCGGCCTCGACACCGAGTCGCAGGTCTTGCGGATCGAGCCGCGCCAGCACCTGCCCGGGACGCACGCGGTCACCGACGTCGACCTCGCGCCGCAGCAGCTTGCCGCCGACACGGAAGCCGAGCTTCGACTCGGTGCGCGCGCGGATCTCGGCGGCGTACTCCTGCGTCGTCGCGACCGCGTCGGCGCCGACCTCGATCGTGCGCACGGCGCGCACGGGCTCAGGAGCCGGCTCGGGGCGCGAACACGCCGCAAGGGCGGCGGCGAACACGACGGCAAGGGACACGGTGCGCATCGGGCGCTCCTCGAGACGCGGCAAGTGCCTGCGGCGCGGCCACACCCCGCACGCACGGATACGAATTTAATGACTGACTGGTCAGTAATATAGGCCCGCGGCCTCGGCCTGTCAACGCGACCGGGCACCGGGCCATCCGGGGGGAGCATGGACAATGCAGGCCCGTGAGCGTCGACCACTATGAGAACTTCCCGGTTGCGTCGTGGCTGTGCCCGCCGGCGCTGCGCCCGGCGGTGCAGGCGATCTACTGGTTCGCGCGTACCGCCGACGACCTCGCCGACGAAGGCGACGCGCCGGCCGCCGAGCGGCTCGCGCGACTGGGAACGTACCGGCAGGCATTGCAGCAGTCGTTTGCCGGCGCCGACGTGGCCGCGGGCCCCTGGCCGGGCGTGTTCGGACCGCTGCAGGCGGTGCACGACCTGCTGAGCGCCTTCGAGCAGGACGTGCACAACCCCGTCTACCCCGACCGCGCGGCGCTGCTCGACTACTGCCGGCGCTCGGCGAACCCGATCGGGCGGCTGCTGCTGCACCTGTACGCGGTCGACGACGCGGAATCGCTGCGGTGTTCCGACGCGGTATGCAGCGCCCTGCAGCTGATCAACTTCTGGCAGGACCTCGGCGTCGACGCGCCGCGTGGCCGCCACTACGTGCCGCTCGACGACGCGCGCCGCCACGGCGTGACGTTCGAGCAGCTGCGCGAGCGCCGTGACGACGCTGCCGTGCGCGCGCTCGTGCGCGACCTGTCGCGCTGGGCGCGCGAGCTGATGCTGGAGGGCGCGCCGCTCGTGCACCGCGTGCCGGGCCGCGTCGGCTGGGAGCTGCGACTCGTCGTGCAGGGCGGGCTGCGCGTGCTCGAGCGCATCGAGCGCCTCGGCCACGGCACGCTGCTGCGGCGACCGACGCTCGGGGCACTCGACGCCGCGGTGCTACCGTGGCGCGCGCTGACGATGCGCGCGCCCACCCCGGCCAGAGCCGTCGCATGACCCCCGAGCAGGTCGTGCAGGACAAGGCCGCCGGTCGACGGGCCGTGGGCGGCCTTGCCCTGCGGCGGAGTGCCGTCGCATGACCCCCGAGCAGTACGTGCAGGACAAGGCCGCCCGTAGCGGCTCGTCGTTCTACTACGCGTTCAAGTTCCTGCCGCCGCGGCGGCAGGCGGCGATCACGGCGTTCTACGCTTTCTGCCGTGAAGTCGACGACATCGTCGACGAGGTGCACGACCCGGGCGTCGCGGCGGCCAAGCTCGCGTGGTGGCGGCAGGAGGTCGCGCAGGCCTTCGCCGGCGCGCCGACGCACCCCGTGACCCAGGCGCTGCAGCCGCTGGCGGCCGAACACGGCATCGAAGCCGCGCACCTGACGCAGGTGATCGACGGCTGCGAGATGGACCTGCGCCAGACGCGCTACCTCGACTACGCGTCGCTGCAGCGCTACTGCCACCTCGTCGCCGGCGTCGTCGGCGAGGTCTCGGCGAACATCTTCGGCCGCACGCGCGACGAGACCGTCGTCTACGCGCACCGCCTCGGCCAGGCGATGCAGCTGACGAACATCATCCGCGACGTCGGCGACGACGCCCGCCGCGGGCGCATCTACCTGCCGATGGACGAGCTCCAGCGCTTCGGCGTCAAGGCCGCGGAGATCCTGCAGCGCGAGGCGCCGTGGGGCTACGGCGATCGCTTCGAGGCGCTGATGCGCTTCCAGGCCGAGCGCGCGCACCGGCTCTACGACGAGGCCTACGCGCTGCTGCCCGCCGTCGACCGCCGCGCGCAGCGCCCGGGTCTGATGATGGCCAACATCTACCGCACGCTGCTGCGCGAGATCGAGGCGTCGAACTTCCGCGTCCTGCACCAGCGCATCGCGTTGACGCCGCTGCGCAAGGCGTGGATCGCGATGCAGACGAACTGGCGCGAGCGCTGATGCGCGTCGCCGTGATCGGCGGCGGCTGGGCCGGCATCGCCGCCGCGGTGCGCGCCGTCGAGGCGGGCCACGACGCGACGCTGTTCGAGATGGCGCCGCAACTCGGCGGCCGCGCGCGCAGCGTCGAACTCGACGGCGTCGAGCTCGACAACGGCCAGCACATCCTGATCGGCGCCTACCGCCGCACGCTGGCGCTGATGCACACCGTCGGCGTCGAGCCCGACGCCGTGCTGCAGCGCCTGCCGCTCGACCTCACGTTCGCCGACGGCCGCGGGCTGCGCCTGCCGCCCGGGCAGCCGGTGCCTGCCCTGCTGCGGGCGATCTGGCGCCGTGCGGGCTGGAGCCTCGGCGACCGCCTCGCGCTGCTGCGCGCCGCCGCGGGCTGGGCGGTGCGCGGCTTTCGCTGCGACCCGGCGTGGACCGTCGCACGCCTGAGCGCGCACCTGCCCGCCGCGCTGCGGCGTGACCTCGTCGACCCGCTGTGCGTCGCCGCGCTCAACACGCCGGCGGACGAGGCGAGCGCGGCCGTGTTCCTGCGCGTGCTGCGCGACGCGCTGTTCGCCGGCGAAGGGTCGTCGGACCTGCTGCTGCCGCGCGCCCCGCTCGGCCGCCTGCTGCCCGCGCCGGCGTCGGACTGGCTCGAGCGCCGCGGCGCGCGCGTGCGGCTGCGCCGGCGCGTGCAGACGCTGGCGGCGCGCGACGGCGGCTGGGTCGTCGACGACGAGCCGGCCGACGCCGTGATCCTGGCCTGCACCGCGCACGAGGCCGGGCGGCTGACGCAAGACGTCGCGCCGGCGTGGTCGGCCGCGGCCGGCGCCTTCGAGCACGCGCCGATCGTCACCGTCTACCTGCGCAGCGAGGGCACCCGCCTGCCGCGGCCGATGACGGCGCTGCACGACGGCCCGCGCGCGCCGGCGCAGTTCGTGTTCGACCACGGTGCCCTCGGCATGACGCCGGGGCTGTTTGCCGCCGTCGTCAGCGGCGCCGGACGCTGGGTCGAGCACGGGCTCGACGCCACCGCGCTGGCGGTGCGCGAGCAACTCGCGGCCGAACTTGCCGTGCACTGGCACACGCCGCCGACCGTCTGGCGCACGGTCGCCGAACGGCGTGCGACGTTCGCCTGCCGGCCGCAGCTGCGGCGCCCGCCGGCACGCATCGCCGCGCGGCTGTGGGCCGCCGGCGACTACGTCGAGGGCCCCTACCCGTCGACACTCGAAGGCGCCGTGCGCGCCGGCGAGGCCGCTGCCGCCGGCGCGGTTGCGGGGCGCTGAGGCGCCTGCCGTGACGCCGCGGCGCGCACGCTGCGGGCGACTGCGCACCGATCGGGCTGCGCCGTTCCATCTCGAGTGGCAAACCCAGATTTCGTCATTCAAAATCCCGACGATTGCCTGCACAATTTGCGCATGAGGCGCAAAGACCATCAGACGCCGACCATCCAGGTCCTCGAGCGCACGTTCGCGCTGCTCGACGTGCTGGCGTCGCGCGACGAGCCGCTGTCGCTGAAGGAGATCAGCGAGCGCACGGGGCTGCATCCGTCGACGGCGCACCGCATCCTCAACGACCTCGCCGCAGGGCGCTTCGTCGACCGCCCCGAAGCCGGCAGCTACCGCCTGGGCATGCGCCTGCTCGAGCTCGGCAACCTCGTGAAGGCGCGGCTCGACGTGCGCGAGGCGGCGATCGCGCCGATGCGCGAGCTGCACAAGATCACGCACCAGCCGGTGAACCTGTCGATGCGCCAGGGCGACGAGATCGTCTACATCGAGCGCACGTACAGCGAACGCTCGGGCATGCAGGTCGTACGCGCGGTCGGCGGGCGCGCACCGCTGCACCTGACGTCGGTCGGCAAGCTGTTCCTCGCCCACGACGACCCGGCGCGCGTGCGCGCCTACGCGACGCGCACCGGGCTCGCGGGTCACACGCGCAACAGCATCACCGACCTGGCGCGGCTCGAGCGCGAGCTGGCGCTGGTGCGCGCGACCAACGTCGCGCGCGACGACGAGGAACTCGAGCTCGGCGTGCGCTGCATGGCCGCGGGCATCTTCGACGACCAGAACAAGCTCGTCGCCGGGCTTTCGGTGTCGGCGCCCGCCGACCGGCTCGAGGAGTCGTGGCTCGAGAAGGTGAAGGCCACCGCCGAGCAAATCTCGGCCGAGCTCGGCCACCGCCCGCCGCAGCGCACCGAGCGGCGCTGAGCGCCGCGCGGCACGGGCGCGTCAAGACGACGGGAGCTTGAACGTCGCCGGCGTGTCGTCGCCGGTGATCCAGCGGCGCAGGCGCTCGGCGTCGGCGATGCGCGAGTAGCGGCCGGCCGAGTCGAGCAGCACCATGATCAGGTTGCGCCCGGCGAGCTCGGCCTGCATCACGACGCAGCGCCCGGCCTCCGAGATGAAGCCGGTCTTCTGCAGCCCGATCGTCCACTCGGGGCTGAACACGAGGCCGTTCGAATTGCGGAAGTGGAGCTCGCGCGGGCCGACCGCGACCTGGTGCGCGTGCGACGTCGACAGCGAGCGGATCAGGTCGTGCCCGTACGCCGCCTTGACGAGCTGCGCGAGGTCCTTCGCGCTCGACTGGTTGCGGCTCGACAGCCCGGTGGGCTCGACGTAACGCGTGTCGTGCATGCCGAGCAGGCTCGCCTTCGCGTTCATCGCCTCGACGAAGGCCGGCAGCCCGCCCGGGTAGTGGCGGCCGAGCGCGTTGGCGGCGCGGTTCTCCGACGACATCAGCGCCAGGTGCAGCATCTCACCGCGCGTCAGTCGCGTGCCCAGCACGAGCCGCGAGCCGGTACCCTTCTCGGTGTCGACGTCGGCCTGCGTGACGGTCAGCACCTCGTCGAGCGGCTGGCCGGCCTCGACGACGACGAGCGCCGTCATCAGCTTCGTGATCGACGCGATCGGCAGCACCGCCTGGGGGTTCTTGCTGAACAGCACCTCGTCGGTGTCCTGGTCGACGACGAGCGCCACGCTGGACTGCAGATCGAGCGGGTCGGGCGTCGCGCGCAAGCCGAACTTCTCGCCGTACGAGGGCCGCGGGGGCACGTGGGCCACCTGACGCGTCTTCGCCGCCCGCGCCGAACGCTTGGCGTGCTGGCCCGTGGGAGCCGCCTTGGACGTCTTCTTGGACGCCGCCTTCGACGTCTTCTTGGGTGCCGCCTTCGACGTCTTCTTGGGTGCCGGCTTGGCGGCCGCGGGCTTCGACTTCGCCGCGGTCGCCGCCGCGGCCGATGGCATGCCGGCTGCACCGAGCGCCAACGCCGTGACGATCGCCAGCGACCGCATCCAATGCCCGACCTGCCCTGTCACGACCGACCCTCCTCGACCTCGCCAAACACCCGACACCGAGTGTAGGCATATCCTAAAACACACGCAAGATCAAAAACTTGCGCGGCCTTCCTCAAGTCGGCAGGAATCGTCGCGCCCGGCCCTGGGTCAACCCTGAGCCGCCACCCGTTCGGTCTTGCTGTGCAGCTTGTTCAGCGCCGCCAGGTACGCCTTGGCCGAAGCCACGACGATGTCCGGGTCGGCGCCGACGCCGTTGACGACGCGCCCGCCGTGCTGCAGACGCACCGTCACCTCGCCCTGAGACTCTGTCGACCCGCTGGTGATCGCATTGACCGAATAGAGCAGCAATTCGGCGCCAGATTTCACGACCGACTCGATCGCCTTCAGGCTCGCGTCGACCGGGCCATTGCCGTCCGCGTCGGCGCGGTGCTCATGGCCGCCGATCGCGAACGACACGTTCGCGTGCGGGCGCTCGCCGGTTTCGGAGTGCTGCGCGAGCGCAAGAAGTCGGTAGTGCTCCTGCTCGGCGGTGACGCTCTCGTCGCCGACCAGCGCAATGATGTCCTCGTCGAAGATCTCGCTCTTGCGGTCGGCCAGGTCCTTGAAGCGCGCGAACGCGGCGTTGACCTCGGCCTCCGACTCGAGCTCGATGCCCAATTCCTGCAGCCGCTGCTTGAACGCGTTGCGCCCGCTGAGCTTGCCGAGCACGATCTTGTTCGCCGCCCAGCCCACGTCCTCGGCGCGCATGATCTCGTAGGTGTCGCGCGCCTTCAGCACGCCGTCCTGGTGGATGCCGCTGGCGTGCGCGAACGCGTTGGCCCCGACCACCGCCTTGTTCGGCTGCACGACGAAGCCGGTGGTCTGGCTGACCATGCGCGACGCGGGCACGATCTGCGTCGTGTCGATGCCGACCTCGAGGCCGTAGTAGTCGCGCCGCGTCTTCACCGCCATCACGACTTCCTCGAGCGAGCAGTTGCCTGCGCGCTCGCCCAGGCCGTTGATCGTGCACTCGACCTGGCGTGCGCCGCCGAGCTTGACACCCGCGAGCGAGTTCGCCACCGCCATCCCGAGGTCGTTGTGGCAATGCACGCTCCAGACCGCCTTGCCCGAGTTCGGGATGCGCTCGCGCAGCTGGCGGATGAAGTGGCCGTAAAGCTCGGGCACTGCGTAGCCGACGGTGTCGGGGATGTTGATCGTGCCCGCGCCTTCGGCGATCACGGCTTCGAGCACCTGGCAAAGGAAGTCGGGGTCGGAACGGTAGCCGTCCTCGGGCGAGAACTCGACGTCGTCGCACAGGTTGCGCGCGAAGCGCACCGCGAGCCTGGCCTGCTCGAGCACCTGCTCGCGCGTCATGCGCAGCTTCTTCGCCATGTGCAGCTCGCTGGTGGCGATGAAGGTGTGGATGCGCGCGCGCGGCGCGCCCTTCAGCGCCTCGGCCGCGCGCGCGATGTCGCGGTCGTTGGCGCGCGCCAGCGAGCACACCGTCGACTCCTTGATGTGGCCGGCGATCGCCTTCACCGCCTCGAAGTCGCCGTTGCTCGACGCGGCGAAGCCGGCCTCGATCACGTCGACGCGCAGGCGCTCGAGCTGGCGCGCGATGCGCAGCTTCTCGTCCTTCGTCATCGAGGCGCCGGGCGACTGCTCGCCGTCGCGCAACGTGGTGTCGAAGATGATCAGCTTGTCGGTCATGGCAGTCTCCGTCGTGCCGGGTGGGAAAACAAACGGCCCGCTGCGGGGGCATGCGGGCCGTGGATGCGTGGAAGACGGTCGAGGTCGTTCAGCGCGCCCAGGGCTCTCCGGGTCGTAGGAGCAGGGCGAGCGAACGCAGCAACATGGCACGAATGTAGCACGCAGTGCAGGCGGCGTGCACGCCGCTCACCGGTGCAGCCCCGCCTCGTCCGGCTCGTCGGTCGAGGTCGCGATCACGCTCACCGGCTTGCCCTTGCGCTTGCGCCAGGCGTAGACCGCGTAGCCCGACACGCCGTAGGCACAAAACACCGCGAACAGCACCGTCGGCGGGTGGATCGTGATCAGCGCGATGCCCAGCGCGATCGCGACGACGACGATGAACGGCACCGACTTGCGGAAGTTGACGTCCTTGAAGCTGTAGAACGGCACGTTGGTGACCATCGTCAGCCCGGCGTACAGCGTCAGCGCGAAGGCACCCCAGGCGAGCCAGTCGATGCGCGTCGCGCCACGGATGCCGGCGTCGTCCATCACCCAGATGAAGCCGACGACGAGCGCGGCGGCGGCCGGGCTCGGCAGGCCCTGGAAGAAGCTCTTGTCGACGACGCCGATGTTGGTGTTGAAGCGCGCCAGCCGCAGCGCCGCACAGGCACAGTAGACGAAGGCGGCGATCCAGCCGAGCTTGCCCAGCCCGCTCAGCGCCCAGACGTAGACGATCACCGCCGGCGCCGCACCGAAGCTGACCATGTCGGCCAGGCTGTCCATCTGCTCGCCGAACGCGCTTTGCGTGTTCGTCAGGCGGGCGACGCGACCGTCGAGGCTGTCGAGCACCATCGCGGCGAAGATGCCGATCGCCGCCTGCTCGAAGCGGCCGTTGATCGCCATCACGATGCCGTAGAAGCCGCCGAACAGCGCGGCCACCGTGAACAGGTTCGGCAGGATGTAGATGCCCTTGCGCCGCTGGCGCACCGGCACGTCGTCGTCGTCCGGCTCGGGCTGCATCGTGGTGAGCGTCATGGGGCGCGAGGATACGTCAGCCTCGACGCGCAAAGGGCCGCCCGCGGCGGCCCTTCGCACGGGCGGCACGCGGGCCTCAGTTCCTCGACTTGTCGACCAGCTTGTTGGCCTTGATCCAGGGCATCATCGCGCGCAGCTTCTCGCCGACGACCTCGATCTCGTGCTCGGCCGTCAGGCGACGGCGCGACAGCAGCGTGGGCGCACCGGCGCGGTTCTCGAGGATGAAGCTCTTGGCGTACTCGCCGGTCTGGATGTCCTTCAGCGCCTGGCGCATCGCCTGCTTGGTCGCCTCGGTGACGATCTTCGGCCCCGTCACGTACTCGCCGTACTCGGCGTTGTTCGAGATCGAGTAGTTCATGTTCGCGATGCCGCCCTCGTAGATGAGGTCGACAATCAGCTTCAGTTCGTGCAGGCACTCGAAGTACGCCATCTCGGGCGCGTAGCCGGCCTCGACCAGCGTCTCGAAGCCGGCCTTGATCAGCTCGACCGTGCCGCCGCACAGGACTGCCTGCTCGCCGAACAGGTCGGTCTCGGTCTCCTCGCGGAAGTTGGTCTCGATGATGCCGGCCTTGCCGCCGCCGTTGGCCGCGGCGTAGCTCAGCGCGAGGTCGCGCGCCTTGCCGCTCTTGTCCTGGTGCACCGCGATGAGGTGCGGCACGCCGCCGCCGCGCGTGTAGGTGTCGCGCACGGTATGGCCGGGCGCCTTCGGCGCGACCATCCAGACGTCGAGGTCGGCACGCGGGATCACCTGCCCGTAGTGCACGTTGAAGCCGTGCGCGAAGGCCAGCGACGCGCCTTCGCGGATGTGCGGCTCGACGTCGTTCTTGTAGACGGAGGCGATCTGCTCGTCGGGCAGCAGGATCATCACGACGTCGGCCGTCTTGACCGCGTCGGCGACCTCGGCGACCTTCAGCCCCGCCTTCTCGACCTTCGGCCAGCTCGCGCCGCCCTTGCGCAGCCCGACGGTGACCTTGACGCCGCTGTCGTGCAGGTTCTGCGCGTGCGCGTGGCCCTGCGAGCCGTAGCCGATGATCGCGACCTGCTTGCCCTTGATCAGGCTGAGGTCGGCGTCCTTGTCGTAGTAGACCTTCATGGTGCTCTCTCCGGTGAAATGGGGTTCAGACCCTGAGAATGCGCTCGCCGCGGCCGATGCCGCAGGCACCGGTGCGCACGGTCTCGAGGATCGCGGTGCGCTCGAGCGCGGCGAGGAAGGCGTCGAGCTTGGTGCCGTCGCCCGTCAGCTCAACGGTGTACGTCTTCTCGGTGACGTCGATGATGCGGCCGCGGAAGATGTCGGCCATGCGCTTCATCTCCTCGCGCTCCTTGCCGACCGCGCGCACCTTGACGAGCATCAGCTCGCGCTCGGTGTAGCTGCCCTCGGTCAGGTCGACGACCTTGACGACCTCGATCAGGCGATTGAGGTGCTTGGTGATCTGCTCGATCACCTCCTCGCTGCCGGTGGTGACGATCGTCATGCGCGACAGCGACGGGTCCTCCGTCGGCGCCACCGTCAGGCTCTCGATGTTGTAGCCGCGCGCCGAGAACAGTGCCACCACGCGCGACAGCGCGCCGGGCTCGTTCTCGAGCAGCAGGGCAATGATGTGCTTCATGCGGATTCGTCCTTCGCGCTCTTCGGCACCCGCCGCGGTAACGGCGGGCCCTTGGCTGCGCTCTTCGAAGTGGAACGGAAAACGGTCGTCAGCCGCTCACCGTCGCGGCACCGGGGCACAGGGCGGCGCGGTAACGCTGCCTCGCCCGCCGGCACCGCGCCGGGTCACAGATCCTCGGACCCCAGCAGCATCTCGGTGATGCCCTTGCCGGCCTGCACCATCGGCCAGACGTTCTCGGTCGGGTCGGTGCGCACGTCGAGGAAGACGGTGCGGTCCCTCAGCCGGATCGCCTCGCGCAGCGCCGGCTCGACGTCGGACGGCCGCTCGATCAGCAGGCCAACGTGGCCGTAGGCCTCGGCGAGCTTGACGAAGTCTGGCAGCGCGTCCATGTAGCTGTGCGAGTAGCGCCCGCCGTAGTCGAGCTGCTGCCACTGCCGCACCATGCCGAGGTAGCGGTTGTTCAGCGAGATGATCTTGACCGGCGTGTCGTACTGCTTGCAGGTCGACAGTTCCTGCAGGCACATCTGGATCGAGCCTTCGCCGGTGATGCAGAACACGTCGGCGTCGGGCTTGGCCAGCTTGATGCCCATCGCATACGGCAGGCCCACCCCCATCGTGCCGAGGCCGCCCGAGTTGATCCAGCGCCGCGGCTCGTCGAAGCCGTAGAACTGCGCCGCCCACATCTGGTGCTGGCCGACGTCGGAGGTGATGTAGCAGTCGCTGCCCTTCGTCAGCTCCCACAGCGTCTCGACGACGTACTGAGGCTTGATCACCTCGCTGCTCTTCTTGTAGGCGAGGCAGTTGCGGCCGCGCCACTCGTCGACCTGTGCCCACCATGCGCCGAGCGCCTGCGCGTCGATCTTCTGCTGCGACTCGCGGATCTGCGCGATCAGCTCGACGAGCACCTCCTTGACGTCGCCCACGATCGGCACGTCGACCTTCACGCGCTTGGAGATGCTCGACGGGTCGATGTCGACGTGGATGATCTTGCGCTCGTTCTGCGCGAAGTGCTTCGGGTTGCCGATCACGCGGTCGTCGAAGCGCGCGCCGACGGCGAGCAGCACGTCGCAGTGCTGCATCGTCATGTTGGCCTCGTAGGTGCCGTGCATGCCGAGCATGCCGAGGAACTTCGGCTCGCTCGCGGGGATCGCGCCCAGCCCCATCAGCGTGTTCGTGCACGGCGCGCCGACGAGGTCGACGAGTTCGCGCAACTCGGCCGACGCGTTGCCGAGGATCACGCCGCCGCCGGTGTAGATGTACGGGCGCTTGGCGTTCATCAGCAACTGCACCGCCTTGCGAATCTGCCCGCCGTGGCCCTTGCGCACCGGGTTGTACGAGCGCATCTCGACCCTGTCGGGGTAGTGGAACGCGCAGGTCTTCAGCGACACGTCCTTCGGCACGTCGACGACGACCGGCCCGGGGCGGCCGGTGCGCGCGATGTGGAACGCCTTCTTCATCGTCAGCGCGAGGTCGCGCACGTCCTTGACGAGGAAGTTGTGCTTGACGATCGGGCGCGTGATGCCCACCGTGTCGCATTCCTGGAACGCGTCCAGGCCGATCGCCGGCGTCGGCACCTGCCCGGTGATGATCACCATCGGGATCGAGTCCATGTAGGCGGTGGCGATGCCGGTGACGGCATTCGTCACGCCCGGCCCCGAGGTCACGAGCGCGACGCCGACCTCGCCGGTCGCGCGCGCGTAGCCGTCGGCGGCGTGGATCGCGGCCTGCTCGTGGCGCACGAGCACGTGCTCGATCGTGTCCTGCTTGTACAGCGCGTCGTAGATGTACAGCACCGCACCGCCGGGGTAGCCCCAGAGGTACTTGACGCCCTCGGCCTGCAGGCAGCGGACGAGGATTTCCGACCCGTTCGGGTCGCCAGGGGGGGAGTTCTGCGGTTGTGCCTTGGCATCCAGAACGGAGGCACGCTTGACTTCCGCGGCAGACATGTCCATTTCGAACCTCAGTGAATTTCTCTGACGAAAAACCATCGGTGCCCCTCCTCGCGCCCTCGTGAGGCGGATTCGGGACCTGCGCGGTCAAAAACGGGGCGTCCGGGTCGGACAGCCCGCTCGAGACCCAAAGAGCGGTTTGCGAACCCGCGATTATGGCACCCGCCGCCGGTGCCGCTCGCGCCGCTCGCGATAATCGGCGCACGCTGCGCCCCATCGGCGCTGCCGTTGCCTTGGCCACCGAACGCGACCTCGAAGACTTCCTGCGCGGCGTCGAGAAGCGCGCATTCAAGCGCACCGTCTACGCGGTGCGCGACGAGAACGCCGCACTCGACATCGTGCAGGACGCGATGATGCGCCTGGCCGAGCGCTACGCCGACCGCCCCGTTGAGGAGTTCGCACCGCTGTTCCAGCGCATCCTCGCGAACGCGACGATGGACTGGTTCCGCCGCCGCCGCGTGCGCGACGGCGTGCTGCAGAATCTGAGCGACTTCGAGGCGCCCGGCGACGGCGGCGAGTTCGACCCGCTCGAACACCTCGCGGCGCTGCAGGACGCAGCCGGCGGCAGCGAGGGGACCGACACCGCGGTCTCGCGCCGGCAGGTGCTCGAGGCCATCGAGGACGAGGTCGCGAGGCTGCCGGGCCGTCAACGCGAGGCGTTCCTGCTGCGTTACTGGGAGGAATTCGACGTCGCCGAGACGGCAGCCGCGATGGGCTGCACCGAGGGCAGCGTGAAGACGCACTGCTCGCGGGCGGTGCGCAGCTTGGCCCAGGCCCTTCGGCGTCGAGGCATCACACCATGAACGAGCACGTCCACCCCACGACGTCCGCGCCCCCCGACGCGACGACGCTGCGCACGATCGAGGCTCTCGAGTCGCGTGTCGGCCGGCGCGTGGTGGCGCGCCTGGACGAGGCAACGCGATCGCTGCCGCCAGGCGTCGAGACCCGGCTCGCGTTCGCTCGCACGCAGGCGCTTGCGCGCACGCGCGCGAAGCGGCGCGCGGTCGCCGCCGCGACCACCGTCGTCGCCTCCGGCGTGGCGGCGCGGCGCGGCAGAGGGTGGCCAGCCTGGTGGCGGCTTGCCGGCACCTGGCTGCCGCTGGTGCTCGTCGCCGCCGGCCTGTGGGCAATCGGCCAATGGCGCGAGCAGGATCGCATACTGGCGGCCGCCGAGCTCGACGCGCGCCTGCTTACCGACGTGCTGCCCCCGGCGGCGTATGCCGACCCCGGCTTCGAGGCGTTCCTGCGCCAGGGAGACGCACGCTGACCGCGCCACGCTCCTTGCGCCGCCGCCCGGTCGAGCGACGGGCGCTGCAGCTCGCGACGCTGGCACTCGCGCTCGCGGCTGGCCTTCGTCCGGCGCACGCCCAGCCGCTGCCCGTGGCCCAGGTCGTGCCGGTGAACACCGGGGTGGCGTGGAGCGAACTGGGTCCGGAGCAGGCGCGCGCGCTCGCCCCGCTGGTGGGCATCTGGTCGAGCCTCGATCCCGCGCAGCAGCGCAAGTGGCTCGAGCTCGGCGCGCGCTACCCGACCCTGAGCGCCGGCGATCAGAAGCGGCTGCAGGACCGCATGCGCGAATGGGCGGCGATGACCCCGCAGGAGCGCGTGCGGGCCCGCGTGCAGTTTCAGCAGGCCAGCCAGCTCAGCGCCGAGGAACGGCTGCAGCGCTGGCAGGCGTACCAGGCGCTGACGCCCGACGAGCGCCAGCGCCTGGCCGCACCTGCAGGCGGCCCCACGGCAGCGCCGCCGCGCGACCCCGCCGCCGGCGGGGCCAAGACCACCGTCGTCGCCCCGCCACCCGCCGCGCCACCGCGCCCGGTCGCCCCCGCCACCGTGCAGGCTGCGCCGGGCGCGACCACCCGGCCCATGACCCGCGTCGACGTGCCGCCGCGGCACCAGCAGCCCGGGCTGCCGAAGCTGCCGGCCACACCCGACTTCGTCGACCAGTCGACGCTGCTGCCGCGCCGCGGCGCGCAGGCCGCCCCGGTGCGCGACCCGACGGCGCCGGCCGCATCGGCCGCGCGCTGAACCCGCGCCAGCGCACCGAGCGCTCGGCCGCGACAATCGCGCGATGACTGCCGCCGCCGGCCCCGCCGCCTTCGACACGCCGGGCATCGCCCGCCGCCTGGCCTGCTTCGTCTACGAAGGCGTGCTGCTGTTCGGCGTCGTCATGATCGCCGGTTACCTCTATTCGTCGCTGACGCAGCAGCGCCACGCGCTCGAAGGGCGCTCTGGCCTGCAGGCGTTCATGCTGGTCGTGCTGGCGATCTACTTCGTCTGGTTCTGGTCGCACGGCGGGCAGACGGTGGCGATGAAGGCTTGGCACATCCGGCTCGTGACGGCCGACGGCCAGCCGGTGTCGCAGCCGCGTGCGCTGGTGCGCTACCTTCTGAGCTGGATCTGGTTCCTGCCGGCGCTCGGCGCGTCGTGGCTGGCGGGCCTGCGCGGCGGTGAGGTGTTCGTCGTGATGACGGTCGGCGTGCTCGGTTACGCGGCGCTGGCGTGGCTGCACCCGCAGCGCCAGTTCCTGCACGACGCCGTCTGCGGCACGCGCCTGGTCGACTGGCGCCCGGCCCCGCCGCCGAAGCCGCCGCGGCGGTCGGCGGCACAATGAACCAGGCTTGGCTTTCCCTTCCGACGCGATGACGCTTTCGGTGTGTGTCTATTGCGGGTCGCGTTTCGGCGACGACCCGGCGTTCGAGCGCGTCGCACGCCAGCTCGGCACGAGCCTCGGCGCGCGCCGAGGCCAGCTCGTCTACGGCGGCGGGCGCGTCGGGCTGATGGGCGCCGTCGCCGACGCGTCGCTCGCCGCCGGCGCGCGCGTCGTCGGCGTGATCCCGCAGGCGTTGATGGACCGCGAGGTCGGCCACCCGGGCCTGAGCGAGCTGCACGTCGTGCAGACGATGCACGAGCGCAAGCAGCTGATGGCCGAGCGCGCCGACGCCTTCGTCGCGCTGCCGGGCGGCATCGGCACGCTCGAGGAGCTCTACGAGGTGTGGTCGTGGCAGCAGCTCGGCTATCACGACAAGCCGGTCGCGCTGCTCAACGTCGACGGCTACTACGACGAGCTGCTCGCATTCATGCGCACGGGGCACCGGCGCGGCTTCGTGTCGGACGCGCAGCACGGCGCGCTGATCGTCGACGACGACGTCGAACGCCTGCTCGAGCGCCTGGCCGCCGCGGCGGCGAAGGCGACCGCACCCGACGACTACAGCCGGATCTGAGCCCCCCCAGGGCCGGGCGACCGGCCCGCCCCCCGAGGGGGCCGAGGAAACTTGGGACGGCCCGGCGTTTCCTCGACCCGGCCGCGTCGGGACGGCGTCAGATTGCCGCTTCGTCGGTCTCGCCAGTGCGGATGCGCACGACCTGCTCGACCGGCGTGACGAAGATCTTGCCGTCGCCGATCTTGCCGGTCTTGGCCGCCTGCACGATCGCGTCGATCGCGCGTTCGGCGTCGTCGTCCTTCACGACGACTTCGATCTTCACCTTCGGCAGGAAGTCGACGACGTACTCGGCGCCGCGATAGAGCTCGGTGTGGCCCTTCTGGCGCCCGAAGCCCTTGACCTCGGTGACGGTCAGACCGGAGACGCCGACCTGGGCCAGCCCCTCGCGAACTTCCTCGAGCTTGAACGGCTTGATGATGGCGGTGATCTGCTTCATCGAACTCCCCGGCTGACGACGACGGCGATCGATTTAAGCACGGAACTTCGACGTGATGGGGTATCGCCAGTCGCGACCGAAGGCTCTGTGCGTGATGCGGATGCCCACCGGCGCCTGGCGGCGCTTGTACTCGTTCACCTTGATCAGGTGCGCGACGCGCTCCACCGTGGTGCGCTCGAAACCGGCGGCGACGATCTCGTCGACGCTCTGGTCGTCTTCCATGTAGCGCGCGAGGATCGCGTCGAGGACGTCGTAGGGCGGCAGGCTGTCCTGGTCGGTCTGGTCCGGCTTCAGTTCGGCCGACGGCGGACGCGTGATGATGCGCTCGGGAATCACCGGCCCGACGCTGCCGTCGGCGCGCACGTTGGGCTGCCGGTTCTTCCACTCGGCGAGGCGGTAGACGAGCGTCTTGGCGACGTCCTTGATCAC
>JALOSD010000016.1 GCA_025458585.1 Burkholderiaceae bacterium | reverse complement strand
CACGTCGGCCAGCGCGACCCCGCGCAGTCCTGCAAGCGGGCGGGGCCAGCTGATCTTGCCGCGGATGGGGTTGTTCATCCTCCGTGCCGGTCAATGCTCGTGCCGGCCCACCTGCGGTAGAGCAGCCGCGTGATGCGGGTGATCGGCCCGCGCACCAGCTCCTTGAGCGCCTGCCGGAAGAGCCGGCGCCGCTTGACCGGGTCGGTGACGAAGGCACCGAAGATCGTCGGCCGGCCCTCACGCACATCCTTCCAGTGGGCGCGCAGTGCGAGGAAGCTCACGACCAGGGGCATGACCACCAGGCGGAAGTTCAGCGGGCCGCTGAACCGGTCGAGCAGATGCTCGCCGCGGGCAAAGAGCATGTCCAGGATCGCGTCCATGGCCACGCGGCTCAGGCGCGGTGCGAACGGGCCAGCATGCCGCCCGAGATGTTGCGCACCGTAAAGCCATTCTGAACGAGGATGCGCGTCGCGTAGTAGGCGCGCACAGCCGAGCGGCAGATGACCTGGATCTCCTGATCCCGCGGCAGTTCGTCCAGGCGCGCACGCAGTTGCGGCAGCGGGATGTTGAGCGCACCCGGGACGGACTCGACCTCGAGCTCCGGCGGGTTGCGCACGTCGAGCAGGAACCCCTGGCCGGTGCCTTCCCAGTGGACGATCGGCATGTCCCCCCGCAACAGGTTGCCCGCGACCATCCCTGCGAAGTTGACGGGGTCCTTCGCGCTGCCGAAGGGCGGGGCGTAGCACAGCTCGGACTCCTCGAGGTCGTGGACGGTCGCCCCCATCTGGATCGCCATCGCAAAGGCGTCGACCCGCTTGGCGACACCCTCCTCGGACAGCAGCTGCGCGCCGAGCAGGCGCCCATCGGTCTTGCGGAAGAGCACCTTGATCGCCATCATCTTGGCGCCCGGGTAGTAGCCCGCGTGCGAGTTCTGGTAGACGTACACCTTCTCGAAGTCGTTCACGCCTGCCTGCTTCAGGACCTTCTCGCTCGGCCCGGTCTGGCCGATCTCGCCCTCGAAGATCTTGCAGATCGAAGTGCCCTGCGTGCCTCGGTAGCGGGAGTCGCGACCGGCGATCACGTCGGCGGCGATCCGGCCCTGGCGGTTCGCGGGGCCGGCCAGCGGGATCAGCGTCCACTGACCGGTGACGACGTCCTTGACCTCGACGGCGTCGCCGACAGCGAGGATGTCCGGATCGCTCGTGCACATGTGCTCGTCGACGCGGATGCCGCCGCGCTGGCCGATCTCGAGGCCCGCCGCCTTGGCGAGCGCCGTCTCGGGCCGCACACCGATGGCGAGGATCACGATGTCCGCCGCGTAGGCTTGGCCGGACTCGGTGAGAACCTCGAGTGAGCCCTCGCCGGAGGTGACGTTCAACATTTCCCCTGATATGTCCCCCGGCCCGCAGGCGCAGTGGAATGCTCTGTCGTGCGCGACTTGCCGGAAGCCGGCGACGCCATCGGCGAGCTGCAGGTTCACCCCGTGCTTGACGAGATAGCGCTCCACCAGGCGCGCCATCTCCGGGTCGAGTGGCGGCATGACCTGGTCGAGCTTCTCGATGAGCGTCACGTCCAGCCCGAGGTGGGCCAGGTTCTCGACCATCTCCAGGCCGATGAAGCCGCCGCCGACCACGACCGCCCGCTTGGGCTTCGTCACGACCTGGAAGCCGGTATACGAATCCATCCCGGTCTTCACCTCCTCGCCGCGGTGCAGCCACTGGCGGATGGTCCGCGCGTCAGGGACGGTGCGCACCGAGAAGACGCCCGGCAGGTCGATGCCGGGCAGCGGCGGTCGGATGGGCGCCGCGCCTGGTGCCAGGACTAGCTTGTCGTACGACTCCGTGGTGACCGCGCCCGTCGCGACGTCGCGCAACTCGACGGTCTTGTGCTTCGGCGAGATGGAGATCGCCTCGCAACCGGTACGGGCGTCGACATTGAAGACGGCGCGGAACATCGGAGCGGTCGCCACGAGGAGGCTGGACTCGTCGGCGATCACGCCGCCCACGTGGTAGGGCAACCCGCAGTTCGCGTACGACACGTACGGTCCGCGCTCCACCATGACGATCTCGGCCTGCTCGTCCAGCCTGCGCAGACGCGCCGCGCAGGACGCGCCCCCGGCCACTCCGCCGACGATGACGACTTTCATGACTTGCCTCCTGCTGAAGATGAGCGCTCCAGGCGTGCCGTCGCGGCACGCCGTGGTATGCCCGCGCCGTCTGGGTTACCCCACCCGCCGCGAATCCTCCAGCAGCTTGGTCGCTTCGGGCAGCTTGGCCGTGGTGACCTTCTGCCACTGCGCCTCGAGCAACTCGCGCGCCGCCGTCTCGAGGAACTCGGGCGCGGCCCACTTCTGCACGTCGAAGTCGTTCTTGATGTAGCCGTGGCTCAGCATGAACTCCTTGCCGATGTCCACTGACACCAGGTTCTGCGGCGACAGGTTGGGCACCATGTCGATGTGCTTGATGCCCTCGTAGGTGGCGTCGACATCGCGGTAGAAGGTCTGCCGGTCCAGGATCGCCGCAGCGGCGCGCTTGTGCTCGTTGGCCCAACGCCCCACCTTGATCATCCCCTTCATGAAGGCAACGACCAGCTCGGGATGCTCTTCGGCCATCACGGCGGTGCAGGTGATCGCCGCCGGGATGTTGGCGACCTGCAGCGTCCAGTCCGGGTATCGGCCCAGATCCTCGATGGCCTTGAACTTGCCCGTCAACTCGGACAGCTGGGACAGTGGTCCGGTCTGCATGTACATCGCGTCGATAAGGCCCTTTTCCAGCGCCGTCTCCAGCGGGCGGAAGGCCAGGTCGCGCTTGTGATCGCGCTTGAGCCACAGTTCGGACGGGTTCTCCATCGGGTCCAGCATTTCGGGTTTGTCGTACCAGTCGTCCGGGTACGGAAACTCGACGATCTCCACGTCCTTCATCGTCATGTCGTTGAGCATCAGCATCAACTCGATGCCCTGGTGCTCCTGGATGCGCCACCAGTCGTTCTTGATGGTGTTCAGGCTCTTCGACAGGCCGATCTTCTTGCCCTTCAGATCCTTCATGCGGAAGATCTTGTCCCGGGCGCGCACCATCATGACGCCGCCCTCGTTGACGGCGTGCGTCACCCCCAGCAGGCGGGTGCGGCGAATGTCAGCCTGCACGTGAACCGGCGGGAACAAGCCGCCGAAGCGGATCAGGTTGTCCTGGTTGTGGATGTAGTGCGGGTACCAGTTGGTCTCCCTGCGCGAGCGCATGAAGGCGTAGGTGACGCCGAGCTTCTTGAACTCTTCGCGGGTCCAGCCGAGTTCTTGGTCGACGTTGCTCGCCGACACGAGCGGGCAGTTCGTGTAATAGACCTCTTTCCAGTTCAGAGGGACGCAGTCGGAATTGCGCTGGGTCGTTGCCTTCGCGTTCGTCATCTGGCTTCTCCTTGATGTGCATGTCCCAGGCCGACCCTGGATGACGAAATTCTGCGGAGGTCACAGGCGTCGAAGGGGTGCGGATTCGGACGCGGAATGGACAGATTCGGACAGATCCGGTTAGAGTGGCTGCAGTCGATCAAGAGAAGGCTCACCCGATGCGCAAGTCCGTTGGGGCGACTGTCACTGGTGAATTGATGTTGCGCATCGGCGCGACGCTCGCGGTGCCGGCCGTGCTACAGGAGTTGGGCGCGAGACCGGCCCAGGTGCTCGCCGAAGCGGGATTCGATCAGGCGCTGTTCAATGACCCCGGCAACCAGATCTCGTACCGCGCTCGCGGGCGCCTGCTGGAGCATTGCGCCCGGGCGACAGGCTGCCCCCACTTCGGGCTGCTCGTCGGTGAACGCGCCGGGCTCGACTCGCTCGGGCTGGTCGGCCTGCTGGTGAAATACTCACCCGATGTCGGCACCGCCCTCAGCCATTTGGTGCGGTACTTCCACCTCCACGCTCGTGGGGCCGTGGCGACGCTCGCCGTCGAGGGCGGCTACGCCGTACTCGCCTATCAGGTGTATCAGCCCGGGGTACCGGGAAACGATCAAACGGGGGACGGTGCCGTCGCGGCCATACTCAACATCATGCGAGCCTTGTGCGGGCCGGACTTCAAGCCCACGGAGGCGTGGTTCGCCCGTCGCAGGCCTGACGACGTCGAGCCCTATCGGAAGTTCTTTCAGGTGTTGCTGCGGTTCGAAGCTGACCAGAACGCGTTGGTCTTCTCTTCGAGCTGGCTCAAGCGCATCTTGCCCAACACCGACACCGAATTGCGACGGCTTCTGCAGGAGCAGATCGGCGCGCTCGAGCAACAGCATGGCCCGGACTTCCCCGAGCAGGTGCGAAGCGTGTTGCGGGCCGCACTCGCGACCGGCCACGCCCAGGCCGATCACCTGGCCGCGCTGTTTTCGATACACGTCCGCACGCTGCACCGTCGCCTGACTGAACATGGGACGAGCTACCAGCAACTGCTAGACGAGGCCCGCTTCGAGGTCGCGCGGCAGATGCTGCTGAACTCGGACAAGGACGTCGCTGAAATCGCCGGCCTGCTCGATTACGCCGACGCGCGATCGTTCATTCGCGCATTCCGTCGCTGGAGCGGAACGACGCCGGCGCGCTGGCGAAACGACGAGGCGGCGACGGGGCGTGGCAACGCGAGGCGAGGCAGCGTGCGCCCGTCGCCGGTCCACCGCACACCCTAGCCGGCAGCAGCATCCCAGAAGGCAGTTGACCCGCCATGAAGCTGCCCGTCGCCACGGTCTGCTGCTGGCAGGCAGTGTGAGTCCGGCCCCGCGCCAAAGTGCAGCCATTCGAGTCCCGCCGCCCCAGCGCTCATGCCGGGGTGACGGGATTCCGGCTGCCTCAGATCTGCGCCCGCTCAGAGATCTCGAGGGCGTCATCGACCTCAATGCCCAGTTACCTCAGTTCATCCTTTCGCCTCTCACCTGGGCTACTCACGCTCTGCGCCCGGTGATTCCGTAGACCATCGGCACCTGCCGCCCACGGTACTCGAGCACGAAGCGGCTGGGTTCGCGCTCTACGAGGCCAGGAAAGCAGTCGTAGGGGCTGAACGGATACTCGGTGAAGCGTTCGATACGGATGCCGGCGCCGACGAGTGCGGTGATGACTTCGGAAAGCGGGTGCGCCCAGACGGCAAGCGTGGTCACCACATCCGCGCCGTTCTCGGTGTACGTTCCGGACCGCTCGATGTCGGGCAAACCGGTGTTGAAGTAGGCGCAGCCTGCCAGCAGGTCGTGCAGAGGATGGAATTCGACCATGTGGAAGCGGCCACCGGGTACGAGGCTCCGGGCGACGACCTCGGCCCATCGGGCGAGGTCGGGCAGCCAGCACACCGCGCCGTAAGAGGTGAACACAATGTCGAACGAGGCTGCCGGGTCGGCGCGGTAGTCCAGCACGTTGCTGCAGACGAACTCGGCCGCCAGCCCGGCCTGTGCCGCAAGCGCACGCGCGCGTTCGATCGCGAGCGGGGAGAGGTCGACGCCGGTGCAGTGCGCGCCGCGCCGTGCCCACGACAGGGTATCGAGGCCGAAGTGGCATTGCAGGTGCAGGAGTCGCTTGCCCGCGACATCGCCCACCTCGGCCAGTTCGATCTCGCGCAGTGAAGTCGCGCCGGCAAGGAAACCTGCCACATCGTAGAAGCGCGAGGCGATGTGGGCGTCGACCCGTGCATCCCAGCCGGCGCGGTTCATCGCGAAGTAGTCGTCGCCGGAGCCGTGCATCGGTCGAGGTCAGGAAGGGAGCGTCGCCAATGGTACTGGTGCTGCACCGGAGTGGAGCGCGGCGGCGCGTCCGCGGGCGCCGGGCGACGTCAGCTGTACCTGGGCTGCCGACACTCAACTGGGTCGCTGACCTTCGCCCCGGCTCCCGTCGCGCGCGAACATCATGCCCACGTAATGCGGCCTTCGATTCGCATCGCGCCCCCGGGCGAGTGCTCCAGCGCAGGCCATCCCCAGCCCGGGCGGCCAGATCTCGCGCCGGCGGCGCATCGCGCGGCATTCCCACCGCGAGCCACAATCGCTCGCGTGATTCCCGCAACTGGCGCCGCACACGCCCACGTCCCCGACAGCCGATACGCCTGGTGGCGTCTGGCCGCCACGCTGATGCTGATGACCGTCGGCTCGAGCGCGATGTATGTCGTATCGGTCGTGCTGCCGGCCGCGCAGGCCGAGTTCGGAGTCGCCCGCGCCGACGCCTCGCTGCCGTACACGCTGCTGATGGTCGGCTTCGGCCTCGGTGGCCTGCTGATGGGGCGGCTCGTCGACCGCATTGGCGTGATGCCGGTGCTCTGGATCGGCGCGGTCGGCCTTGGCCTCGGCTTCACGCTGGCGGCGCACGCGCAGGACATCGTCGCCTTCGCGATCGTGCACGGCTTACTGCTCGGGCTGCTGGGCAGCAGCACCACGTTCGCGCCGCTGGTGGCCGACACCGCGCTGTGGTTCGTGCGCCGGCGTGGCATCGCGGTGGCGATCTGCGCCAGCGGCAACTACGTCGCCGGCGCCGTGTGGCCGCCGATCGTGCAGGCCGGCATCTCGAACTGGGGCTGGCGCGACACCTATACCGCGCTCGGGCTGTTGTGCACCGTCACGATGGTGCTGCTGTCGCTGGCGATGCGGCCGCGCCCGCCGGCGGCTGCCGCGGCCCCGGCGCGTGCCGGCGCGCCGGTGGCGAGCAAGCGGCCATTCGGCATGTCGATGAACGCCGCCACCGCCTGGCTGTGCCTGGCCGGCGTCGCCTGCTGCGTGGCCATGGCGATGCCCCAGGTGCACATCGTCGCCTACTGCACGGACCTCGGTTTCGGCGCTGCGCGCGGAGCGCAGATGCTGTCGCTGATGCTCGCCACCGGCATCGTCAGCCGGCTGGTGATGGGGGCCGTGTGCGACCGCATCGGCGGCCTGCGCACGCTGCTGCTGGGGTCGGCGCTGCAGATGGTGGCGCTGACGCTGTTCCTGCCGTTCGACGGGCTCGTGTCGCTGTACGTCGTGTCGGCGCTGTTCGGGCTGTTCCAGGGCGGCATCGTGCCGAGCTACGCGATCATCGTGCGCGAGCACTTCCCGGCCGCCGTCGCCGGCGCGCGCACCGGCGCCGTGCTGATGTCCACGCTTCTCGGCATGGCGCTGGGCGGCTGGATGTCGGGCAAGGTGTTCGACCTCACCGGCTCGTACGACGCCGCATTCGTCAACGGCATCGCGTGGAACGCACTGAACCTGGCGATCGCCGGCTGGCTCCTGTGGCGGGTGCACGGCGGACCGGGGCGGGCGCGGCTGGCCCCCGCCTGAGCGCACTTCGGTATACCCATTCTCGAGATGAGTGTGCGGAAGCGTCAGGCGTCAGATTGCGCCAGGTTCGACGCTTGCCAACTTGTCAAGGGTCAGAGGACTCCTGAGACCACTCTGCGGTCGAGTCCTCACTCGACCTCCCGCGGCAGCGGGCCAGCGCGCGAATCGATCCTCGTTTGAAGACGCGGCGCGCACCGCGAACTGCCGCACCCTCACGCGCGCAGCGTACCTCTCAGCCGGCGTCGAACGCCGACGACGAACGATCGCGGTCGAGATCACGCCAGCGCTGGAGTCTGTCGTACAGCGCCGCACGCGACATGCGCAGCATCTTGGCGGCTGCAACCCGGTTGCCCCCGGTCGCCTCGAGCGCGGCGGCGATGGCAGCCCGCTCGATCTCGGCCAACTGGTCGGCAAGGGGGCGCAGCAGGTCGGCCGGTGGCAGTGCAGGCGGGCCTGGTGCAGCGGCGGGCGAAGGCACGACAGCAGACTCGGGGGGTGGGCTGGGCGCCCGGTCATCGGCGACGACCCCGAAGTGCGGCGGCGCGAGCACCAGGTCGTCGGTCATCAGTGCCGCCTGCTCAAGCGCGTTACGCAGCTCGCGGATGTTGCCTGGCCAGGACTGGCGTGCCAGCCACTCGAGTACCTCGGCCGTGACGCTGCGCGCGGGCAGCCCGCTGCGCCGCGCGATGTCGTCCATCAAGGTCTCGACAAGGGCCTCGATGTCGCCGGCGCGCTCGCGCAGCGGCGGCAGACGGATCGGCAAGACGGCGAGGCGGTAATAGAGATCCGCGCGGAACCGGCCCTCGGCCACCATTGCCGACAGGTCGCGGCTGGTGGCGGCAATGATGCGAACGTCGACGCGCTCCAGACGGTCGCTGCCGACGGCCTCGACCTCCTGCTCCTGCAGCACGCGCAGCAGCTTGCTCTGCAGTGCCAGCGGCATGTCGCCTATCTCGTCGAGGAACAGCGTGCCGCCGTGGGCCAGCCTGAACTTGCCCTCGCGACCTCGACGGTCGGCGCCGGTGTAGGCGCCCGGCGCGACGCCGAAGAACTCTGCCTCGAGCAGGCTCTCGGGCACGGCGGCGATGTTGACGCCGACGAACGGGCGAGCGGCGCGCGCGCTGGCGGCATGGATCGCCTGCGCGAGCAACTCCTTGCCGGTGCCGGTCTCGCCGAGCAGCAGCACCGTGCTGTCAGTGGCGGCGACTCGCCGCGCATGGCGCTTCACCTCGAGCGCCGCCGCGCTGGTGCCGACGAAGCTGGCGATCGTGTACTTGGGTCGCCGCTGCGCCGCGAGTTGGCGGCGGGCGTCGTCGAGCTCAGCCTGCAGACGCACGAACTTCGTCATCAGCGGCTGCATCGTCGACTGCGGGTCGTCGAGCAGCACGAGGCCGAGGGCCCCGATGACCGTGCCGGCGTCGTCGCGCAGCGGCAGCCGGCTGACGAGAAACGTCCCCGCCTTGTTGGTCAGCAGGTCGACGAGGACCGCGCGGCCGCTGTCGATGACCTGCGGCATCAGGGTGTTGGGCACCACCTCCTCGACCCGTCGACCAACGAACTCGCCTTCGCCGCCGAACCCCAGCGCGGGCAGGAAACGCTTGTAGCCTTCGCTGATCCAGACGATGCGGTGCGCGCGGTCGACCACCATCATGCCCATCGCCGTACGCGCGAAGACGTCGAACAGGCTGCGCGCCGCGAGCGCCAGCACGCCGTCGGCGTCGGCGGGCAGCGCGGATGCGGCAGGGACAGGGGGCGCGGCGGGATCCACGGCGGCAACGACTGTACCGCCAGCGCCACGGGCGCACACACCCGGCGTCGGCCAGCGGCCGCGTCACGCGCCGGCGAAGAAGCGCTCGACGAGGGCGTACTGCGCCGGAACGTTGAGCGCCGGGGCGTGGCCGCAGCCGGCGATCTCGACGACCACGGCGCGCGGGCCGCGGTTGCGCATCTGCTCGGCGGTCTCGGGCAGCAGCAGGTCGCTCGACTCGCCCCGCAGGCACAGCACTGGCACGTCGAGCGCGTCCCACGCATCCCACTGCTCGTAGTCGAGCGGGTGGTGCTGGAACTGCTGCACCATCGCCGGGTCGTAGTGCGGCGTCACGCGACCGTCGCTCAGGCGGCGCACGCTGGTCTCTGCGAGGCGGCGCCATTGCGCTTCGCTGAGATGGCCGAACGGGGCGTAGACGGTGCGGAAGTAGCGCTCGAGCTCGCTCACCGTCGCGAACGCTGGCGGGTTGCCGGCGTAGGTGCGGATGCGATCGACGGCCTCTGGTGCCAGGCTCGGGCCGATGTCGTTGAGCACCAGGCGCCGGATGCGCCCGCGCAGTGCCGTGGCCGCCGCGCGCAGGCCGATCGCCCCGCCCATCGACGTCCCGAGCCACAGGCAGCGCGAGATGCCGAGCTGGTCGAGCAGCGCCTGCGCGAGCCGCACGTAGAACGCCAGGCAGTATTCGTCGGCGGGCGCCGGACTCCACTGGCTCAGGCCACGGCCGATCGTGTCGGGGCAGATCACGCGCCAGCGCTGCGCGAGGTGGGCGGCGATGTCGTCCATGTCGCGCCCGGTGCGCGCGAGGCCGTGCCATGCGATCACGGTCTCGGCGTGCCCGGCGCCCCACTGCGTGAAGTGCAGTTCGCGACCTTCGCAGCTCAGGTAGTGCGAGGTGAAGCTCATGGCGCCCTCCGAAGCGCGAGCGCGCGCAGCCGGCCGACGAGGCCGGTCGGGAAGTGATAGACCGACAGCACGAACAGCACGCCCAGCCACAGCAGCCAGCGGTCGGGGCTGACGACCTGTGCAAGCACGGGCACGCCCTCGACGGCACCGGCGCCGAGCTTGAGCAGGTCCTGCAGGTAGTTCTGGGCGACGACGAACAGCACCGAGCCGACCACCGCGCCGTACAGCGTGCCCATGCCGCCGATGACCACGATCAGGAGGATGTCGAGCATGATCTCGAACGACAGCGTAGTGTCGGGCCCGACGTAGCGCAGCCACAGCGCGAGCAGCGCGCCGGCGATCGTCGCGAACAGCGCCGCGAGCACGTTGCTCAGCGTGCGGTAGACGACGGTGCGGTAGCCGATCGCTTCGGCGCGGAAGTCGTTTTCGCGGATCGCCTGCAGCACGCGGCCGAACGGCGAATTGACGATGCGCAGGATAAGCAGGAACAGCACCAGCACGACCGCGAACAGCAGCCAGTAGGTGATCGCCCGACCGTCGATCAGCAGGCCGAGGATCTCGGTCTCGAACGGCTCGAAGCCCGGGCTCAGCCACTCGGGGTTGCGGAACGTCAGGCCGTCCTCGCCACCGGTGAAGTCGCTCAGCTGCGAGGCCAGTGTTTGAAACGCAGACGCGACCGCCAGCGTGATCATCGCGAAGAAGATCGCCTTCACGCGCAGGCTGAACAACCCGATCACGAGCGACAGCGCGATCGAGATCGCGATCGCCGCGGCCATCCCCAGGCCGACCGCCCCCCAGCCCGCGCCGAGGCGCTCGCTCGCGATCGCGACGCCGTAGGCGCCGATGCCGAAGAACATCGTGTGCGCGAAGCTGACGATGCCGGTGTAGCCGAGCAGCAGGTCGTAGCTGGCCACCAGCAGGACGAAGACGAGGATCTTGGCCACCACCGACATCGACTTCGCGCCCGGAAACAGGAACGGCGCGAAGGCCAGCGCGACGAGGATGATCAGGAGCGCGACCGACAGCCACCGGCTGCGCGGCGGGTCGTGCGAGAGCAAGCGGTCGAGCATGGGCGTCACCGGTTCGCCACGGGGTACAGCCCCTGCGGCCGCCACAGCAGGATCGCGACCATCAGCGCGATGTTCGAGAACAGCGCGACCTTCGGCGCGAGGAAGCCGCTGTAGTTGGCCAGCAGGCCGACCAGCAGCGCGCCGACGAAGCAGCCGAAGGTGCTGCCCAGCCCGCCGATGATGATCACGATGAAGATCAACACGTTGACCTGCGCGCCGATCTGCGGCGTCACGCTCTGCTGGTACAGGCCCCACAGCACGCCGCCCAGGCCCGCCAGGGCCGAGCCGGCAACGAAGACGCCGACGAACAGCCGCTTGATGCGGTAGCCGAGGGCCTCGACCATCGAGCGGTCCTGCACGCCGGCGCGGATCAGCAGGCCGATCTTGGTGCGGTTGAGCGTGAACACGAGCGCGGCGAACACGACGAGGCCGACCGCCGCCGCGAGCACGCGGTACTTCTCGATCGCGGCGTCGCCGAGCAGCCAGGCGCCGCGCAGCTCGTCGGGCAGCGGCAGCGCGATCTGCAGCGGGCCCCAGATCACCTTGATGATCTCCTCGCCGACGATCATGCCGCCCATCGTGATCAGGATCTGCTTGAGGTGCAGGCCGTAGACCGGGCGCACGATCACGCGCTCGAAGGCCCAGCCGACCGCGCCGGCTACCGCCATCGCGACCACCATCGCGGCGAACACGCTCGCGAAGCCACCCCAGCCGGCGCCGGCGCCCCAGCCCATGACGCTGGTGGCGACGAACGCGCCGAGCGCGATGAACACGCCGTGGCCGAAGTTCAGCACGTCCATCAGGCCGAAGATCAGCGTCAGGCCCGAGGCGATGACGAAGATGATCAGCCCCATCGCGAGGCCGGCGACGGTCAGCGTCAGCCAGGTGCTCGGGCTGCCGACCGCGGGCACCGCGAGCAGCGCGAGGGCGACGACGAGCGCGATCGGCCGCCAGTCGAACGTGGCCTTCGGAATCGCCTCGGCCGCCGGTGCGGCCGCCACTGCGGTGGTGTTCATGCGTGCGCCCCCAGCGACAGGCCGAGCAGCCGCTGCTGCAGTCCCTCGTCGTCGGCGAGTTCGGCCATCTTGCCGCGGTGCACGACGCGGCCGTCGTCCATCACCGCCACCGTGTCGCCCAGCGCGCGCGCCATCTGGAAGTTCTGCTCGACGAGCAGGATCGTCGTGCGCTGCGACTTCAGCTCGCGCAGCGCGCCGATCAGGTTCTGCACGATCGATGGCGCCAGGCCCTTGCTCGGCTCGTCGATCAGGATCAGAGCGCGCGGCTCGACGATTGCGCGCGCGACGGCGAGCATCTGCTTCTGACCGCCGCTGAGCTTGCCGGCGGGGTAGAGCCAGAACTTGCGCAGCGCCGGGAACAGGCCGAAGATCCAGTCGAGGCGCGTCGCGTCGAGCTCGCCCGAGTGGCGTGCGCCGCGCGCCGCAAGCACCATGTTCTCCTGCACCGTCAGGTCGGTGAAGATGCCCATGCTCTCGGGCACGTAGGCGATGCCCTGCTGCGCGATGTCGGGCGTCTCGCGGCCGTTGATCGGCTGGCCGCGGAAGCGGATCTCGCCGCGGCTGGCCGCGTACAGGCCCATGATCGTGCGCAGCGTGGTCGTCTTGCCGGCGCCATTGCGGCCGAGCAGCATCGTGACCTCGCCCTCGGGCACGTCGAGGTCGACGCCGTGCAGGATGTGGTATGCGCCGATGTGCGTGTGCACGCCGGCCAGCTGCAGCACCGCCGTCATGCGGCCGCCTCCTCGGGCACGACGCCGAGGTAGGCTTGCTGCACGACCGGCGACGCGATGACCGCGGCCGGGTCGCCGTCGGCCACGAGCTGCCCGTTGTGCAGCACGACGATGCGGTCCGAGAGCTCGCGCACGACGTCCATCTTGTGCTCGACGAGCAGGATCGTGCGGTCGCGGCGCGCCTTCAGCGCGCGAATCAGGTCGAGCACGACCGGCACGTCGTCGACGCTCATGCCGGCGGTCGGCTCGTCGAACATGTACACCTTCGGGTCGAGCGCCATCAGCAGCGCGACTTCGAGCTTGCGCTGGTCGCCGTGCGGCAGCGCGGCCGCATGCAGCTGGGTCTTGTCGGCGAGCTGCACTCGGCGCAGCAGGTCGGCGGCCTCGTCGATCCAGGCCTTGCGGTCGAGCCAGACCTTGAACAAGTCGAGTCCCGCCGCGGATCGTCCCTGCTCGCGCGCCTGCACCGCCAACCGCACGTTCTCGAGCACCGTCAGGTTCGGGAACAGCTGCGTGAGCTGAAACGCGCGCCCGAGCCCGCGGCGTGTGCGCAGCGGTGCCGGCAGCGTCGTGATGTCCTCGCCGGCGAGCCGCACGCGGCCCTCGCTTGCAGGCAGCTGGCCGCTGATCAGGTTGAAGTACGTCGTCTTGCCGGCGCCGTTCGGCCCGACGATCGCCGTCAGCGTGCCGGGCTCGAAGCGACACGACACATGGTCGACTGCCACGTGGCCGCCGAAGCGTATGGTGAGATTGATCGTCTCAAGCATCAGGCGTCCACGCCCGGCCATAGGGCCGGGCTTCGTCGATCAGACAGGAACCCCCTCGCGGAGGGGGCAGGGGAGGGGTGCGTTCGCGGTAACCGCAACAAGCGCCCTAGCGCTTGTTGCGGATCGGCACGTCCATCTCGCTGGCCGGAATCACGCGCACGAGCTCGGGCACGCCCCAGGCAAACGCCGGGTCGTCCTTGATGCGGAAGTGGTACATGTCCTGCATCGCCTGGTGATCCTCCTTGCGGAAGGTCATCGTGCCCTTCGGCGTCTGGAAGCTCATGCCTTCCATCGCGGCGATCAGCCTGTTCGTGTTCGTGTCGCCGTTCGTCTTCTTCAGCGCCTCGACGACCGCGATCGCCGCGCTCATGCCGCCGGCGGTGAAGAAGTCGGGCGGGCTCTTGAACCGGCTGTAATGGTTGGCGACCAGCCACTCGTTGACCGGATTCTTCGGAATGCCGAAGTAGTAGTACAGCGCGCCCTCGAGGCCCGGGTACTTCTTGTAGGCGACCATCGCCGGCAGGATGTTCCCGCCGGTGGCCATCTCGATGCCGTAGCGCCCCTTCAGGTCGAGCTCGGCGAACTTGTCGAACGGCGAGTTGCCGCCGGCCCAGATCACCCAGACGACCTTGCGCCCAGGCTGGTCCTTCATCTTGTCGATCAGGCGCTGGAACGCGGCGGTGAAATCGGTGGTCGCCGGCGGCACGAACTCCTCGTGCACGAATTTGCCCTTCTTGACCGCCTCCTTGAACGCCTTGACGCCGTCGCGCCCGAACGCGTTGTCCTGCGCCAGCGTCGCGATCACGTTGCCCGGCCTGTCGAGCGCCACCGCGTTCGAGATCGCGTCCTGCGAGCTGTTGCGACCGGTGCGGAAGATGTACTTGTTCCACTTGTCGCCGGTGATCGAGTCGGCCACTGCCGGCTCGACGAGCAGGATCTTCTTGTACTCCTCGGCCACCGGCAGCATCGCCAGCGCCACCGGCGACGCGGTCGGGCCGACGGCGATGTCCACCTTGTCGTCGGCGTACGCCGCCGCGAGCACGGCCTTGCCGACGTCGGGCTTGCCCTGGTCGTCCTTCTCGATCACGACCAGCTTGCGGCCGGCCACCGTCATCGTGCCGCCGGTGGCGTAGTCGAGACCCATCTGGAAGCCGGTGATCGTCTGCTTCGCGTAGGCCTCGAGCGGGCCGGTCTTGCTCGCGATCAGCGCGATCTTGATGTCGCCCTTGCCTTGGGCGAAGGCGGGCAGGCTGATCGGAAAACAGACAGTGGCTGCCAAAGCGGCAGCGATCGCTGCTCGGCGTGACGTGAGATGTATGGACATGAGACAGTCTCCGGTTTTAGGAGTGCGGAAGCGGCCGATTCGCCGACCCGTCGCGTGTGGGTTTGCAATCGGCGTGCCCGCGCGCGGGTACCAGGCGGATGAGGTCTGGCGACGGCCTCGTGCCAGCCAGCTGGATGACGCGTGCTGAATGACAGCGACAGCGAATGCTGCGAAGCGATCGACCACAGCGTACGCGTCGGCTCCAGACTGTCATGCACATCTGTGCATGACAGTCTAGAAGCGACGTTCGCCGAGTCGGGACGGATGTCCGGGCCCGGTCGATAAGGAGAAGTCGAGTCAGGGCGAAGCGGTCCTCCACGCTCCCGGAAGTTCGCTGCACCGTGTGCCGAGTCCCGATGTGTTCCCGACGGGTCTGAACTGCGCGTTTGACAGGCCGCGCGAAGCCCAATGGCGAGGTACCCCAAGTGCTCGTCCCGCCAGTCGCCTTGGTTTGCCGCAGGCTC
>JALOSD010000015.1 GCA_025458585.1 Burkholderiaceae bacterium | reverse complement strand
GTCGTCGTCTCGTGGCCGCAGCCGGCGCCGACGCTCGCGCTGCAGTTGCTCGCGCGCGGCGTGCACGACGTGCTGCCGCACGACGAGGCGACGGCGGGCCCGGTCGCGCGCGCGCTGCGGCTGGGCGTCGAGCGCAAGGCGTTCGACAGCGCGGCGCGCAAGGCCTACGCCACCGATCTCGCCACCGGGCTGCCGAACCACGCCCAGCTGCTCGAGCACATGACGCACCTGCTGGCACTGCGCGAGCGCGAGCCGGCGCCGATGGCGCTGCTCGTGCTGCGCATCGACGGCCTGGCAACGGTGGCGCAGCAGCTCGGCGTCGAGGCCGCCAACGTGCTGCGGCGCAAGGCGGCGGTGCGGCTGCGCGCGGCGCTGCGCGCGAGCGACGTCGTCGCCTCGATCGGCACCGAGACCTTCGCCGTGCTGCTCGCGTGGGTCGACGAGGCGGGTGCGGGTGCGCGCGTCGCGGCCAAGCTCGTGCGCGCGCTGCAGCAGCCGTTCACGGTCGCCGGCAGCACGGCGACACTGGCGCTGAGCGTCGGCGTCGCCGACTACCCCGAGCACGGGCGCGACGCCGACACGCTGCTGCGCCGCGCGGTGGGTCAGGCGGCCGAGGTCGCGAGCGTCGGCCGCGCCGGCTTCGCCAACCGCGTCGAGCGCGGCGCCGTCGCGTCGGCGAACGACGAGCTGCCGCCGGGCTGAGCGCCGGCGCCACGCACTCGGAGGCGCGGCGTCACTTGTTCAGGTCGCCGAGGCACAGGTACTTGATCTCGACGTAGTCGTCGATGCCGTGGTGCGAGCCCTCGCGCCCGAGGCCCGACTGCTTGACGCCGCCGAACGGCACCTCGGCGGTCGAGATCAGCCCGGTGTTGATGCCGACCATGCCGTACTCGAGCGCCTCGGCGACGCGGAAGATGCGCCCGACGTCGCGGCTGTAGAAGTAGCTCGCGAGGCCGAACTCGGTCGCGTTCGCGAGCTCGATCGCTTCCTGCTCGGTGGCGAAGCGGAACACCGGCGCGACGGGGCCGAAGGTTTCCTCCTTCGCGCACAGCATCTCGCCGGTCACGTTGGCGAGCACGGTGGGCGTGTAGAAGCGATCGCCCATGCCCGGCGCGCGCGTGCCGCCGACGACGACGGTCGCGCCCTTGGCCACGGCGTCGGCCACGTGCGCCTCGACCTTCGAGATCGCCTGGTCGTCGATCAGCGGGCCCTGCGTGACGCCGGTCTCGAACCCGCTGCCGACCTTGATCGACTTCGAGCGCTCGGCGAGCTTGGCGACGAAGGCGTCGTAGACGCCCGCCTGCACGTACAGGCGGTTCGCGCAGACGCAGGTCTGGCCGGCGTTGCGGTACTTGCTGATCATCGCGCCGTCGACGGCGCTGTCGAGGTCGGCGTCGTCGAACACGATGAACGGCGCGTTGCCGCCGAGCTCGAGGCTGATCTTCTTGATCGTCGGCGCGCACTGCGCGGCGAGGATGCGGCCGACCTCGGTCGAGCCGGTGAAGCTCAGATGCCGCACGACGTCGCTCGCACACAGCACCTTGCCGATCGCGATCGAGTTCGCGCTGTCGGCGCTCAGCACGTTGAGCACGCCGGCGGGCATGCCGGCGCGCTGCGCGAGCTCGGCCGCCGCGAGCGCCGACAGCGGCGTCTGCTCGGCCGGCTTGATGACCACCGGGCAGCCGGCGGCCAGCGCCGGCGCGACCTTGCGCGTGATCATCGCGATCGGGAAGTTCCACGGCGTGATCGCCGCGCACACGCCGACCGGCTGCTTGATGACGAGGTAGCGCTTGGCCGCGTCGGTGGTCGGGATCGTCTCGCCGTAGACGCGTTTCGCTTCCTCGGCAAACCACTCGACGAAGCTCGCGCCGTAGACGACTTCGCCCTTCGCTTCTGCCAGCGGCTTGCCCTGCTCGGCGGTCATGATGCGCGCGAGGTCGTCGGCGTGCTGGTGCAGCAGGCGGAACCACTGCATCAGGATCGCCGCGCGCTCCTTCGCCGTCTTGGCGCGCCACGCCGGCCAGGCGCGGTTCGCGGCGGCGATCGCGGCGTCGGCGTCGGCGGCGCCGCAGTTGGCGACGTCGGCGAGCTTGCGCCCGGTGGCCGGGTCGGTGACGTCGAAGCGGGCCGGCGCGGCGACCCAGGCGCCGTCGATAAGCGCGTCGGTCTTCAGCAGCGTCGCGTCGTTCAGCAGCGCCAGCGGTGAGGTCTTGGTGTCCATCGTCGGGTCTCCTTCGCGCCGTGGTCAGCGCAGTTCGTACTCGAAGGTGCTGACGACGCGCAGCCGCTTCGTGCGCGAGCTGCCGTCGTCGAAGCCGCGGCCGTCGCTGCCGCTGATCGTGATCACGCCCTGGTTCGCGCTCTTGAGCGGGCCGAGTTGCGCGCCGGCCTCGGCGGCGAACTTCTGCGCCTGTTCGCGCGCGTTGCGCGTCGCCTCGGCGAGCAGCGGGGCCTTGACCTCGTTGAAGCCGCGCAGCTGGTAGCGCGGCCCGGCGCCGCCGGGGCCTTCGCCGTCGCCGGTGAGCTGCACGCCGGCCTGGATCAGCGGGTCGACGGCGAGCGCGGCGGCCTCGACCGCCGTCACGCGGGTGCTCTTGACGATCACGCGGCCGATGCCGGTGAAGCGCAGCGGCTGGTTCGCCGGTGCGTAGTCGCGCGCGAACAGGTCCTGCACCTGCAGCGGTCGGACCTCGAGCTCGGCGTCGTCGAAGCCCTGGCGCTTCAGGAACGCGACGACACGGTCGCGGTCCTCGGCGAGCACGCGCTGCACCGCGCCGAAGTCGTGGCCGGCGCGGCGGAACGCGATCGTCCACGTGACGTAGTCGCTGTCGACGTCCTGCTCGGCCAGCCCCTTGACGGTGACCGAGCGGTCGGCCATGCGGAAGCGTTCGAGGCCGAGGCCGATCGTGAAGCCGCCGAGCGCGAGGCCGGCGGCAAGCAGCACGGCGGCGATCACGCGGGCGAGGGGCGATTCGTTCATAGGGCGGCGCAGGTGGGCAAAGGGTCCGGCGCCGCATTACACCCCAGCCGGGTCGAGCGTCGACGGGCGGCTAGAATCTGGTTGATTCAACCAATGCGAGCCGCAGCAACCGAAAGGTAGGCGATGGAAACCGTGGGGCTGTTCGAGGCCAAGACGCACCTGTCAGAACTGATCGCGCGCGCCGAGCGCGGCGAGGAGGTCGTGATCACGCGCCACAACAAGCCGGTGGCCAAGATCGTGCCGATCAACGAGGTCTCGCCCGAGCTGGTCGCCAAGCGACACCAGCTGCTCGACGAGTTGCAGCAAATCGGCCGCGAGATCGAGCGCCGCGGCGGCCCGATCACGGTCGAGGAGATCCTCGCCTGGCGCGACGAAGGCCGGCGTTGATCGTCATCGACTGTTCCTACGCGCTGGCGATGGTGATGCCGGACGAGCAGCGGCCCCCCGGCATCGGCCAGGTGGCGCAGACGCGCATGCTCGTGCCCTCGATCTGGCCCTACGAGGTTGCCAACGCGTTCCGCAGCGCGGTGCGGCGTGGCCGCATCGGCGCGCAGGAGATGCTGGCCATCGTCGCGCGCATCGAAGCGCTGCAGATCGAGCCGTCGGGCACCTTCGACGCCACGGTGCGCCAGCGCTACATCGCCGCGCTCAGCCACGACCTGACCGCCTACGACGCCGCCTACATCGACCTGGCCGCGCAGCGGCGCTGCGCCCTCGCCACGCTGGATGAGCGGCTGGCCCAGGCCGCGCGCAACGTCGGCTTGGACGTCGTCCTCTGACACCCCCTTTTCGCACTGACCGCCCGACCATGAAAGCCGCCGAGATCCGCTCCACCTTCCTGAAGTTCTTCGAGTCGAAGGGCCACGCCGTCGTCGCCAGCTCGCCGGTGGTGCCGGGCGACGACCCGACGCTGCTGTTCACGAACGCCGGCATGAACCAGTTCAAGGACGTGTTCCTCGGCTTCGACAAGCGCCCGTACACGCGCGCGGCCACGGCGCAGAAGTGCATCCGCGCCGGCGGCAAGCACAACGACCTCGAGAACGTGGGCTACACCGCGCGCCACCACACGTTCTTCGAGATGCTGGGCAACTTCAGCTTCGGCGACTACTTCAAGCACGACGCCATCGTCTACGCCTGGGAGTTGCTGACCGGGCATTTCAAGCTGCCGAAGGACAAGCTCTGGGCCACGGTGTACGCCGAGGACGACGAGGCGTACGACATCTGGAAGAACGTCATCGGCCTGCCTGCCGAGCGCATCGTGCGCATCGGCGACAACAAGGGCGGGCGCTACATGAGTGACAACTTCTGGATGATGGGCGACACCGGCCCGTGCGGGCCGTGTTCCGAGATCTTCTACGACCACGGCCCCGAGGTCGCCGGCGGCCCGCCGGGCAGCGCCGACGCCGACGGCGACCGCTACATCGAGATCTGGAACAACGTCTTCATGCAGTTCAACCGCACCGAAGACGGCCAGATGCACCTGCTGCCCAAGCCCAGCGTCGACACCGGCATGGGGCTGGAGCGGCTGGCCGCGGTGCTGCAGCACGTGCACAGCAACTACGAGATCGACCTGTTCGTGCGCCTGCTCGCGGCGGCGCGCCAGGCGGTTGAGTTCGCCGGCCCGGGCGCCGGGCAGGTGGACGCGGGCAGTCCCAGCCTGAAGGTGATCGCCGACCACATCCGTGCCTGCGCCTTCACGGTGGCCGACGGCGTGATCCCCGGCAACGAAGGCCGCGGCTATGTGCTGCGCCGCATCGCCCGGCGCGCGATCCGCCACGGCTACAAGCTCGGCGCGCGCAAGCCCTTCTTCCACACGCTGGTCGCGCCGCTGGCCGCCGAGATGGGCGAGGCCTACCCCGAGCTTCGGCGCGACATGGTGCGCATCAACGACGTGCTGAAGCAGGAAGAGGAGCGTTTCTTCCAGACCATCGCCAACGGCATGGAGATCCTCGAGGGTGAACTGGCCCGCGGCGCGAAGCAGCTCGACGGCGAACTCGCGTTCAAGCTGCACGACACCTTCGGCTTCCCGCTCGACCTCACCGCCGACGTGTGCCGCGAGCGCAGCGTCGCGGTCGACGAGGCGGGCTTCAATGCCGCGATGGCCCGCCAGCGCGAGCAGGCGAGGGCGGCGGCCAAGTTCAAGATGGCCGCGGGGCTCGAGTACAGCGGCGACGCGACCGCCTTCCACGGCTACGAGCACCTGGTGTGCGAGCACAGCAAGGTCACGGCGATCTACGTCGACGGCACGCCGGTGACGAGGGCGCGCGCCGGCGACGACGTGGTGATCGTGCTCGACCACACGCCGTTCTACGCCGAGAGCGGCGGCCAGGTCGGCGACCAGGGCGAGCTGCGCAACGCGCGCTCGCGCGTCGTCGTCGTCGACACCGTCAAGGTGCAGGCGAGCGTGCACGGCCACCAGGGCCGCGTCGTCGAGGGCGAGGTCGAGCTCGGCGACGTGTTCGTCGCGCGGGTGGACACCGAGCGGCGCGCGAAGACGATGCGCAACCACAGCGTCACGCACCTGATGCACAAGGCGCTGCGCGAGGTGCTCGGCGGCCACGTGCAGCAGAAGGGCTCGCTCGTCAACGACGAGCGCACGCGCTTCGACTTCAGCCATCACGCGCCGGTGACGGCGGCGCAGATCGCGCAGGTCGAGGCCATCGTCAACGCCGAGATCCTCGCCAACGCCGCCACGCAGGCGCGCGTCGTGGCCATGGACGAGGCGCAGAAGCTCGGCGCCGTGATGCTGTTCGGCGAGAAGTACGGCGACACGGTGCGCGTGCTCGACATCGGCAGCAGCCGCGAGCTGTGCGGCGGCACGCACGTGGCGCGCACCGGCGACATCGGTCTGTTCAAGATCGTGATGGAGACCGGCATCGCCGCCGGCATCCGGCGCGTCGAGGCCGTCACCGGCGACAACGCGCTGGCCTACCTGCAGCAGCTCGAGACCACGCTCGACGGCGTGGCCGGCGCCCTGAAGGTCACGCCGGCCGAGGCGCCGCAGCGCGTGGCCGCGGTGCTCGACCAGGTGAGGGCGCTGGAAAAGGAGATCGCCGCGCTCAAGGGCAAGCTGGCCAGCGCGCAGGGCGACGAGCTGGCGGCGCAGGCGGTTGACGTCAAGGGGCTGAAGGTGCTGGCCGCCACGCTCGAGGGCGCCGACGCCAAGACACTGCGCGAGACGCTCGACAAACTCAAGGACAAGCTGAAGACGGCGGCGATCGTGCTCGCAAGCGTCGAAGGCGGCAAGGTGCAGCTGGCTGCCGGTGTGACGGCGGACAGCGTCGCCAAGCTCAAGGCCGGCGAGCTGGTCAACTTCGTCGCCCAGCAGGTCGGCGGCAAGGGCGGCGGCAAGCCGGACCTGGCGATGGCCGGCGGCACGGATGCCGCCGCGCTGCCGCGCGCGCTGGCGAGCGTGAAGGGGTGGATCGCCGAGCGCGTCTAGCGCGGCGGCGCGCGCTCAGCCTCGGCCTTCGCGGCGCTGCAGCTGCTGGCGCAACTCCTCACAGGCGTCGGGCTGCGGGGAGACCGCGGCCGGGCGCCATTCGTCGGCCACCAGCCCGGCCACCGGCTGGCCGAACATCACGATGCGGGTGGACGTGCCCGCGCTCAGGTGCAGCGGCACGCCGCGGTCGCGCGAAGCGTGCTGCGCGCCTGCGAGCAGCAGCACGTCGCGCCCCGGCGCAGCGTCGGCGTGCGCCTGCGCGACCGTGGCCGCCATCGCGCGGTCGCGCGCGACCTGGATGCGCACCATGCCCGGTTCCTGACTTTGCGGCAGCAGCCCGCAATGGCCGTCGCGCACCTCGCGCGTCAGCAACTCGCGCACCGTGTCGCCAACCTGGGCGTCGAGCGTCTCGTCGCGCATGGTCTCGCGCATCGCAGCGCGCGGCAGGTTGCCGCCGAGCACCGGCACGCGCGCGCGCACGGCGTTCATCACCACCTCGGCGTAGGCCTCCCACGGCCAGCCGTTCCAGGCCAGCGCCTCGCGCACCTGCGCCTCGCTCGCGTCGGCAGGCAGCGCGCGCGTGTCGCGGCCGCGGTCGGCCATCTCGATCACGACGGCGGCCAGCGTGCCGGCGGCGGCGCGCTGGCGCACCTCGTCGGCCACCTGGCGCTGCTGGTCGGGCTGGTCGTGCTGCTCGCCGAAGATAAGCACGGCGGCATCGGCGAGGCCGGCGGCAAGCAGCAGCGCGGTGGCGAGGTGCGCCCTGAACGAGGCGGCACGGGGCATGGACAGGCGGTGTGTCATCGTGCCAGCATAGCCCGTCGACGAGGAGGAGCGAGACGATGGACATCACGTTGCGCCGCGCGCGGCCGACGGACGCCGAGGCGTTCGAGCGCATGATGAACCGCTCCGAGGTCCTCGCCGGCCTGGCGCAGCTGCCCTACGCGACGGCCGACTCCTGGCGCACGCGGCTCGCCGAGCCCGGCGGGCCGGGCGTGGCCGAGCTGCACCTCGTCGCCGAGGTCGGCGGTGAACTGGCGGGCAGCGCCGGACTGCACCCGGTCGGGACGGCGGTGCGGCGGCGGCACGCGATGATGCTCGGCATCAGCGTGGTGCCGGAGTGGCAGCGCCGCGGCGTCGGCAGCGCGCTGGTGGGCGCGCTGTGCGACTACGCCGACCGCTGGCTCGGCGTGCTGCGGCTGGAGCTGACGGTCTACGTCGACAACGCGCCGGCGATCGCGCTGTACCGCAAGTTCGGCTTCGAGCACGAGGGCACGCACCGCGCCTACGCGCTGCGCGACGGCGTCTACGTCGACGCGCACACGATGGCGAGGCTGCATCCGAACCCTCCGCGGCCGGCGTCCGCGTGACGGACCGTGCGACACTGGCCGGCATGAACGCGAGGCCCGTGCCGCACACCAGCGACGCCGAAATCGACACGCTGAACGCGCTGTGCCGGCGCCTCGCCGGCTTCAAGAACGACGTCTCGCTCGAGTGGGTCGACGGCTTCATGACGGCGCTGCTCGCCGGACCGCGCGTCGTGCCGCCGAGCGAATGGCTGCCGGCGATGTTCGGCGACGCCTTCGAGCGCACCTTCGCCGACCCCGACGACGTGCGGCAGGCGATGGCGGCGCTGATGGGGCGCTGGAACGTGCTCGCGCGCCAGCTCGACCCCGAGGCGCTGCTCGACGACCCCGACCAGCTGCGGCTGGCGCCGCTCGTCGTCGACTACAGCGACGAGGTGCGCGCGGAACTCGTCGCCGAAGGCCGGCTGACCGAGGAGGAGCTCGTGCTGCTGCCGCCCAACGGCGCGGTGTGGGCCGAAGGCTTCCTCGACGCGACGCAGGCCTTCGCGCAGGACTGGCCCGAGCCCGACGTGTCGACCGACGAAGGACAGTTCTACGACGACTGCCTGATGGGCATCGTCGCGCTGACGCTCGACGAAGCCAACCTTGCCGAGTACCTCGCCGAGGGCCACCCCGACCAAATGCCGTCGCGCGACGACCTGATCGACGAGGCCTGCTTCTGCGTGCAGGACCTGCGCATCTACTGGATCGACCACGCGCCGCGCCACGCGCCGATCCGCGTCGAGCCGCGACCGGGTCGCAACGACCCGTGCCCCTGCGGCAGCGGCAAGAAGTACAAGAAGTGCTGCGGCGCGGCCGCACCGCACTGAAGCCCCCCGTCTCGATCAGCCGTAGCTCAGCGGCTGCGCCTTGCCCCAGAAGACGCGGTACGAGAAGATGGTGTAGCCGACGATCGCCGGCACCGTGATCGCGCAGCCGATCAGGATCACGGCCAGCGACTCGGGCGCGCTCGCCGCCTGCCAGATCGTCAGCGTGTCCATCACGACGTAGGGGAACAGGCTGTACGCCAGCCCGACCGCGCCGAGCACGAACACGGCCACCGTGCCGGCGAACGGCGCCCAGCACCAGCGGCCGATCACGTCGGGCGTGTCGAGCGCGAAGCGCACCGCGCCAAGCGCCGCCAGCGTCGCCGCCGGGATCGGCATCAACGCGATGAAGGCGGGCAGCGCGAACCACTTCTCGCGCACCGTGTCGCTGACCCAGGGCGTCGCGATCGAGATCAGCGCCATGCCGAGCACGAGCGGTGGCCAGGCGATCTTCGCCCAGCGCACGGCGCGCTTCTGCAGCGCGCCTTCCGTCTTCATGATCAGCCAGGCGGCACCAAGCAGCACGTAGGCGGCCGGCAGCAGCAGCGCGATGACGGCGGCGAACAGCACGTACTCGACCCCCGGCGCGAAGCCCGTGATGTAGCGCCCGAGCATCCAGCCCTGCGACACGGCTGCGATGCCCGAGCCGGCGAAGAAGGCGAAGTTCCACAGTGGCTTGTGCTCGTCGTGCGCCTTGACGCGGAAGTCGAACGCGACGCCACGCAGGATCAGGCCGACCAGCATCAGCGCCACCGGCAGGTACAGCGCGGTCAGCACCATGCCGTGCGCCTTCGGGAACGCGATCAGCAGGATGCCCACCCCGAGCACGAGCCAGGTCTCGTTGGCGTCCCAGAAGGGGCCGATGCTCGAAATCATCGTGTCCTTCTCGGCATCGGTCGCGCGGTGCAGCAGCAGGCCCACGCCGAGGTCGTAGCCGTCGAGCACGACGTAGGCGAGCATCGCCAGCCCCATCAGGCCGAGGAAGATCACCGGCAGCGCTTCGCTCCAGGTCACAGCACGGCCCTCCGGTCCCTGCGCGACCACCTGCCCGAGGGAGGACGAGCGCTGCCTTCGGGCGGCCGGGCGAGCGCGCTCATGCCATGCTCCCGGCAGGCGAGGGCCGCGGCGCGGCCGGTGCCGGCAGGTCCAGCGGCTTCTCGGCCATGTGCTTGACCACCGTGACGTAGGCGACGATGAGCGCCAGGTAGACGGTGACGTACAGCGCCAGCGTGAGCGCGATCATCGGCGCCGGTACGCCCGAGGCGACCTCGTCGACGCGCAGCAGGCCGTGCACGATGTAGGGCTGACGGCCGATCTCGGTGACGTACCAGCCGGCCACCGTCGCGACCCAGCCCGAGAAGCTCATCAGCGCCAGCGTGCCGAGCAGCGGGCGCGGCAGCCGCTCGGCGACCCAGCCGCGGCGGCGGTACAGCCACAGCCCGACCCAGCTCGCCAGCAGCATCAGCATGCCGGTGCCGACCATGATCCGGAAGCCGAAGAACACCGGCGCGACCGGCGGGTGCGAGCCGACGAACTCGTCCAGACCTCGGATCTCGCCGTCGAGCTCGTGCGTGAGGATCAGGCTCGCGCCCTTCGGGATACCGATCTCGAAGCGGTTCTCGCGTGCCGCCTCGTCGGGCCACGCGAACAGCAGCAGCGGCGCGCCGCGCTGCGTCTGCCACACGCCTTCCATCGCCGCGACCTTCTGCGGCTGGTGCTCGAGCGTGTTCAGGCCATGCAGGTCGCCGACCAGGATCTGCAGCGGGATCAGCACCGCGCCGAGCGTCAGGCCCGTGCGCAGCACCTTCGGCGTCGCGACGTTGGCCTTGCCCTTGAGCACCTGCCACGCGCTGACGCCGGCGATCAGGAACGCCACCGTCAGACCTGAGGCGAGCAGCGTGTGCGCCAGCCGGTACGGGAACGACGGGTTGAAGACCACCTCGAGCCACGAGCGCACGAAGAACTCGCCGTCGCGGATCTCGTGGCCGGCGGGGGTGTGCATCCACGAGTTCAGGCTGAGGATCCAGAACGCGCTCATCGTCGTGCCGAAGGCGACGAGGAACGTGGCCAGCAGGTGCACGCGCTCGCTGACGCGGCCGTGGCCGAACAGCATGATGCCGAGGAAGGTCGCCTCGAGGAAGAACGCGGTCAGCACCTCGTAGCCGAGCAGCGGGCCGGCGATGTTGCCCACGCGCTCCATGAAGCCCGGCCAGTTGGTGCCGAACTGGAAGCTCATCACGATGCCGCTGACGACGCCGAGCGCGAAGCTCAGCGCGAAGACCTTGGTCCAGAAGCGGTAGGCGCCGAGCCATGCGTCGTCGCGCGTGCGGATCCAGCGCCAGCGGAAGAACAGCAGCGTCCAGCCGAGCGCGATCGTGATCGTCGGGAACAGGATGTGGAACGTGATGTTGGCGGCGAACTGCATGCGCGCCAGGATCAGGGCGTCCATCGTCGGTGTCCTCGTCAGGTCTTGAGCGGTGCGGCGGGCTTGACCTTGCCCGTGAACTCGAGCAGGCGCTGCACCTTGGCGCCCATCGCCATCAGCTGCTCGAGCGTGCGGCGGTCGAGCCGCTGCACGTCGTCGAACCAGGTCATCATCAGCTCGATCAATTCGTGCATGCCACGCATGCGCTCCTGCGCGATGCGGTCGGCTTCGTCGAGGGGCTCCTCGAGCAGCGCGTTGCGCAGCATCGACAGCGTCGGCTCGATCTCGCGCCGGCGGCGCTCCTCGGCCAGCGTGCGGAACACCTCCCAGGCGTCGGTCGGCGCCTCGAAGTACTCGCGCCGGTCGCCAGGCAGGTGGCGCAGCGTCACCAGCCGCCACGCCTGCAGCTCCTTCAGCCCCATGCTGACGTTGCTGCGGCTGAACTCGAGCTTGGTCGCGATGTCGTCGGCGTGCAGCGGCGCCGGCGAGACGAAGACGAGCGCGTAGATCTGGCCGACGGTGCGGTTGATGCCCCAGCGGCTGCCCATTTCGCCGAAGTGGGCGACGAAGCTGCGAACGAGCGGCGAGAGGTGGGTCACGGCAGGGTCTGACGAGGGTCCGAACACCGCGATTGTTTTGAATTTCGGAAACTTCTGAAATTTGTGGTCTTTGCGAAAGCTGCGTTCCGGGCGTGCGCCGCGGGCGGGCGGCGCACCGGAATGCCTGGGTTACATTGCGCGCCACCATGAACGATTCCGCGGCCGCCACGGCGGCTTCCTGCGACGCCGCGGGCGACCTCGCCGGCCGCCATGTCGTGCTGGGCCTGACCGGCGGCATCGCCTGCTACAAGGCGGCCGAGCTGACGCGCGAACTCGCGAAGGCCGGAGCGACGGTGCAGGTCGTGATGACCGAGGCCGCCGAGCAGTTCATCACCGCGGTGACGATGCAGGCGCTGTCGAACCGTCCGGTGCTCACAAGCCAGTGGGACGCGCGCGAGCCGAACAACATGGCGCACATCAACCTGACGCGCGTGGCCGACGCGGTGCTCGTCGCGCCGGCGAGCGCCGACTTCATCGCCAAGCTCGCGCAGGGTCGCGCCGACGAGCTGCTCAGCCTCGCGTGCCTCGCGCGGCCGATCGAGCGCTGCGCGCTGCTCGTGGCCCCGGCGATGAACCGCGAGATGTGGGCCCACCCGGCAACGCGGCGCAACGTGGCGCAGATCGCGGCCGACGGCGCCGTCGTGCTCGGCCCCGCGGCCGGAGACCAGGCCTGCGGCGAGGTCGGCGACGGGCGCATGCTCGAGGCGCACGAACTGCGCGACGAGCTGATCGCGTTCTTCCAGCCGAACGTGCTCGCCGGGCGCAGGGTGCTCGTCACCGCCGGGCCGACGTACGAGCCGATCGACCCAGTGCGCGGCATCACGAACCTCTCGAGCGGCAAGATGGGCTTCGCGATTGCGCGCGCCGCCGCCGAGGCCGGCGCCGAGGTCACGCTGGTGGCCGGCCCGGTCGCGCTGGCGACGCCGCGCGGCGTGCGCCGCGTCGACGTGCACACCGCCCGCCAGATGCACGACGCCGTGCTGCCGCTGGCGCCGCGGCACGACGTGTTCGTCGCCACCGCGGCCGTGGCGGACTGGCGGCCGGCGCAGGCCGCCGAGCGCAAGCTGAAGAAGGCCGACGGCCACGCCACGCCGACGATCGCGATGGCCGAGAACCCCGACATCCTCGCCGACGTCGCGCGCCTGCCCGGTGCGCCGTACTGCGTCGGCTTCGCCGCCGAGAGCCACGACCTGGCGAAGCACGCGCGCGAGAAGCGCGAGCGCAAGGGCGTGCCGCTGATCGTCGGCAACATCGGACCGTCGACCTTCGGCCGCGACGACAACGCGCTGCTGCTCGTTGACGCCGTGGGCGAGCGCGAGATGCCCCGCGGCCCGAAGCTCGCGCTGGCGCGCGCGCTGGTGCGCGAGATCGCGCAGCGGCTGCCCGTGAAAGACCCGCGATGACGACGATCGACCTCAAGGTGCTCGACGAGCGCATCGCCGACACGCTGCCCGCCTACGCCACCCCCGGCAGCGCCGGGCTCGACCTGCGTGCCTGCCTCGACGCGCCGCTCAAGCTCGACCCCGGGCAGACGGCGCTGATTCCCACCGGCATCGCGATCCACATCGGCGACCCGGGCCTGGCGGCGGTGATCCTGCCGCGCTCGGGGCTGGGCCACAAGCACGGCATCGTGCTCGGCAACCTCGTCGGCCTGATCGACAGCGACTACCAGGGCCCGCTGATGGTCAGCTGCTGGAACCGCGGCCATGCGCCGTTCGTCGTCGAGCCGCTCGAGCGCATCGCGCAGCTCGTGATCGTGCCGGTGGTGCAGGCGCGATTTCGGCGCGTCGACGCGTTCGAGGCCTCGCACCGCGGCGAGGGCGGCTTCGGGTCGACCGGCAAGGCCTGAACGCGGCCTACTTCGGCGCGATCAGCAGCCGCGCACCGAGCGCGATCATCAGCGTGCCGCTGGTGCGGAACAGCACGCGCACCGCGCGGTCGCTTCGGCGCAGCGCATCGCTGAGGTGGCCGGCGGCGAGCCCCGCGAGCGCCTGCACGCCCACGCCCAGGACCGAGAACGCCAGCCCGAGCGCAATCGCGTCGGCCACCGGCGTGGTGCTGGCCGCGGGCACGAACTGCGGCAGGAACGCGAGGAAGAACAGCGCGAGCTTCGGGTTCAGCAGCGCCGACAGCGACCCTTGCCAGAACAGCCGCCGCGCGTCGAGGCGGTCGCGCGCGGCGTGGATGTCCAGGCGCGGCGCGGCGCGCCACATCTGCACGCCGATCCACAGCAGGTACAGCGCGCCGGCGATCCTCAGCGCCGTGAACGCGACCTCCGACGCGCGCAGCAGCACCGACACGCCGAATGCGGCCAGCAGCGTGTGCGCCGCCAGCCCGACCGACAGCCCGGCGGCCGACACCAGCCCGGCGCGCGGTCCTTGCGCGAGCGCGCGCGACACGACGTAGACCATGTCCGGGCCAGGCGTGAGCGCCAGCGCGAGCGCGGCGGCCAGGAACAGCCCCCAGGCCAGGTCGCCCGACATGCGGCTCGCGCCGTCAGTGGCGTGTTGCGCCCGGCGGCGTCACCGGCAGCACGCTGACGTCGGACGCCCCGACGCTGCGCGCGTCGATCTCGTCGGGCGTGGCTTCGCGCACGTCGCGCACCCTGATGCGCAGGCGCAGCGCGATGCCGGCGAGCGGGTGGTTGCCGTCGAGCACGACGTGGTCGGGGTAGACCTCGGTGACGGTGTAGATCGCGTCGCGCGGCATGCCGGGCGTCGTCGCGCCGTCGGGCAGGCCCTCGAACGCCATGCCGGGCTCGACCGCGTCGGGGAACAGCGCGCGGCTCTCGAAGCAGACGAGCTCGGGCCGGTAGTCGCCAAAGGCGTGTTCGGGCTCGAGCTGCAGCGCGATCTCGTCGCCCAAGGCGCGGCCGGCGAGCGCCTCCTCCACCTTGGGCAGCAGGTCGTCGCCGCCGTAGAAGAACTCGACCGGTTCGGACAGTTCGTCGATCGGCTGGTTCTGCGCGTTCGACAGCGTCCACGTCAGGCTGACGACGCACGGTGCGGTGATGAGCATGAGACGATGATGGCACAAGGCGTGCGAGCGCCGACAATGGCGACGTGACGCTGCCGATCGACACTCCGACGCCGCTGCTCGGCGGCCTGTCGCCCACGGCTTTCATGCGCCGCCACTGGCAGAAGAGGCCGCTGCTCGTGCGCCAGGGGCTGCCGGGCGTCGAGGCGCCCATCGCGCGCGCGGACCTGTTCGAGCTCGCGGCGCGCGACGACGTCGAGTCGCGGCTCGTCGTGCGCGACGGCGTGCGCTGGACGCTGCGCCACGGCCCGCTGCCGCGGCGCGCGCTGCCGCCGTTGAGGCAGGGCGGCTGGACGCTGCTCGTGCAGGGGCTCGACACCCAGCTCGCGTGCAGGTGCACGGCCGGCGGCGCTGGCGCTGGGGGCGTGTCGCCGACGCATCGCTCGTGCCCGGCGTGCCGCTGAAGATCCTGCGCCGCTTCGAGCCTGCGCACGACGAGGTGCTCGAGCCGGGCGACCTGCTGTACCTGCCGCCGGGCTGGGGCCACGACGGCGTCGCGCTCGGCGAGTGCATGACCTGCTCGGTGGGCTTTCGCGCACCGCGCGACGACGAGCTCGCGCGCGCGCTGCTGCTGCGACTCGCCGACGCCGCGGATACCGACGGCGCCGCGCCGCTGTACCGCGACCCGTCGCAGCCGGCGACGTCGACGCCGGGTGAGGTGCCGCCGGCGTTCGCCGAGCACGCGGGGCGTGCGCTGCAGCGCGCCCTGCGCGAGCCCGGCGCCGTCGACGAGGCGCTCGGCGAGTGGCTGAGCGAACCGAAGCCGCAGGTCTGGTTCGAGCCGGGCGGACGCTGGCGGCCAGGGCAGGGCTTGCGTCTCGATCGGCGCACGCGCATGCTCTACGACCGCCGCTGCCTGTACCTGAACGGCGAGGCATTCCGCGCCGGCGGGCGCGACGCGCGGCTGCTGCGCCACCTCGCCGATCGCGGCGTGTTGTCGCGCACCGACGCGTCGCTGCTGAGCGACGCCGCGCGTGCGATCGTCGCCGAGTGGGTCGAGGCCGGCTGGCTGCACGCGACCGACGACGAGGCATTCCACC